>DASPTT010000143.1:0-64512 GCA_035623275.1 Acidimicrobiales bacterium
GCGGCGCGCGAGCCGGCCAGCAGCTCCGAGGGGTTGGGCGGGATGGGGCCCGACGCCATGAGGTGCAGGCTGTCGAGGCCCGCCACCGGCTGCAGTGCCTCGCCGACGGTCGCCTCCTTGAGCAGCACCGAGGTGAAGCCCACCGCGTTGGGGAGGTGGAAGTACTCGTGCAGTCGGGGCCGCCGGAGGTCGCAGTCGACCATGACCACCCGCATCCCGGCCTGCGCCATGACCACCGCCACGTTGGCGAGGGTCGTGGTCTTGCCCTCGGGCGCACCGGAGCTGGTGAACTGGAGCGTGCGGATGGCACGCTCGACGCTCAGGAACTGCACGGACGTGCGCAAGGTCCGGAACGCCTCGGTGGGCGCGGAGCCCGGGGCGGCGCGGGTGACGAGGTAGCTGGCCTCGGGGTGGCGCCATTCGGCGATCTCGGGCACGAGCCCGAGCAACAGGCGCGACCCGGCGACCCGCTGGACGTCCTCCTTGGTCCGCACCCGGTCGTCGAAGAACTCCAGCGAGATGGCGAGGCCGATGCCGAGGACGAGGCCGAGGACGGCGGCGAGCACCGAGTACTCGATCGTCTTGGGTGACACCGGCTTCGTGGGCGTGGTCGCAGCGCTGATGAGCTGGCCGCTCTCGCCCGTCTGGGAGGAGGCGTAGAACTGGTCGTTGGCCAGCTGGTTCTGCAGGCTGGAGGCCTCCAGCTGCAGGGAGCCCTGCAGGGAGGCGAGCGACGACTCGGCCCCCGGCGACGACGCCTTGGTCGAGTCACCGAGCTCGGCGCTGATCTGGTTGGCCGTTGCCTGCACCGTGTTCAGCCGGTTCTGGACCTGCTGGGCGGCCGAGTTCAGGGCGTTCGCCGTGAGCTGGTGCTGGTAGGTGATGTAGGCGTTGGCGTAGGCCGTGGCCGCCTTGGCGGCCAGGGCCGCGTCCGTCGACTGGGTCGAGACCTGTACGACGTTCGTCGTCCCCACCTGGGTCACGTTGACCGAGGGGGCGTTGGGGACGGTCTTCTTCACGATGGCGGTCACGTCGGCGCTCTCGAGCACCTGCGTGTCGGTCGCCACGTCGACCATGACGTTCGGGTTGAAGGTGTTGTTGGCCTGGAGCACGGCGGAGGGCAGCTGCTGCATCAGCAGCAGGTTCGCGGTGCCCTGGTAGACGGGCGTCGTCACGACGCAGTACGCCAGGGCGATGCCCACGGTCACCAGGGTGACCAGGGCGATCATCCAGCGCCGGCGCCAGAGCACCGAGGCGTACTGGCGCAGACTCGAGCTCTCGTCCACGGTGTCGATGGATGTCACTGCAGTCGTTCCTCTCTCATGCACTCTCACGTTCGGGGAATTCGAGGACCTCGGCGTCCGTCTCGACCTCGTCGCCGCCCAACTGTCCGAAGTTCGTGCGCCGGGCGATGCGCACCAGCACGCCCCAGCTCAGCGCCGCGTAGGTGGCCATCACGACCACGAGGCCGATCGAGAACCCGAGCGGTCCCCACACGGCGGCCCCACCCAGCGTGGGGAGGAAGAAGACCGGTGCCATGACCACGGCGAGCCGGAGGAACACCTTGGCCGCCCGCAGGGCGCGTAGGCCGGCGTTGGCCGCCCCGGTGAACACGCTGAAGGCGAAGCCGATGCCGACGTAGGGGAGGTAGACGCGGGCCTTCGGCCACGTCGGGCCGAAGGCGATCACGCCCAGGTGCCTGGGCATGAGGTAGGCGACCAGGGTCCACAGCGCGATCAGCGACCACATGGCCACGCCGGCCAGGAACAGGAACCGCATGGCGTGCCGCCGGTCGCTCCGGAACCGCTTGCTGGCGATGGAGGTCAGCGCGGCCTGCAGCCCTGCACCGACCACGACGAGCGGGGCGATGGCCAGCTGCGCCAGCTTCACCGCGCCGACGGCCGAGATCGAGAGCACGAAGACGATCAGGTAGAAGATCAGGTACAGCCAGGACGTCACCAGCATGAACTGGCCGGCGAAGCGCAGGGCCACGGCCCGCTCGCTGCGGACCCAGAAGGCCAGGAGGTGCCGCGCGCCGCGGACGATCAGGTGCCGCCGCATCGTGGTGAGCCCGACCATCGCGTACGCGACCGTCCACGAGCCCCACAACCACGGCAGCGACAGGTGGTGCGTGGCCCGCAGGACCACGAACTCGGCCACGAAGAGGAGGAGGGTGGCGATGTCGAGGCGGATGGCGTACTCGGGGTCGAGCCGACTGATGCCGATGTAGCGGGAGAAGTCCTGTGCCGCCATGAAGGGGAAGCACAGCGCGAAGATCGCCATCGGCACGGCGAAGGCGCTCGTCAGCAAGGGGCTCATGGCCAGGAGGCACACGGCGACGGCGCTCGACGCGATGAGGGCCGCGATGTACCCGGCGGACTCGTAGCGGACCATGATCCCGTCGTCGGTCTCCGAGCGCGTGAGCAGGCAGTCGCTCGACAGGCTGCGGACCAGCCCCTGGCTGAGGATGTAGGTCGACTCGACGATCGCGAAGACGCCGATGGCGCGGGCGTGGCTGTAGTGGGCCACGACGAGCGACAGGGCGAAGTTCGAGACGCTGGTGGCGGCCTGGTCGAACATGGTCAGCGCCATCACCCGGCTGGCGGGGGCGGTGAGGCGCTTCGACGGGCGCATCGCCTTGGCGGCGAGGCGCCGGTCGGGCAGGGCGTAGGACGTGGTCATGCACCGCCCCGTGCGGCGACGGGCAGGCACCGGCCCTCGACCCCGGGGCGCAAGAACGGCAATGTCACCAGGTCGTCCGGCACGGCTCCTCCGATGGAGACAGTCGGCGGGACGGCAGCCAGCGGCGACCTGGTTGCCCAGGCCATGAGCCCCGTGGACCGCCCTCCCACAACGCTGCATAACGCTCGGCCTGAGCACTCCTTGCGCTCAGCGCAGGAGGGCCGGGCCCTCCTGGCGGCGGACGTTAGGCAGGGGAGGTAACCGGACCGTGAACGGCCGGGTGCAAACCGACGAATTGCCGGTTAATCGTTTGTCTCCGGCAACGAAGCGGCCACCAGGGCCGCGTTTATGGCGCCGATTCCCAACGGAACCACAACGCGGGTGGGGAGGGTGGGGCGGCGAGACCCGGCCGCACTATCGGAGGCGCCAGGTGCCCTCGACCGCGTAGGGCTCGGGGACAAGGGTCTCGAGCGCGGCGACGGCCGCCCCGTCGTCCGCCCGGCATGCGGCGACGTCCCAGAAGTCGTAGCCCCTGTGCACCGGCCGGGGCTCGAGCGAAGCGGCGGCCTTCGGGGCTTCGGCGATGGAGAGGCGCCCCAGGGGGTCGCCGGTGTTGTCCCACAGGGCGAGGTGCTCGTAGCCCAGGTCCTCCAGCGCGCCCCACAGCGCATTGGGGTCCCGGTTGCCTGCGGCCTTGGCCAGGATGGGGTCGAACTCGAAGAAGAGCACGGGGGAGGCGTCGGCCCAGGCCTCGGCCACGGCCGGCACCAGGGCCGGGTCGTAGCCGTCGGTGTCGCTCTTGACCAGTCGGAGCCGGGCGAATTCCGGGTGGGCGTCGCGCAGGGCGCCCACGGTCATGGTGGGCATGGCGTCTTCCCCGACACCCCCCTCGGCGAAGCGCGTCGTCCCGCCGTGGCGGACCGGAGAGGCAGTGCCCGACGCCGTGCCGTCGGGGACGAGCAGGACCTCCTCGATGGTCGCCCGGGCGTCGGCCTCCAGATTGCGGCGCAGGAAGTCCACCCAGTAGCGGTCGCCCTCCACGCACAGGACCTGGGCGCCGGTGGCGGCGATGATCTGCGCGGCCGAATCGCCGATGTTGGCCCCGACGTCGAGAACGGCCATGGGCTCGGCGCCGTCGTCGGCCACGTGTAGTGCCTTGGCCAGCGCGATCAGGTTCTGGCCGTACCACGGCCGCGAGCCGGCGAAGTCGGGCAGCGGGTGCGCCCACGGGAGGAACAGGTCGACGCCCTGCACGTGACGGCGCACCACACGCTTGCCGAGCAGGACGCGCCAGGGGAGGTGGGTCTGGACGAAGGACACTCGCCGCTGCATGCGTGTCACGGGCATGGGCGGGGACGATAGTGATTCGGAACGGCCGACGTCACGCCGTCGGTACCCGGCGGGGCCGCGCATCGTGCCGTGTACAGTCTCGCGGCTGTGGTCCGTCTGTCGCCTCGCCTGCGGCCGCTCTACCCCTACCTGAAGAACGCGTACACCCACGCGACACGCGCGGTCGCGCCCGTGTCCCTGGCCGCCAGCCAGCTGCGTGGCGGCTATCTCCCGCACGGGGTGGTGCGCACCATGGAGGAGGCGGCCGAGTCCACCGGCGGCACCTGCTTCGTGGTCCGGCCGTCGGAGGTGGTAACGAGGACGGTCCCACGGGGGATCCCGGAGCAGCACCCGGTGTTCGGGGAGAACCTGACCGAGATGGTGCCGCGCGTGGCCGTGGCCGAGCTGCCCGGTGGCCGGGTCCTCTCTCCCCACAGCGCGGTCATCACGGGCGCGGACGACCTGCTCCAGGAGCTGAGCCTCTACTTCGGCACCAACCACGCCCGCCAGCATCCCCTCTTCCTGCACCCGTTTCCGGGCATGCCGCTGGAAGTGGGGGGGCGCCTGGGCGTCCTGGCGATGCAGGGCGACACCAACTACTACCACTTCATGATGGACGTCCTGCCCCGTCTCGGCGTGCTCGAGCTGTGCCCCGAGATCGCCGAGCCCGAGCTCTGGTACGTGCCCGAGGAGCACCGGTTCCAGCGCGAGCTGCTCGACCTCGTCGGCATCCCCGCGGACAAGCGCATCGACAGCACCCGGTGGCGCCATGTGCACGCGGGATGTCTGGTCGTGCCCGGGCCCCCGGCCATGACGGTGGTCAACCCGCCATGGGCGGTCGCCTACCTCCGGCGCCGGCTGCTGAGCAAGCCCGATTCCCGCGTGCCGGGGTACGGCATCTACGTCACGCGGGGGAGCGCGGCGAACAACCGCACGGTGGCCAACGAGGCCGCGGTGGTAGCGCTGCTCGAGGCCCGCGGCTTCGAGGCGGTCGACCCCGGCGGGATGACGGTGGCCGAGCAGATCGATGCCTTCTCGCGTGCCTCCACCATCGTCGCCCCCCACGGGGCCGCCCTGGTGAACCTGGTCTTCGCCAGCCCCGGGGCGAGCGTGGTGGAGCTGTTCCCGGCTGGGTGCATGGTCCCCGACTACTGGAAGCTGGCCAGCGGTGTCCCGGGGCTCGAGTACCGCTACTTGACCGGGCGTGGCGAACAGCGCCCCCGCGGCCGGGCGCAGATGATCGTGAGCGACATCGAGGTGGACCTCGGGGCCCTCGGCCTCATGCTGGACGACCTCGGCGCGACGGGCTGACCACCGCCGGCTCCAGCGGGCGCTGGCGCTGCTCGGCGACGGCCAGCATGGTGTCGTCGGGCAGGTCGCGATAGGCGATCCCCCCCGCCCCGACCACCGCGTTGCGCCCGACGGTCACGCCGCGCAGCACGATCGCCCCGGTGGCGATCCAGCAGCCGTGGCGCAGCAGCACCGGCGCGTTGTCGTAGGAGAAGGCCGGGTCGTCGTGGTGGTGGCTCCCGGTGACGACCGAGGCGCGCTGGCTCACGCAGACGTCGTCTTCGATGCCGATCTCGACCAGGGAGTGGAGCCAGGCGAACTCGCCGATCCACACGTCGTCGCCGATGCGGAGGTTCCAGGGCCAGTGCACCCGCACGCCGTGGCGGATCAGGCAGTTGCGCCCGACCTGGGCGCCGAAGAGGCGCAGGAGGCCGGGCCGAAGCGATGCCGGGAACCACCAGCGGTCGAAGAGCAGGTTCTGGGCGGCGAACCACCCCACGCGCCAGGCGAGGCTGCGCCCCGCGTCGTAGTCGCCGGTGGTGAAGGCCGAGAGGGTCCGGGCGCTGGACATGGGGCGGCGATACCGATCCGGTCTGCCGGCCTCAGTCGGCGGCGATGGCGGCCGTGGCGCCCGGGCGTGGCCCGATGGCGCGCCGGGCCGGGGGGCGGAAGACCATGGCCAGGACGAAGGGCAGCCACATCCAGCGGTCGACCAGCTCGGGCCCCTGCATGGAGAAGGCGATGACCACGACCGCCCCGGCCAGGACGACGTCCCCGACCGGCGAGCGGTAGCGGCCGACCATCCGGCGGACACCCGAGCCCATGCAGATCGCCGCGCCGAAGAGCATGAGGATCCCGCCCTCGTACCAGATGCACAGCACCACGTTGTGCGTGGCGTACGGCGTGACGGGCCGCAGGTACGGGTCGTAGTACACGAAGCTGGAGGTGAGGTCGAGCCCGTGTCCGAAGATGGGGCTCTGCTGGATGCCCGCCCACGCGTTCTTGAGCGTCTCCACCCGGGTGCTCACCGTGTTCGCGCCCGAGCCCGCGGTGGTCGTGGCGTGGATCCGGTTGAAGATGTTCAGGTTGCTGCCGCTGCCCAGGAGCTGGTTCCCGATCAGGTAGGCGCCGACGACGAGCACGGCGACGGCCAGCACCCGCTGGATCCTCACCCCCTTGAGCACGAGCAGCAGGAGCATGCCGATGCCGGCGCAGGCCATGCCCGACACGCTGGCGGTGAAGATGAGGGCGAGGGCGATGACCCCCATGGCGACGGCCCGGAACCGGTAGCGCCCGAGGCCGGAATGGAGGATGAGGCCGAGCGCGAAGGTGAGGGCCAGGGCGGAGGTGACCCCGATCAGGTTGGGCTGGTAGGAGAGCCCCACGGCCCGCGCCGCCTCGGCGTGCACGCCGGGGAGGTTGCCCCGGTACCCGAGGATGTGGAGCTTGGCCTGGAGGATGGCCACCGCGCTCGACAGGGCGGAGCCGAGGACGTAGAAGTCCATCGACCGCTCGACCCACGTGGGTGTCGTGAGCACGTTGTAGGTGAGCCACCGCCAGACGAAGAGCACGTAGATGGAGTTGGCCACCACGAGCAGGCTGCCCAGGTGGCTGACGGCGAAGAACGAGGCGATGACTCCGCCGAGGACGAACAGGTAGGCGCCGACGAACCACACCGGCGACTTCATGGCGGCCTTGCGCGTGCGGCTCAGGGCCAGGAGCAGGGAGGCAATGGCGAAGACGCCGTCACTCACCGACAGCGACTTCGTGATGCGGATGCTCAGCAATGACAAGAAGAACATCCCGGCGAGGGTGAGGTAGCGGGCGGCCCGGAACATGGCGTCGCGGTCGCGGGGCTCCCCGCCGAGGGGTCGGGTGTCGGAGGTGGCGTCGGGCGTGTCGGCTGCATGCCGCGACGGCGGTAGCCGACGGCGGGCACGCGCGTCCCGCAGGTCACCGGTGGTCATCGTTCGTCGCTTTCCATGCCCGTCCCAACCCACTGACGGGAACGGGCGCTTGGCACGAACCTTGCGCCCGTCCCGCCTATCGACCTGGGAGAACGCGGCCCGAAGGCCAGGCCGCCGGTGGCCCGCCCGGCGGGGCCACTCGTTGCCTTCGGTGCCCTTCCGTCCGGTGGACGGGCCGCGGGTGAGGGAGAATGTTCTTCTATGGCGAGGCACAAGGGCCGCCAGTCGGTCCCGGGTGGACCGTTCCCCCACGTGTCGTCGCACGCGCCTTCCCCGACCCCGGCCCGCCGGGACACCACCCCGGTCGCCGTGGTCGGCGCTGGATACGTCGGCCTGACCACGGCTGTCTGCTTGGCCAGTTTCGGTCACCAGGTCTCCTGCGGTGAGGTGGATCCGGCCAAGGTCGACCGCCTGTCGCGCGGCGAGCCCACCATCTATGAGGAGGGCCTCGAGGAGCTGCTCAAGTCCGGCCTGGCGTCCGGGCGCCTGCGCTTCGTGCTCGGGGCGGCGGAGGCCGTGGCCGGCGCGGAGATCGTCTTCCTCTGCGTTCCCACTCCCCAACAGGCAGACGGTTCGGCCGATGTGAGCGCACTGGAGGCCGCCGCCGCGGAGATCGGTCCCCATCTCGTCTACGGCGCCGTGGTGGTCAACAAGTCGACCGTCCCGGTGGGCTCGGCTGCCGTCGTCGAGCGGCTGATCGACCGCAGCGACGTGTCGGTCGTGTCGAACCCGGAGTTCCTGCGCGAGGGCACGGCGATCCACGACAGCTTCAACCCCGACCGCATCGTCGTCGGCGCGACCGATCCGGCTGCCGCGGCCAGGGTCGGGGAGCTCTTCGCCTCCACCGGGGCACCGCTCATCGTGACCGACGCTCCGACAGCCGAGACGATCAAGTACGCGTCGAATGCGTTCCTCGCCACCAAGTTGAGCTTCATCAACGCCGTGGCGAACCTGTGCGAGACGGTGGGGGCAGACATCCGGGACGTGCTCTTGGGGATGGCCTACGACCATCGCATCGGCTTCGACTACCTGCGCCCCGGGCCGGGCTGGGGCGGGTCGTGCCTGCCCAAGGACACCCGTGCGCTGATCTACATCGCCGAGCAGGCGGGCTACGACTTCACGCTCCTGCGCAGCGCGATCGAGGCCAACGACCGCCAGCTGGCGTCCATCGTGGGCAAGGTGCGCGCCATCGTCGGCGGCTCGCTCCAGGGCTCGACGGTGGCCGTCTGGGGCCTGGCCTTCAAGGCCGGGACGGACGACCTGCGCAGCTCGCCTGCGGTCGACATCGCCGCCCGTCTGATCGCCGAAGGGGCGCGCGTGCGAGCGTACGACCCCGCGGTCACGGGAGAGCGACCCGGGCTGGCCGCGGGCATCGAGGTCCACGTCGATGCCTTCGGCGCCTGTTCGGGCGCGGACGTCCTCCTCGTGCTCACCGAGTGGGACGAGTTCCGCTGGGTCGATCTCGAGAAGATCCGCGAAGAGCTGGCGGAGCCGCGGATCGTCGACGCCCGCAACCTCCTCGACCCGGGCGCTCTGCGCCGCCTCGGCTTCACCTACGTGGGAGTCGGCCGGCGATGAGCGCTCGGCGGGTCGTCGTCACCGGCGGCGCAGGGTTCCTCGGCTCGCACCTGTGCGACGCGCTCCTCGAGCGCGGCGACGCGGTCGTCTGTGTCGACGACCTCTCTACCGGCTCGCTCGGCAACGTGGCGCACCTGCGGGACCACGCGGGGTTCGAACTGGTGGTCGCGGACGTCAGCGTGGCCGTCGACGTCACCGGATCGGTCGACGCCGTCCTGCACTTCGCCAGCCCGGCGTCCCCGCCCCAATACCTGGAGCGGCCCCTGGCCACGTTGGCCGTCGGCAGCGAGGGGACCAGGCGAGCGTTGGCCCTTGCGGTCCGGCACGACGCGCGCTTCCTGCTCGCCTCGACCAGCGAGGTGTACGGCGACCCGGCCCAGCACCCCCAGCGCGAGGACTATTGGGGCAACGTGAACCCTGTGGGCCCGCGCAGCGTCTACGACGAGGCCAAGCGCTTCGCCGAGGCGCTGACCATGGCGTACCGGCGTGCCGAGGGGGTGAACGTGGGCATCGCCCGGATCTTCAACACCTACGGGCCCCGTCTGGCCCCCGGTGACGGACGAGTCGTGTCGAACTTCCTCGTCCAAGCCCTGGGCGGGCGCGCCCTGACCGTCTACGGCGACGGCAGCCAGACACGCAGCCTGTGCTTCGTCTCCGACGAGGTCGCGGGGCTGCTCGCCCTGCTCGACTCCGAGCTCACCGGCCCGGTGAACATCGGGAACCCCGACGAGATCACCGTCCTGGAGCTCGCCCACCGGGTGATCGAGCTCACCGGCTCGGGCTCGGAGATCGTCCACGAGCCGCTGCCGGTCGACGACCCCATGCGCCGCTGCCCCGACATCGAGCTCGCCCGCTCCACGCTGGGCTGGGCGCCGCAGGTGCCGCTGGCCGAGGGCCTGGCGCGCACGGCCGAGTACCTGGCACGGCACGCGTCGATCGCGTCCAACAGGAGGAGCTGATGGGCGTCGCCCGTCCTGACTACCGCAAGCTGTCGGTGATCATCCCCGTCTACAACGAGCGCAACACCGTGGTCGAGGTGCTGCGCCGCATCCGCGCCCTGCAGCTACCGCTGGAGCTCGAGATCCTGGTGGTCGACGACGGGTCGACCGACGGGACCGACAAGGTGCTCGGCGCCGTCGAGGACTCCACCGTCCGGGTCCTGACGCATCCGACCAACCAGGGCAAGGGCGCGGCCGTGCGCACCGGTCTGGGCAAGGCGACGGGGGACCTCATCGTCATTCAGGACGCGGACCTCGAGTACGACCCCGACGACTGGCCCCGCCTGCTCGACCCGGTGATGAAGGGCAAGGCGCAGGTGGCCTACGGCAGCCGGTTCACCGGCGAGCGCAAGAACATGGCCCTGTCGGACTGGATCGCCAACCGGTTCCTCGTCTTCACCACCAACGTGCTCTTCCGCACGACGCTGTCGGACGTCGAGACCTGCCTCAAGCTCTTCGACCGCGAGGTGCTCGACGGGTTGTCGCTGGAGGCCGACCGCTTCGAGTTCGAGCCCGAGGTGACGGTCAAGCTGCTCAGCAAGGGGATCCGGATCTACGAGGTGCCCATCTCGTGGGCCGGGCGTGAGATGTCCGAGGGCCGCAAGTACCGCTGGCGCGACAACCTCCGGGCCCTGGGCACGGTCATCCGCTACCGGGCCGGGCGCGCTGGCTGACCGGCACGCCCCGATCCTCGACCTCCCGGCCCGCCGGGTCTCAAAGGACGCATCGGACATTTGCGCGCAATTGCGCTTCGCGTTCGCGAATAGCTAACGCGCGCCGCAATTGCGCCGTGGACAAGCACACGGCCCGACCCGTCAGTGGGCACCGCGACACGTCACGGGGTGAATGCCCTGGTCAATTGCTGTGTCATACCCCGGATGTACTCTTGTCCCACTCGTCGTGCTCGTCAGGAGCCGGGAACGCGGCAGCTGATCCGCCGCCGGGCGTCGTGCCTCATCCGCACGCGCCGACGAGCATGAGGTCTTGTCGCGCCCGCCTGCGGATCGTTGACGTGGTCGCCGGCTACGGGCTGCGGATCAGCGACGCCAGCTTGAAGCCGAGCCAGGGCTTGCGGCCGTAGGCGACGACCTTGCCGCTGAGCGCCACCCTGGCGGCGGGGACCCGGCCATAGCCGTTGAGCAGGTAGGCCACTGGGTCCGCCGAGATCCGGCAGTCCGCGCGCGGCGGCCGGCCGTCGCGCACCGCGAGCGACCCGTCGCGGAATTCGAGCGTGACCTCGGGCCCGCCCCGCAGGTGCAGCCCGTAGGTGGCGCTGAACCCGGCGGCCGCATCGGGGTCGACGAAGTGGGGCAGCACCTCGAGGAGCGAGGAGGCGACAAGGCACGCGTCGGCGGGGTCGATCGACCAGGACCGTCCGAGCGCGTGGGAGACGTCCCAACCGTGGACGAGCGCATCGCCTCCCTCGATGCCGCAGATGGCCCCCACCGAAAGCGTGGTCCCCGCCACCCAGGTGGCGGGCTCGTCGCCATGGGCCGCGTAGGCCTCCCGCAGGGCCGCGGTCTCGGCGTCGAGGGCATCGGCGATCTCCTTGGGCTCGCGCTCGGGGGTGGCTGCCAGCAGGCGCTCGTTCTCCGCGGGGCCCTGGCTCGGGTCCGACCACACCGGTACTCCGGTGCGCAGGGCCTGGAGACATGCGCGCTGGGTGGAGAGCACGTGCGCGCCCGTCTCGGCGATGGTCCAGGTCAGATTGGGCACCCGCACCGAGGGATCGGGCACGCGCCGCAACAGCTCGGCGAAGCGCGCCGTGGCACGGGCGTGGAAGGCCAGGCCCTCCTCGGTGGTGGGTGCCGCCATGTCCCCTCCCTCACACCTTGGCCGTCGCCCCCAAGCGGTCGACCGCCTCCACGTACTCTTCCACGAGGTCGTAGATCACGTCCTTGGTCTTGCGCACCCGCGTGGCACGGCCGATGACCTGCCCGCAGGGGTTGAAGGCCACGGGCGGTGCCTTGTCGGGGTAGCGGTGCGACGCGCCGACCGCCTCGATGGCCACCATCATCTGCAGGGGCATGGGCAGGGGGTCGGGGGTGTCGTCCCGGCCCCACGCCTCTGTCCACGCGTTCTTGAGCATCCGGCACGGCTTGCCCGTGTACGAGCGCGAGCGGATGGTGTCGGCGCTGGTGGCGGCGAGATAGGCGGCCGTCTGGTTGGGGGCGACGTCGGCCTCCTCCACGGTCAGCCACAGCGTGCCCGTCCACACCCCCTGCGCCCCCATGGCCAGGGCCGCGGCGATCTGGCGCCCCGAGCCGATCCCGCCCGCGGCGAGCACGGGCATGGGGGCCACGGCGTCGATGACCTCGGGCCACAGGACCAGGCTCCCGATCTCCCCGGTGTGCCCGCCGCCTTCGGTGCCCTGGCACACGATGAAGTCGAGTCCCGCCTCCTTGTGGTGCAGCGCGTGCTTCACCGACCCCGCGAGCGCGCCGATGAGACGGCCCGACTCCTTGACCAGCGTCACGATGTGGTCGGGGGGAGTGCCCAGCGCGTTGGCGATGAGCTTCACCTTGTCGTGGCGCAGGGCTGCCTCCAGCAACGGCGTGCCCGTGGCCTCGGTCCATCCCATCATCCCGGTGCGCCGCTCGCCCTCGGCCGGCTCGGGGATGCCCGCCTCGTCGAGCAGGCGCCGGGCGAAGCGCCGATGGTCCTCGGGCACCATGGCCTGGAGCTGGGCCTCGAGCTTGACGGGGTCGAGCTCGCCCATCCCCTCGTACTTGCCGGGGATGACGATGTCGACGCCGTAAGGGTTGTCACCCACGTGCTCGTCGATCCACTGCAGCTCCGTCTCGAGCTCCTCGGGCGAGAACCCGATGGCCCCGAGCACGCCGAAGCCGCCGGCGTTCGACACGGCCGCCACGACGTCTCGGCAGTGGGTGAAGGCGAAGATCGGGAACTCGATCCCAAGGCGGTCGCAGATCTCGGTGTGCACGGTGTTCTCCTTCGATGTCTCTGTCGGTCTCTCTGTCGGACGCTTGCCTTGTCGCTTCCCGAGGCGGTCAGACGCGTTGGGGCGTTCGCACCTCGACGCCCAGCACGTCGCCGATGGCGCGCTCGACCGCGCCGAGCTCGAGGCCCTCGGGGTCGACACGGTGCTGCATGACCAGCCCAAGCACCAGGGCCTGCAGCGCGTCGGCCATCTCGTCCGGTGGTGTGGTGCGGGGGATGAAGCCCTGCTCCATCCACGCGGCGAGGCCCCGTGTGAGCCGCTCGTGCGCGTCGCGCCGGCGGGCCCGCATGGCCGCGGCCACCGACTCGTCGCGCGCCGCTCGCAGCCACAGCTCGTGCTCGAGCAGAAGCAGCCGGCGGGTGGCCTCGCTCGGCTCGGTGACGACGTTGCGCGCCACCGACGCCACGCGGGCGTCGACGTCGGCGGCCAGGTCGAACTCGGCACCGATGACGGTGACCAGCGACTGGGTCCACTCGTCGGCGAGCGCCAGCAGCAGGCCCTGCTTGGAGCCGAAGTGGGCGTAGACCGCGCCCGAGGTCCGCTCGGCGCCGTCGGCCACCGCGTCCACCGACACCGCGTCGATGCCCCGGTCGGCGAAAAGCCCGGCCGCCGCGGTCAGGAGCCGGGCGCGGGTCTCCGCTTTGCGCTCCTCCTGGGTCCGGGCCACCGGCAAAGTTATATAGGAACCGCTATCCAAATGTCGAGCAGGAGGGCCATTTCACCGGCGGAGGGCAGAGGGGAGGTGGAAGGATGACGGACCGTCAGGTCGGCCCGCGCACGGGTGACCCGAGCCCGGGGGAGTGAGGAGCCCGTCATGCCCTTTCGCACGTCGCCGGTGGTGGCCGAGGACGAGTGGCTGCTGGGCCTCGATGTCGAGGACGGGATCGCCACCCTGACCCTGCGCCGGCCGGAGAAGCTCAACGCCTGGAGTTGGGAGGCCACCCGCCAGCTGGGGGCGAGGGCCAACCAGATCCGCTTCGACGAGCGGGTGCGGGTGGTGCTGGTGCGGGCCGAGGGCCGCGCCTTCTGCGCCGGGATCGACCTGGGGATGCCCGAGGACCGGGTGACCGGGCGCTCGCCGGCCGAGAAGGCGCGCAACTACTACGAGGGCATCCGCTGGGCGCATGACCAGTTCCGGGCCTTCGCCGAGCTGCCGCAGCCCATCGTGTGCGCCGTCCAGGGCTATTGCCTCGGCTTCGGCTTCGAGCTCGCGCTCATGTGCGACGTGCGGGTCGCCGCCGACGACGCCCAGTTCGCGCTGCCCGAGGCGCAGGTCGGGGTGGGGATCGACGGCGGCGGCGACCTGCGCCTGGCCCACGAGGTGGGCGCCGGGTGGGCAAAGTTGCTGGCCATGACCGGCCGGCGCATCGACGCGGCCACCGCTGCCCGCCTGGGCATCGTCCAGGAGGTGACGACCCCCGACGGCCTACGCGACGCGGCCACGGGCATCGCCCGGGAGATCGCGGCCAACGCCCCCCTCGCCGTGCAGTCGATCAAGCGCACCATCGACGCCTTCACCTTCCGGGGCCTCACCGAGGCCATGCGCTTCGAGGCGATGAGCGCGTCGATCGAGTTCGTCTCGGACGACATGCCGGCGGGCTACGCGGCCAAGGCGGCCAAGCAGCCGGTCGTCTTCGAGGGCAAGTAGGCCGGAGCCGAGGAGGAGTCCGACCGTGCCCCTGCCAGAGCCCCCGGCCCCGGGGACGAGGATGCTGCCGGCCGACACCTTCGCCGGCAGCGTGGTCGTGGTCACTGGTGGCGGCACGGGCCTCGGCAAGGCGATCGCCGTCGAGTTCGGCCGACTGGGTGCGGCGGTGGGCATCGTGTCGCGCCGCGAGGAGCACCGGGCCGCGGGCGTGGCGGCGGTGGAGGCCGTTGGGGCACGGGCGCTGGGCGCGGCCGCGGACATCCGCCGGCCCGAGGAGATCGCCACCGCCTTCGATGCGGTGGAGGAGACGCTCGGTCCGGTGCGCCTGCTGGTGAACAACGCGGCGGCCAACTTCCCCGCGCTCGCCGAGGACCTGAGCGTCAACGGCTGGCGCGCCGTGACCCAGATCGTCCTGGACGGGACCTTCCTGTGCTCGCAGGAGCTGTTCCGCCGGGTCGGCGCCAGCGGGGAGCCGGGTGCGATCTGCAACATCCTGGCCACGCAGGCCTTCACCGGTGGGCCGGGCATGGCCCACAACGCCGCGGCCAAGGCCGGCGTGGAGAACCTCACCAAGACGCTGGCCGTGGAGTGGGCGCCGGCCGGCATCCGCGTCAACGCGCTCGCCCCCGGGCTCTTCCCGCACGAGGAGATGCGCGACGACCTCAAGGCCCTTCGCACCGAGGGCGAGGACGTCGACGCCCGCCGCAGCCCCGCAGGCCGCCTGGGCCAGCTCCACGAGCTGGGATGGGCGGCGACGTGGTTGTGCTCACCCTTCGCGTCCTTCGTGACCGGTCACACGCTGGTGGTCGACGGCGCCAACTGGCTGCGTCGCCATTTCGTGATGCCCGAGTTCGTGCCGGTGCGTGACCAGATCGGCGGCGTCCTCGGCCAGCGCTGAGATCCTCCGACTCCGACACATCCACTCGGGTGTCGAGCAGCTCACCACTGTCGGCGCTCGCTCATAGCCTCGGAGGGGCGAGAGCGACAACGCGTAAAGGCAACGAATCGACTCGACGAATGCCGACCTCGACCGGGGACAGGAGCCAACGTCCGTCGAAGGGCGTCGTCAGGAGGGTCGTCGCCCTGCTCGCCACGGGGATCGGCCTCTATGTCGTGCTCCCGAGCCTGGTGAAGGTGGTCGGTGCCTGGCCGAAGCTGGCAACCCTGAGCGGTGTGTGGTTGGTCGTCGCCCTGATGGCCGAGCTCTCCAGCTTCACCTGCACGTTCGGCATCCAACGCATCGTCTTGCGCACACGCGGGTGGTTCGCAGTGGTCACTGCTGGCCTTTGCGGGAACGCCGTCACCAACACGCTCCCGGGCGGGGACGCCGCGGGCGCGGCAGTCCAGTTTCGGATGTTGTCGGCCGCAGGCGTGAACACCGACACGGCAGCCGGGGGACTGGCGGCGTCCTCCTTCCTCAGTGTCGGCGGCCTCCTGGCGCTCCCGGTCCTTACGCTTCCCGCCGTATTCGGTGGGCCGCGGGTCAACCACGCCCTGGCTGTCGCAGCGCTCGTCGGTGTGGTCGGCTTCGTGTTGTACGTGGGACTCGGTGTCGTCCTGCTAGGAACAGAGCGACCTCTCGTGGCGCTGGGGAGGGCCCTCCAGTGGCTCGGGAGCAAGCTCCGACGACACCGGCCTCCCCTCGTCGGGCTGGACAAGCGTCTCCTGGTGCAGCGAAACGAGATCCGGCGGGAGCTAGGACGGGAGTGGAGGAAGGTCCTTCTCCTGGTTGCCGGGCGCCTGGGGCTCGACTATCTCTGCTTGCTTGCGGCCCTGCGAGCAACGGGGAGCCAGCCGCATCCCTGGCTCGTGCTTCTCGCCTACTCCTCGGCGGGGGTCATCGCGCTGCTCCCGGTCACTCCTGGTGGGTTGGGGATCGTGGAGGCGAGTCTCAGCGGGCTCCTTGTCCTCGCCGGCGTCGGCGCCGGCAACGCCGTGGTGGCGACCTTGGCGTACCGGCTCGCTCAGTACTGGCTCCCGATCCTTGCCGGTGGTGTCTCCTACTGGCTGTTCCGCCGACGGTATGGAATGGCGGCGCCGAGCGGCTCCTAGCCTCCGGGATCCGACAGGAGGCCACTCGCTTCGAGGGATCGCCGAGGGTGCCAGTGACGGTCACCTCGTCGAGTAGGAGATCTCCACTGATCCGTCCGTGAACGAGCGAGGTGGTCGCCGGAGCGGAGCTGGTCGATCAAACCAACGACACCCCCCTTCGACGCCACCACGTGCGCGGGGGTCTCGGTCGGAAGCGGGCTCGAGGTCAGCACGAACACCTGTAGGTCGCCCCAGGGCCAGGCAGGTGCGCCCAGCGCTGGCACAAAGGTCGAGCGACCCATGACCACCGCATCGCAGCCCGAGATGAACTCCGGATAGCCGTGGGATGCTCCGGGGACGAAGTCCTTTGCCAGGGCGATTACTGGCACACCGTCAACGTTCGACACATAGCCATCGGCGCTCATCCCCATTCGTGCCTTGATTCTCATCGCACCTCACTTCAGTGGGGGAGTGGGGATGACGACGACTCCTGGCTCCCACACTCGTCGCAGTCGCTGACCCCTGGGTCGGGTTGGCGAGCATACCGGCGCAGGCATCGTGTCATTGCCGTCAGAACCACGTGGCCGGGACGAAACGCTTGAGATCGGTCGTCACGGCCGGACTGATCCTTCGAGCCTCGGTCAGCCCGGTGATGAACTCGCACCCCGCCAGTGCGACCGAGACGGCGATTGCGTCACTGGGCCGGGCATAGCGAAAGATGAGGTCGAGTCCGTGGCCGTCGTCGGCCGGGCAGCTGTAGGCGACGCCCGGTGGGACAGGCTGGGCAGCGTTCACGTCCGCCGCGAGCTGGGCCGACAATGCCCCCGAGCCGGTGACGACGCCGGACTGGCACGCCGGGTCGTTGAGTCCTGGGATGCGGACGGCGTCCACGGCCACGGGCTCGTCTGGCAGGGCGCTCGGCGCCTGCGGGGCGTTCTCGGAGGATCCGGGACGCTCGGTGACGATGCAGGTGTGGCCGACGGGGTTGGACTCGATCCGTGTCTGTGCCGGGGATGCGGGCAGGGGGGCCTCCCCCGAGGGTGAGGTCGGGACGGGGACGGTGCTCGCCGTCCCGGGCTCCGTCGTCGTGGTCGTCGCGGTCACGACGGTGCTGGTCGAGGTCGGCGCGGTGCTGGTCGCGGACGACGCCGGGGAGGGCGAGCATCCGGCTGCGAATACGCCGGCCAGCAGTGTCGACAGAAGCGTCAACGCGCGTCGACGGCCCGCCATGCCTACCCCCCGAAACCTGCGTCCTTCGCGCTCAGCCTGCCACCTCTCCGGCGGTGCGGTGTCGCGGGGGTGGGCCTGCCTGCGGATACGCCGGCGGGCCAGGTCAGAGGCAAGGGGTCGCCCGGGATTCCTCTGAGACACACGGGCGATCGGTGATCGGGGAGTTAGCCTCGGGAGATGTCGTCGCCCACGAGTGGCTCGTTGGACGTTCCAGGTGCGCGCCTGTACTACGAGATTCAGGGCGCAGGTCCTGCGCTCATGCTCGTCGGTCATCCCATGGGAGTCTCGGGGTTTTCCGCGATCGCGCCACTACTCGCCGAGAGCTTCACCGTCGTGACGTACGACCCCCGAGGCTTCGGCCGGAGCACGATCGAGGACCGCGACCAGGATGCCGAGCCGGACCTGCTGGCTGACGACGTTCGCCGGGTGCTGGAGATGGCTGGCGAGGGGCCCGCGCACGTGTTCGGTAGCAGCGGTGGAGCGATCACCGGGCTCGCCCTGGTCGCGCGCCACCCCGGTCACGTACGCATCCTCGTCGCCCACGAGCCGCCGCTGGCCCTGCTCCTACCCGATGCCGATGAGGCCCGCGCAGGGATGCACGACATCTACGACACCTATCGCGACAGCGGCATCGGCGCCGCATGGGCGAGGTTCGCCACCTTTACCGGCATGAGCCTGTCCCCTCAAGGCGAGGGCGCCCCGCCGCAGCCGTCGGCTGAGATGGCGGCTACGAGCGAGCGCTTCTTCGGTCACGGCCTCTTGCCCATCGCGCTCTACCAGCCGGATCTCTCCGCCCTGCAGGGCGGGCCGACCCGGGTCGTGGTCGCCGGGGGAACCACGTCCAAGGGCGAGTTCGCCCAGCGCACCGCCGCCGCGCTCGCCGCACGCCTCGGCACGTCGTTGGTCGACTTCCCCGGCGGCCACGGCGGTTTCGCGAGCGACGCCGAGGATTTCGCCGCCGTCCTGCGCCGTACCCTCACATAGCTCGCGGAGCCTGGCCGCTGGGGCCGACGGATCCCCTTCGGAGACCCGGGCTCGCGGCGTTTCGAGAGGAGACACCATGCGGAAGCTGGGTGTGGTCGAGTTCATCACGCTCGATGGCGTCATGCAGGGCTTCGGCGGACCCGACGAGGACCGCCAGGGCGGGTTCGAGCACGGCGGTTGGGGTGGTCCCTACGCCGACGAGGTGCTGGCGCGGGAGGCCGGACAGGGAATCGGCCAGACCTCGGCGTACCTGTTCGGGCGCAAGACCTACGAGCACATGGCGGCGCACTGGCCCCACGAGCCCGACCACAACCCCATCGCGGCGAGCCTCAACACAACGCCGAAGTACGTGGTGACCAGGACGCTGCGCCAGCAGGACCTGGCATGGGCCAACAGCCACGCCATCGACGGCGATCTCGTCGAGGCCGTCCAGGGGCTCAAGTCGGAGGGACATGGCTTCGTCACCGTGCTGGGCAGCGGTGTGCTCGTGCAGACGCTCGTTGCCGACGACCTGGTCGACACCTACCGGATCCTGCTCCACCCCCTGGTGCTCGGCACGGGATCGCGGCTGTTCCGGGAGTATCCCCACCCAATTCGGCTGCGGCTCGCCGGGTGCACGCAAACGACCACTGACGTGCTGCTCCTCACATACGAGCGGGTGGCCTGAACGGCCCGGAGGTAGGAGACCACGGCAATGCGCGCCCTCTTGACCGCATCGTGGCGGACGCGGTCGAGAGCCGGAGGCTCCGTAGGCATCACGCCGGGGTCGCGAGTGCCAGTGTGATCCCCCCGACGGCCAGTGCCACCGTGCCCGCGGTCATGAGGATCATGGCGCGCGGACCGAGCGGGCCCCGGTCGTCGCGGCCGCGGCGTCTGAGGTGGTGTACGAGGACCACCGGCGCGAGGACGACGACCACTGCCGCGGTCACGCCGAGCGCGACCATCTGGGACGTCCCCCGGAGGGGCCAGAGGCGACGCAGCAACACGGCGGTGCAGACGACAAGGGCGAGACCGGAGCGATTCCAGGCGAGGACGGTCCTTTCCCGTGCACGTCCGCGGTCGACCTGCTCTCCGTCCGGCACGAGGTCACGCCTTTCCGACGGCTGCGATCACGATGGCGAGCAGACCGACCACGGTGATGCCCGCGCAGAGCACGAGTGGCATGACCGAGCGCGGCAACGGCTCACCCCGGCGCATCGCCCGCTCGTTCGAGCGCCAGTTCAAGAAGCTCGTGACGGCGAGGACGGCTCCCAGGGCGATGAGGGGCAGCCCGAGCAGGCGCCTGCCCCAGGTCACCTCGAACTTGGGGAGGAGCTGGGTGGCCGCCACCCCCGTGGCGATCAGGGCCAACGACGTGCGGTTCCATGCCAGGAACGTCCGCTCGTTGGCATAGGTGAAGCGAACGTCGGGCTCGTCCTGCGAGGGCTGTCCCGGGCCGTCCGGCGCTCTCCCGGAGGGCGGGTCGGTCGGGCGATCTGGATCGGCCACGGTCGACACCCTATGAGTTCGGATCACCCCGATCCTCCCGGTGCCCACCGATGCCCTCGTGGGTCGCACGTAGGGCCGAGGACGATCGCGTCCGCGTCAGGGATACTGGAAGCGGTCCGCCGGGGTCGGCGTGCTCGTTCCCCCAGGCGTGGTGACGGTGACGTCGACGGTCCCAGCGGTTCCCGAAGGCGCCACGGCGGTGATCGCCGAGCCGGTGGCGTTCACGGTGAACGCGGTGGCGGGCACGCCGCCGAACTCGACCGCGGACGCACCGTTGAGGTCCCGTCCGACGATCTGCACCGAGCTCCCGGAGGAGCCCTTCTTCGGCACGACCTGGGTGACCGAAGGACCCAAGTACTCGTAGTCGTCCGCGGGGCTCACGGGGCTCGAGCCTCGGCGCGTCGTGACCGTCACGTCCACGACGCCGATTGAGTCGGGCGGCGCCTGGGCGGTGATCGACTGGCCGTCTGGATCGACGGTGAAGTCGGGCGCGGGCAGGCCGCCAAAGGTGACCGACTGCGCGGTGTCGAAGGAGAGCCCGACGATCTTCACCTGGTTGCCCCCGGCGGCAGGCCCGCCGGCGGGCCTGACCCCGACGACCACGGGTGGCGACGTCGGGACCGTCGTCGTGGGCGTCGCCGAGGCCCCAGTGTCCAGTCCCTGCGGGGCGTCGACTCGCACCGTCGGGACGTAGGACTCCACCGCGACGATGGCACCCACGCCGACGCCGGCGACCACAACCGCGAGCACGAGCAGCACGAGGCTCTGTCGCGCGATCCGCCGCTCGAGCCCTTGCAGCCGCTCGGGCACCCCCTGCTCCGGCTTCTCGGGACCGGTTGGTCGCCGTTTCTGCACCATCGGGTTTGTCCTGTCGTGACCGCGGCGGGACCGAACCGGGTGCCCGGGATCGACCAACGCAAGCCGCGTGGGCGTCGACGAGGATATCGACTTCGATTCGGGTCCGATCGTTGCCGAGTGCTCAAGACGGCATCCACCAGGCCCGATGAAAGACCGTGTACCCGACTGCCCTGCGCACGATCCCACCGGTCCGTACCGGCGGACGTAGGCTGGCCGGGCACGTGACGGGCCGGCGCTGCGGGCGCGGCGCGACGGATCGGAGCACCGACGTGGCCAACGAGTCGCCATGAACGAGCCGGTGGCCGAGGACGAGCTCGTCCTGCCCGAGTTCGTCGACCCGGGCCCCGAGGCTCCCGACGACGCCGTCGGCGCGGGGGCGCTCGACGGGGCGCGCCTGCGCAGCTTCGTCGGCTTGTCGCTGGGCCTGGTCGGCCCCCGCGCCAACCTGGCGGTGTCGGGGGTGCTGCTCACCTTGCTGGTCGAGTCCCGCGCGGCGAGCGCGGTGGCCATCACCTTCGCGCTCACCGCCAACCGCCTGGTGGGCTGGATCGCCTACCCCGTGCTCGGCCGGGCCAGCGACCGGACGAAGAGCGCGGCGGGCCGGCGGGCGCCGTACATGGCGGCCGGGCTCCTCATCATGGGCGCATGCACCTGGGCCTACACGCTGGTCTCGGGCTACTGGCCCCTGGTGCTGCTCATCGTCATGGTCAAGACGGCGAGCGTCGTCTTCGGCCTCACCAACGTGGCGGTCATTCCCGAGACCTTCGGCAAGAGCCGGACCATCAAGGCGGCCGCCTTCATCGGCGTGGTCGGCGCGCTGGTGAGCCTGGTCATCAAGGGCACCGTCATCGCCACCTGGAAGGCCCACGACCCGGCCACCTGGGACCTCGCCTTCCGGCTGGCGGGGGGCTTCATGATGGTCGTCGCGGTCGTCGTCCTCGTGCTCGTGCGCGAGGCACCGGCCGCCGAGGTCGTGGCCGACCACGACCGGCGCACGCGGGCGCGGCCCTGGCGCGACGAGCTGCGGGAGATCCTGGCCGGCCCCAACGCCAAGCTGCTGGCGGCCGGCCTGGTCGTCTTCTGGGCCGGCCTGAGCGCCACCGGGTACCTGGCCATCGTCTACTTCGACAAGGTGCTCCACGCCGGCGCGAACGTGCAGTTCATCGCCGGGTGGATCACCGGCGTGCCCGTGTTGCTGATCGGCATCCCCCTCGGATGGGTCGTCGCCCGGATGCTCACCCGCGTGCAGGTGGCCGTGCTCGCGCCGCTGACGGGCGCGGTCGTGTCCCTCGCCGAGTGCTTCTGCACGCACATGTGGCAGACGGTGGTCCTGGCCTTCATCGGCGCGCCGATGTTCAGCGCGTTCTTCATCTCGCTGGCGCCCATGCTGCTGCAGCTGCTGCCGCGCTCGGGCGGCATGGGGGAGCTGCTGGGCAAGCTCGTCGCGCCCTTCAGCCTGTTCGCCATGGGCTTCTCCTTCCTGGCCGCCTACGCCGTCGACGCCACCGGGAGCTACCGGGTCATCTGGGTCTTCCCGGCCGTCGCCGGTGTGGCACAGGGGGTGATGATGCTGTGGCTGCGGATCCCGGCCGGCCACGAGCGGCCGCACTATGCCGGGCTCTGGGAGCGCATGAGCGAGTCGATCCTCGAGCAGGTGACCGGCGAGGGCCGGTCACTGCTCGGCGGGGTCGTGAGCCCTGCCGACGCCGACGCCGCCTCCCTGTTCCAGGCGGCGCGCCGGATCCTGGGCGACCCCTATGCCGGACCGGACGCGCCCGAGCTCGGCGAGGCGGCCGGCGCGGACGAGTCGCACGGCGCGGACGAGTCGCACGGCGCGGACGAGTCGACGAGCCCGGCAGGGCGCGACTGACGCAGGCCTTGCTACCGTGCCGCGGTGGCAAGCGCGCAGCTGCAGGCCGTCAAGGAGGTGCTCGTCGGGATCGGCCGGATGGCGCCCGACGTCCCCCTCGACGCGCAGCGCGCCGTCGTCGACGCCTTGGGCTCGATGCGCCCCCCGCCCGACGGTGTGGAGGTCACGCCCCTCGGGGGTGAGGCGCCGGCGGGGGAGTGGGTCTCGGCGCAGGGTGCCGACGGGCGTCGCGTCGTGCTGTACCTGCACGGCGGGGGCTATTGCGTGGGCAGCGCGGTCAGCCACCGGCTGCTGGCGGCCGAGCTGTCGGTCTCCTCGGGCGCGCGCGTCCTCGTCCTGGACTACCGACGCGCCCCCGAGCACCGGTTCCCGGCCGCCTTCGACGACGCCGTCGTCGCCTACCACTGGCTGCTCGGGCAGGGTCACGACCCGGCGGCGATCGCCGTCGCCGGGGACTCGGCCGGCGGCGGGCTGACGCTGGCCGCGCTGGTGGCCCTGCGCGACGGGGGGCTGCCCTTGCCGGGGGCGGGGGTGTGCATCTCCCCCTGGGGGGACGTGGCCGGCAGGGCCGCCAGCCTCGCGACCCACGACGACCGGGACTACGTCCTCTCCGCCGCCTGGCTGTCGGCCATGGCCGCGCACTACCTGGGTGACGCCGATCGCGCCGACCCCCGCGCCTCGCCCCTGGCCGCCGAGCTCGGGGGGCTGCCGCCGCTGTTGGTCCTGGTCGGCAGCGAGGAGGTCCTCTACGACGACGCGCTGGCCGTGGCCGAGCGCGCCCGGGCCGCCGGGGTGGCGTGCGAGCTCGAGGTCTTCGAGGACTGCGCGCACTGGTGGATGCTCGCCGGCGCGGGGACGCCCGAGGCCACTGCGGGCGTCGAGCGCGTCGGCCGGTTCCTCCGGGCCCGGCTCGCGTAGCATCGAGGGAGCACCGACGAGCCTCGAGGAGGGCGCCATGGAGGTCCGGGACAAGCTCTACATCGACGGGGCGTGGGCGCCCTCGAGCGGGACGGGGACCCTGGAGGTCGTGAACTCCACCACCGAGGAGGTCATGGGGACCGTCCCCGAGGGGACGCCCGAGGACGTGGACCGGGCCGTGCGGGCCGCGGCGGCGGCGTTCCCGGCGTGGTCGGCGACGTCGGTCGACGAGCGGGCCAAGGCGCTGTCGCGCATCCAGGAGAGCCTGGTGGCGCGCACGCCCGAGCTGGCCACCCTCATCGCGCAGGAGGTGGGCATGCCCCACACCCTGTCGAGCCTCGTCCAGGTGGGCCTCCCGGTGATGAGCTTCGCCAACGCCGCGCAGCTCGCCGGCCAGGTCAAGTGGGAGGAGCCGCTCGGCACGTCGCTGATCGTGCGCGAGCCCGTCGGGGTGGTGGGTGCCATCACGCCGTGGAACTACCCGCTGCACCAGGTGGCGGCCAAGGTGGCGCCGGCACTGGCCGCGGGCTGCACGGTGGTGCTCAAGCCCAGCGAGGTCGCACCGCTGAGCGCCTTCGTGCTGGCCGAGATCGTCGACGAGATCGGCCTGCCCGCCGGCGTGTTCAACCTCGTGACCGGCACGGGCCCGGTAGTGGGGGAGGCCATCGCCTCGCACCGCCTGGTGGACATGGTGTCGTTCACGGGATCGACGCGTGCGGGCAAGCGTGTGATGGCCCTGGCCGCCGACGGTGTCAAGCGCGTGGCGCTGGAGCTCGGGGGCAAGTCGGCGAACGTGATCCTCGAGGACGCGGATCTCGACAAGGCCGTCCCCGCCGGCGTGGCCGCCTGCTACATCAACTCAGGCCAGACCTGCTCGGCGCTGACGCGGATGATCGTCCCGCGCGCGCGCCTGGCCGAGGTGGAGCGCCTCGCCGTGGAGTCGGCCGAGACCTACACACCGGGCGACCCCTTCGACGCGGCGACGCGTCTGGGGCCGCTCGTCTCGGCAGTCCAGCGCGACCGAGTTCGGGGCTACATCGCCAAGGGGCTCGACGAGGGGGCGAAGCTGCTCACCGGCGGCGCCGAGGCCCCCGAGGGGCTGGAGAAGGGCTACTTCGTCCGCCCCACGGTGTTCTCCGAGGTGACCAACGACATGACGATCGCCCGCGAGGAGATCTTCGGGCCCGTGCTGTCGATCCTCCCCTACGACAGCGAGGAGGAGGCCATCGCCATGGCCAACGACTCGGACTACGGCCTCGCCGGGGCGGTGTGGGCGGGCGACAAGGCGCACGCCGAGGCGGTGGCGCGCCGGCTGCGCGCGGGGCAGGTCGACGTCAACGGCGGCGGCTTCAACCCCATGGCGCCCTTCGGCGGCTACAAGCAGTCGGGCATCGGCCGCGAGCTCGGGCCCTTCGGGCTCGAGGAGTTCCTCGAGGTGAAGTCGATCCAGGGCGCCGGCGCGTAGCGCTCAGGCCCCCATGGCGTGGACGCCGCCGTCCACGTGGAGCATCTCCCCGGTGGTCATGGGGAACCAGTCCGAGAGCAACGCCACGCACGCCTTGGCCACCGGCTCGGCGTCCGCCACGTCCCACCCCAGCGGGGCGCGCTCGCCCCACGTGTCCTCGAAGGCCTTGAAGCTCGGGATCGACTTGGCCGCCATGGTGCGCACGGGGCCGGCTGCCACGAGGTTCACGCGCACCCCGTCGCGCCCGAGGTCCCGGGCCAGATACCGCGCCAGGGACTCGAGCGCGGCCTTGGCCACCCCCATCCAGTCGTAGGCGGGCCAGGCCACGCGCGCGTCGAAGTCCAGCGCCACCACCGACGAGCGGCCGGCGGCCACCAGCAGGGGCCGCATGGCCGCCACTAGCGCCTTGAGCGAGTAGGCGGAGACCTCCAGGGCGGTGGCGACCTGCTCCCAGTCGGCGCGCAGGATGTCGCCGCCCAGGCACTCCTGGGGGGCGAAGCCGATGGCGTGGAGGAGGCCGTCGAGGCGTCCGAAGCGCTCGGTCAGATCCTGCGCGGCGGCGGCGAGGTGCGACGGGTCGGTCACGTCGAGCTCGAGGACGTGGACCTCGGTGGGGAGCTTGCGGGCCGTCCGGCGGGTGAGCGATAGGCCCCGACCGGCGCCGGAGAGCACGATCTCCGCGCCTTGCTCCTGGGCCAGGCGGGCCACGGCGAAGGCCAGCGACGCGTCGGTGAGCACGCCGGTGACGAGGATCCGCTTGCCGTCGAGCAGTCCCATCCGGCGACCATACCCGAGCGTCGCCGGACAGGGCGCGCCTGATCCGGGGTCCGGCGGCGGTGTGCAAAGGTGGTCCGATGCAGGTGGGAATCCTCGGTGGGACAGGACCACTCGGCGGCGGGCTCGCACTTCGCCTCGCCGCGGCGGGCACCTCGGTGGTCGTCGGGTCGCGCGACGCCGAGCGGGCCGCGTCGGTGGTGGCCGAGCTCGTCGCCCCCTACGCGCCGCGGGCGCTGGACATCTCGGGCGCGGCCAACCCCGAGGCCGCCGGCTGCGAGCTGGTCGTGGTGGCCACACCCTGGGACGCGGCGGCCCCGACGGTGACGGCGCTGCGCGATGAGATCGGTGACAAGGTGGTCGTGTCGGTTGCCAATGCGCTGGTCCGCCAGGGCCGGGAGCTCCATGCCCTCGTGCCGCCGCGCGGCTCGATCGCGGCCGCGGTGCAGGCGGCGCTGCCCGAGGCCAACGTGGCGGCGGCCTGTCAGCACCTGCCCGCGTCCACGCTGGCCGACCTCGGCGCCCCCCTGGAGGCCGACGTGCTCGTGTGCGCGGACGACGCCGGGGCGGCGCGGGCCGCGGCGGCGCTGGTGGGCACCATCGCCGGGCTGCGCCCCGTGCTGGCGGGCTCGCTCGCCTCGGCCGCGGCCATCGAGGCGTTCACCGCGGTGCTCGTCACGGTGAACATCCGCTACAAGGCGCATACGACGCTCCGCCTCGGCGGCCTGCCCGACCCGCTGCCCGCGCCATGATGCGGCTCCACGACACCGCGCGACGCGCGCTGGTCCCCTTCGAGCCGGGGCCCGAGGTCACCATGTACTCCTGCGGCATCACGCCCTACGATGCCGCGCACCTCGGGCACGCGCAGGTGTACCTCACCTTCGACCTGCTCCAGCGGCGCCTGCGCGACCTGGGGCACCGGACCCGCCTCGTGCGCAACGTGACGGACGTCGACGACGACATCCTTCGCAAGGCCCGCGAGCTCGGGGTGCACTACCTGGACCTGGCGGCCGAGGAGATGGCCCGCTTCGACGCCAATATGGACGCGCTCGGGCTGCTGCCCGTGGCCAGCGAGCCGCGTGCCACCTCGGCCATCCCCGAGATCCTGTCGATGGTCGGCGCACTGCTCGACACCGACCATGCCTATCGGGCCGGCGGGGCGGTGTACTTCGACATCTCGACCTTCGGGCGCTTCGGGCAGGTGAGCCACCTGCCCCGCGAGGAGATGCTGACGCTGGCGGCCGAGCGCGGCGGGAAGCCCGACGACCCCAACAAGCGCAACCCGCTCGACTTCGTTCTCTGGCAGCCCTCCGCACCCGACGAGCCCGCCTGGGAGTCGCGTTGGGGGCCCGGTCGCCCGGGATGGCACATCGAGTGCTCGGCGCTGGCCATGCGGGAGCTCGGCCCCACGATCGACTTGCACGGTGGCGGGCGCGACCTCGTGTTCCCGCACCACGAGTGCGAGGCAGCGCAGTCCGAGTCCGTGACCGGTCAGACGTTCTCGCGCCACTGGCTGCACGTGGGCATGGTGGGCCTCGACGGGGAGAAGATGTCGAAGTCGCTGGGGAACCTGGTCTTCGTCGGCGACCTGCTCAAGGAATGGGAGGCGGCCGCGGTGCGCGTAGCGCTCCTCGCGCATCACTACCGAGCCGACTGGAGCTGGGGGGACGGCGACATGCCAGCCGCGGCCGATCGGCTGGCGCGTTGGCGTGCCGCGTCCGGTTCGGGGTCCGGCGCGACCCCCGGCGCGACTTCGGGGGCGACCTCCGGCGCGGACGCCGAGTCGGTGCTCGACGCGGTGCGGGCGCGGCTCGACGACGACCTCGACGTGCCGGGCGCGCTGTCCGTCCTCGACGACGCGGCCGCGTCCGGCGGCGGTGTCGGTCCGGGGGCGTCGCTGCTCGGCGTTAGCCTGTAGCCCCGGCGACCGACGGAGGGGCGAGCGCTATGGCAGGGGCAGTCACGGTCCGTCTCCCGGACGGCTCGACCAAGGAGGTGGCAGAAGGGGCGACGGCGCTGGACGTGGCCCGGGCCGTCGGCGCCCGCCTGGCCAAGGCGGCGGTGGCCGTCGAGGTCGACGGCGTCCCGGCGGACCTCACCCGCCCCGTGCCCGACGGGGCGACCCTTGCCATCGTCACCGACGACAGCGAGGAGGGGCGGGCCGTGCTGCGCCACTCGACCGCCCACGTCCTCGCCCAGGCCGTCCTCGCCCTGTGGCCGGGCGCGAAGTTCGCCATCGGGCCGCCCATCGAGAACGGCTTCTACTACGACTTCCTCCTCCCCGGCGACGAGCACTTCACCGACGCGGACCTCGAGCGCATCGAGGTGAAGATGCGCGAGATCGTGGCCGACGACCAGCCCTTCGTCCGCGAGGATCACACGGCCGAGTCGGGCCTCGCCCTCTTCGCCGACCAGCCCTTCAAGCGCGAGATCATCGAGGGCGCGGCCGCGGATCCCGCCCTGGCGGCGGAGGCGGAGGTCGACCACGGCGCGGCGGTGGTGAGCGCCTATCGCAACACCGACACCTTCGTCGACCTGTGCCGCGGGCCGCACGTCCCCTCCACCGGCCGGCTCGGGCACTTCAAGCTCCAGCGGGTGGCCGGCGCCTACTGGCGCGGCGACGAGAAGCGGCCCCAGCTCCAGCGCATCTACGGCACCGCGTGGGAGAGCGACGAGGCGTTGGCCGAGCACCTCCACCGGCTGGAGGAGGCCGAGCGCCGTGACCATCGGCGCCTCGGCGCCGAGCTCGACCTCTTCTCCTTCCCGTCGGAGATCGGCTCGGGGCTGGCGGTGTTCCACCCCAAGGGCGGGCTCGTGCGCCGGCTGATGGAGGACTACTCCCGCCGGCGCCACACCGACGCCGGGTACGCCTTCGTCAACACCCCGCACATCACCAAGTCCGACCTCTTCGAGATCTCGGGGCACCTCGACTGGTTCGCGGAGTCCATGTACCCGCCCATGGAGCTCGACGAAGGGCACCGGTACTACCTCAAGCCCATGAACTGCCCGTTCCACATCCTCATCTATCGGGGACGGCAGCGGTCGTACCGGGAGCTGCCCATGCGGCTCTTCGAGTTCGGGACCGTCTACCGCTACGAGAAGTCCGGTGTCGTGCACGGGCTGACCCGGGTGCGGGGGATGACGCAGGACGACGCCCACATCTTCTGCACGGTCGAGCAGATGCCGGACGAGCTGACGAACGCGCTCGAGTTCGTCCTCGGCCTCCTGCGCGACTTCGGGCTGCGCGACTTCTACGTCGAGCTCTCCACCAAGCCCGAGGGCAAGGCGGTGGGCTCCGACGAGGAGTGGGCCCTCGCCACCGAGGCGCTGCGGGGCATCGCCGAGGCGATGGGGCTCGACCTGGTCATGGACGAGGGCGGTGGCGCCTTCTACGGGCCCAAGATCTCGGTGCAGACCAAGGACGCCATCGGGCGGAGCTGGCAGGTCTCCACCATCCAGCTCGACTTCCAGCTGCCCGGGCGCTTCGACCTCGAGTACGTCGGGGCCGACAACGCGCGCCACCGCCCGGTCATGATCCACCGGGCCCTGTTCGGCACGGTGGAGCGCTTCTTCGGCATCCTGCTCGAGCACTACGCCGGCGCGCTGCCGACGTGGCTGTGCCCGGTGCAGGTGGCCGTGCTCCCCGTGCGAGCGGATCACGAGGACTACGCCGACGCGGTGCGCCGGGCGTGCGCCGAGGCCGGCCTGCGGGTCGAGGTCGACGGCGCCGACGAGCCCATCGGCGCGCGGATCCGGCGCCGGAAGCTGGAGAAGCTGCCCTACATCCTCGTGGTGGGCGACGACGACACCGGGGCGCGCACGGTGGGCGTGAACCGGCGTGGCGGTGACCGGCCCGAGCGCGGCGTGGCCCTCGACGCCTTCGTGGCGGCCGCGGTCGCCGAGGTCGACGCCAAGGGACTGCCCGAGCAGGCGACCGCCGGGCCGTGACCTTCGAGCAGCTCTGGGCGGGCTGGCGCCGCGAGTACGTGGTCGCGGCCTCCGACGCCGACCGCCACGGGCACGACGCGTGCGTCTTCTGCCGCATCGTCGAGAGCGGCGACCCGACCGAGGAGAACGGGATCGTCTGGCGTGACGAGCGCACCTTCGCGGTGCTGAACGCCTACCCCTACGCCAGCGGTCACCTGCTGGTCATGCCCCTGCGCCATGTCGACGACCTCGGTGCGCTCGAGCCCGAGGAGTCCTCGGGCCTGTGGGAGGCGACGCGGCGGGCCGCGGCCGCCATCACCGACGCCTACGACCCCGACGGCATCAACCTGGGGGCGAACCTGGGCCGGGCCGCAGGGGCCGGGATCCCCGCGCACCTGCACCTGCACGTGGTCCCTCGCTGGGCGGGCGACACCAACTTCATGACCACGGTGGCCGGCGTCCGGGTGATGCCCGAGTCGCTGCCCGAGTCCTGGCGCCGCCTGCACGCGGCCTGGCCGGCGCAGTAAGCCGGGCCCTCGCGTCCCTCCGGCGCCTCACGCCGCGCCCTGGCGTCCCGCCGGCGCGGTGTCGGCCGTGGGGCCAGCCCCTGCCAGCACTCGTCGGGGCACCCCCGCGACCCATCGGGCCCGGCGGCCGACGCCGTAGCCGGACGCCAGCAGCACCGCAAGGACCCGGGCCCGGCGCCAGGGATCGTCGGTCAGCGCGTACTGCAGGTGGTAGCCGGGGAGGGCCTGGTGGACGAGCGGCCATTCCACGTCGACCAGAGCGCGCAGGGCCTGACCGCGCCACCCCCCACCGGGGAGCGGGAACAGCTCGGCCGGGTGGTCGAGGCCGGCGAAGCGGGCCAGGGCCAGGGCCGCGCCCACCGCTGTGGCGCAGCGGCCCGCGTCGGCCACGGCCCGCACGCGTCCCCAGTCGATCGGCTCCCCGTGCTCGGCGGCGTGCCCGGCCACCGCGGCGAGGTCCGCGAACCACACCAACCGGCAGAAATTGTGGTGCGGCTTGCCGGCGTGCACGGCGAGGACCACCAACTCCTCGGCCGGCGGCAGGCCGAACGCCGGGACGCCGGCGCACTCGATGGGCCGACGCGCCGCCCACAGGGCCCGGGCCTCCAGCGAGGTGACGCGCAGGGGCGGCGACTCCAGGGCGTAGTGGAGCTCGAGGCTCCACGACGGGACGGCGTCGTGGGCCAGCAACGTGTCGTAGAGGTCGCGCCGTGCCGGGCGCACGACCCGCCAGCCGGCGCGCTCGAGGGCGTCCAGAGCCGGGCCGTGGTGCTCGGGCGGGAGGAGCAGGTCGATGTCCTCCATGGCGCGCAGGCCGGGCTCGGCGTAGCGATCGACGAGCGTGGGCCCCTTGAGCACCACCGGCTCGAGGCCGGCGTCGGCCAGTGGTCCGAGCGCCTGGTGCAGGGCGCGGGGCAGCAACAGGCGCGTCTCGGTCCGGACCACTTCGGCGAGCACGCCGAGCCATCCCCGCGCCGGGCCCAGGGCGTCGAGGGCCTCCGCGCCCGCCAGGGCCCGCCACAGCAGCGGCCCGATCCGGTGCTCCGTCGAGTGCTGGGCCGCCAGCAGGCCGTCGGCGCCCGCGCCCAGCGCATGGCGGACGCGGTCGGGATCGGGCCGGCGCCGGCAGGCCTCCCAGAGCAGGCGAGCCGTCCACATCCGCGTCTCAGGACGCACCGACCATTCCTCCCTGCCGCGGCGCCGCACCGTTGCGCCGACCCTATCCGGCCGGGTCCGGGCCATCGGACCTGGTGGGATCGTTGTCGGCACGAATCGAGCCTTCTGGAGTGCTATTTACCGCCGTCCGTGGCAATATGGTTGCCAGGTCGGCGCTCCACGTCACTTCGTCATCACGGACAGGTGTCTTCCGCCGCCGGCCCGAGGACCACCGTGGACGACGACACGACCAATACTGCACACGCGGGCGCCGACCGGGGCCAGTCGTCCCCCGACGCGCGCTCCGGCACCATGAACCGGCGGCAGGCCGTCCAGCGCATCGGCACTCGCGCCGTGGCCGCCTCGGTGGCCGCCTGGGTCGTGCCCGAGATCCTCGTCGGAACGCCCACCGCGGCCGGCGCCCTTTCGGGTGGGGGCGGCGGCGGTGGTGGGGGCAGCGGCGGCGGCGGTGGTGGGGGCAGCGGCGGCGGCGGAGGTGCGACGACGGCGTCCGGCGGAGGGTCCACCACCGGCGCGACAGTGAAGACGGCGGCGGCAACCACGCCCTCGACCGGGCCCCAGCTCGCCTACACCGGCGCCAACGTCCAGCGCGACGTGGACGTGGCGACCGGTCTCGTGGTGGGGGGCTGGCTCCTGCGCCGCTGGGGCAAGGCCATCGAGGCACGGCGTCCCGATCCCGCCGACGGCGTGGGGCCCTTCACCGACTGAGCCGCGCCCGTGGAGACGATCGCACGCGTGTCGGCGCGCGTGTTCGTGGGCTTGTCGCTGTGCTTCGCCATCGCCTGCGAGGACGACGCCTTGGCCGACGACATTCGACGGGTCTTCGCCACCCTGGCGGCGGCCGGCGACGACGAGCGCGCCGGAGGTCCCAGCGTCCGGTACCGGGTCGACGTCGATCCAGCGGGACGCTGCACGCTCGGGCGCGACGGCGAGACGCTGCTGTCGGGCGCCACACGCGCCGAGCTCGTGGACCTGCTCACCTGGGACGTCAACCAGCGCGTCGCGGACACCAGCGCGGCCCACATCCTCTTCCACGCCGGCGCCGTCGAGCTCGGCGGCCGTGGGGTGCTCATCCCCGGCGTGTCGGGGTCGGGCAAGAGCACCCTGACGGCGGCCCTGGTGCGTCGAGGGTCGTCCTACCTTACCGACGAGCTCGTGGCCATGACGGCCGACGGCGGTCGGCTCCTCCCGTTTCCCAAGGCGCTCGCGCTCGACGAGCGCTCGCTGGGGGTGCTCGGCATGGAGCCCGGTGCGGGGTGCCGGGGCGCTGGATCGGTGCACGTGGTGATCGACGCGCTGCGCCCGGGTGCCACCGGGACTGCCTGCACCCCCGGGGCGCTGGTATTCCCGCGCTATCGACCCGGCGTGTCCGGTGCACCGGTCCCCATGACGCGGGCCGACGCCTTGCTCGAGCTGCTCACCAACACGGTGAATCTGGGTGACCACGGCGGCGGGGGTCTGCGGGTGCTGGCCGATCTCGTCGAGCGGTGCCCGGCCTACGCCCTCGACGTCGCCGATCTCGACCTGGCGTGTGACGCGGTCCGAGCGGCGGTGGGGGAGGCGGGATGATCGCGGGCTCGGCCGTCCTCGTGCCCAACGCGCTGGTGACGACGGTGGTGGTCGACGACTCGCTCTTCGTCTACGACGAGGGGGACCGGCGTTTCTTCGTCCTCAACGCCAGCGCGGCCGCGGTGTACGAACGCTGCGACGGGTCGCGCACCCTCGACGCCATCGCCGCCGCGCTGGCCGAGGAGCACCCCGATGCCCCCAGCGTGGCCGAGGACGTGCGCGACGCCGTCGACGGCCTCGTCGAGCTCGGGCTGGTGGCGATCGTCTGAGGGATCGGGGGCGACGGTGCTGGTGGGCGCGCGGCGCGCCTGGTCAGTCGGCCTTGGCCTTCGCCATCCGCTCCACCAGGTTGGAGGGCATCACGTCGTAGTGGTCGTGCTCGGCCCGGAACGTGCCCCGCCCGCCGGTGAGCGAGCGCAGGTCCACCGCGTAGCGCTGGATCTCGGCCGTCGGCACCAGCGCGGTGATGAGCTGGCGGCCGCCGTCGACCGTGTCCGTGCCCTGGACCCGGCCGCGCCGGGAATTGAGGTCGCCGAGGATGTCGCCCTGCATCGATGCGGGCACCGTGACCTCGAGGCGGCTGATGGGCTCGAGCAGAACCGGGCCCGCCTTGGCCATCGCCTCCTTGAAGGCGAGCGCCCCGGCCATCTTGAAGCTCATCTCCGACGAGTCCACCGAGTGGAACTTCCCGTCGAAGCACGACACCTGGACGTCGACGACGGGGTAGCCGTAGACACCACCGCCGGCCATGGCCTCGAGCACGCCCTTCTCCACCGCGGGGATGTACTGCTTGGGGATCGCCCCGCCCACGATCTCGTCCACGAAGTGGAAGCCCTCGCCGCGCTCGAGCGGCTCGATGCGCAGCGAGGCCACGCCGAACTGGCCGTGGCCGCCGGTCTGCTTCTTGTACTTGCCCTCCGCCTCGGCCTGCTTGGTGATCGTCTCTCGATAGGGGACGAGGACGTCCTCGGTCTCGACCTCGACGCTGAACTTGCGGGCCAGGCGCTCGGTGGCGATGGCCAGGTGCGTCTCGCCGGTGCCCATGAGGATGGTCTGATGCGTCTCGTCGACCCGGGCCACGCCGAGGGCGGGGTCCTCCTCCTGGATCTTGTGCAGCCCGGTCATGAGCTTGTCTTCGTCGCCCTTGGACTTGGGCCGGATGGCGATGGCGAGCACCGCCGGCTCGGACTCGGGGCCGGGCACCGTGACGGGGGTGCCCTTGGGGGTGAGCGTGTCGCCGGTGGCGGTGTCGGCGAGCTTGGGCACGGCCACGATGTCGCCGGCCTGCGCCTCGGTGACCGGCTCGGCCTCCTTGCCCCGCAGGAGCTGCAGCACGTGGAGGCGCTCATCGGTGTGCGTGCGCGGGTTGGTGAGGACGGTGTCGGGGCGGATCGTGCCCGACAGCACCCGCAGCAGCGAGATCTTGCCGACGTAGGGGTCCGAGATGGTCTTGAACACCCTCGCCAGCGGCTGGCCGGCGGGGTCGCATGCCACCGTCGTGGTCGTCGTCCCGGCGACCACTTCGACGGGCGGCCGGGTGTCGGGCGCGGGGGCGAGCTCGCAGATCAGGGTGGCCAGGCGGTCGATGCCCACGTCGGTGGTCGCCGCGCCGCAGACCACCGGGAAGACGACGCCCTCGGTCATGCCCTTGGCCAGCGTCGCCTCGAGCTCCTCGGTGGAGGGGACCTCGCCCTCGAGGTAGCGCTCCATCATGGCGTCGTCGCCGACCACGATCCCCTCGACCAGCTGCTCGCGCACCTGGTGCTCGAGCTCGGCCAGGTCGTCGGGGATGGGCCCGGTGTGCGACGTCCCGCCTTCGTAGGTGATGGCCGTGTCGGTGAGCAGGTCCGCGATGCCGCGGAACCCCGCCTCCTCGCCCACGGGCAGCTCCAGCGGGGCGATGCCGGCCCCGAAGCGGTCGCGCAGATCCGCCAGCGTGCGGTCGAAGCTGGCCCGCTCGCGGTCGAGCTTGTTCACGAACACCAGCCGCGGCAGGCCCAGCCCAGCGGCGAGCTCCCACGCCGCCTCGGTCTGCGCCTCCACGCCCTCCACCGCGCTCACGACCAAGACCACCACGTCGGCGACCGAGCAGGCGGCGCGGACCTCGCCGAAGAAGTCGGCGTAGCCGGGGGTGTCGATGACGTTGAGCTTGACGTCGCCCACCGTGCAGGGGGCCATGGCCAGCGACACCGAGAGGTGGCGCTTGACCTCCTCGGGCTCGAAGTCGCACACCGTGGTGCCGTCGTCGACCCGGCCCTGGCGCTTGGTGGCGCCGTGGGTGAAGAGGAGGGCCTCGGCCAGCGTGGTCTTGCCCGCGCCGTTGTGCCCGACCAGGGCCACGTTGCGGATCCGGGACGGCGGGTAGCTCGGCACCCACGCACCTCCCTGTCGTCGATCGGCGATCCCCCGTCGCCGTGTGCGCCGCAGCCTATCGGCGCGCCCGTCGCTCGGGCAGGGCGTGTCCGCCGTCGTCCCCGACGTCGTGCGCGGCCGCGTCCCGGTGAGGCCCGCGGCGGCGCCGACAATGGGCCGAAGGACCCGGGGAGCCCCACCGGGCCACGGATATACTGTTGCAAGCAGGCCACCTGGAGGTAGCCCACAGATGTTCGATGGCCGATTCCGGCAGGCCGTGGACCACGGGACCAAGCCGGTGGGCGAGACGCTCGTGCGGGTGGGCGTTACGGCCGACGTCCTCACCGTGTTCGGCCTGGCCATGTCGGTGCTCACCGCCTTCGTCGTGGGCTCGGGCCATTTCCTGTGGGGCATCGCCATGCTCTTCGCCACCGGGCTGCCGGACCTCTTCGACGGGCCGGTGGCCAAGGCGTCGGGCACGGCTTCCATCCGGGGCGCCTTCTTCGACTCGGTGGCCGACAGGGTGGCCGACGGGTTCATGTTCGGCGGGGTGGCCTGGTACCTGGCCGCCCACCACCACGGCGAGATGGTGCTCCTGCCCTTCGCCATCCTGGCGGCGGTCTCGCTCATCTCCTACCAGCGGGCCAAGGCCGAGCTGCTCGGCCTGTCGGCCAGCGGCGGGCTCATGGAGCGCGCCGAGCGGTTCATCCTCCTCGGCGTGTGCTTCGTGGCCGCGGCCATCTCGGTGCGCCTGTTCGTCCCCGCCCTGTGGGTCTTCTTCGGCTTGGTCCTGCTCACGGCCTTGGAGCGCTTCGTGCGGGTCTGGAACGCAGCCGAGGGCCCCGTGCGGTTCCCCGTGGCCGATGGGGTCGAGCAGTCCGAGTACGCCCGCCGGGCCATCGCCCGGTGGCGCCAGGCGCGCGCCGATTCGCGCTGGCGGGCCTGGCGCGAGGCGCGCGCCGAGCGCAGCGCCGGTCCCCAGCCGGCCAGGCCTCGGGTGGCCGCCGAGCCGCTTGGCCGCTGGCGCGCCCGGCGCGCCGCGGTGCCCCAGAGCCGCACGGCCCACGTCTGGCGCGCTCGACGCGCGGCGCGGGCCCGTGAGCGTGCCGGCCGGCGCGCCGGCGGCATCTGATCGGCTGACGCGCCGCCCCGTGCCGCACCCCCCATGGTCGCCCGAAGGGCGCGCGCAGGCGGTGTACCGCACCTACCGGACGCTCGGTGCGGCCATGCGGCGCGCACCCGAGCCCGTCGCCACCCTCGGCGCGCGGGTGGTCTCCAGCGCGCTCGTCACGGCGCGCGGCGACACCCGGCGCTGCTACGCCCGTGCCCTTCGGCGGGTCCGGCCCGACCTCGACGCGGCCCAGGTGCGCGCCTTCACCCGGCGGGCCTTCCGCAACTACGGCCGCTACTGGCTCGAGGGGGCGCGCCTGCCGTCGGTGCCGGCCGAGACCGTCCTGGAGCGCTTCGTGGTGTCGGGACGGGAGCACCTCGACGCCGGGATGGCGGCGGGCAACGGCGTCATCATGGCGCTGCCCCACGTCGGCGCCTGGGAGTGGGGCGGCGCCTGGCTCGCCCTGCAGGGGTACCCGATGACGGCGGTGGCCGAGGAGCTCGAGCCGCCCGAGCTCTACGAGTGGTTCGTGGCCCAGCGCGAGGCCATCGGTCTCACCATCGTGCCCCTCGGCGCGGACACCGGCAGCGTGATCCTGCGCACCCTGCGCGACGGCAAGCTCGTCGGGCTCCTGTGCGACCGCGACATCGCCGGCAACGGCGTCCCGGTGGAGTTCTTCGGCGAGGTCACCACCCTGCCGGCGGGCCCCGCCGCCCTGGCGCTGCGCACGGGGGCGCCCCTGCTGCCCACCGCGGTCTACGAAGGACCCGGCAAGGGCCACACCGCGCTCATCCTCCCGCCGGTGCCGGCCGAGCGCACGGGTCGCCTGCGCGAGGACGTGGCCCGTGTCACCCAGGACCTGGCGCGCGCCCTGGAGGTGCTCATCCGCCGGGCGCCCGACCAGTGGTACATGTTCCAGCCCAACTGGCCCAGCGACCGATGCGCGTCGCCCTCCACTGCCCCTACAGCCTGAGCCGCCCCGGGGGCGTGCAGGGACAGGTGCTCGGCCTGGCGCGTGCCCTTCGGGCACGAGGCCACGAGGCGGTGGTGCTGGCGCCGGCCGACGCCGATGCCGCATCGACCGCTCCGGGCGTCGGCCTCGACCCCGCCGCGCTGGTCGTCGTCGGCCGTGGCGTCCCCGTGCCGGCCAACGGCTCGGTGGCGCCGGTGGCGCTGTGGCCGGGCGCGGCGGTGCGCGCCGCGCGCGCGGTGGCCGCCGGGCACTTCGACGTGGTCCACCTCCACGAACCGCTCGCCCCCGGCGACGGCTACGGGGTGCTCCTGGCGGGCGCGGGCCCGAAGGTGGGGACGTTCCACCGTGCCGGGGGCTCGGCGGCCTATCGCCTGTTCCGGGTGCCCGCGCGCCACGCCCTGGCGCGGCTGGCCGTGCGCGCCGCGGTGTCCGCGGAGGCGGAGGCCACCGTGCGCGAGGCGCTGGGCGGTGAGTACGTCATCGTGCCCAACGCCGTGGAGCTCGAGCGCTACGACACGGCCCGGCCGTGGCCCGAGGAGGGGTCGCCCGACGGCGTCGTGCTCTTCGTGGGGCGTCACGAGCAGCGCAAGGGCCTGGAGGTCCTGCTCGAGGCGTTCGGCCGCCTCGCCCCCGGCGACCACGGGGGGCCGCGGCTGTGGGTGGCGGGCGACGGGCCGGCCACCGCCGAGCTGCGACGCCGCTTCCCCCCGGCGGACCGGATCGCCTGGCTCGGCGTCGTCCCCGACGACGAGCTGGCGGCGCGCCTGGCGGCCGCCGACGTCCTGTGTGCCCCGTCGCTCTACGGGGAGTCCTTCGGTGTCGTGCTGCTCGAGGCGATGGCCGCCCGGACGGCCATCGTGGCCAGCGACCTCCCCGGCTACGCCGCGGTGGCCGGCGACGTCGCGCGCCTGGTCCCACCCGGGAACGTGGACGCCCTGGCCGAGGCCCTCGGTGCGGCGCTGGGCGAGGCGCGTCGGGGGACCGGCGCGAGCGCACCGGAGGCCTTGGACCGGGCGGCGCGCGCGGCCGCCCGATGGTCCATGACGGCACAGGCCGCGCGCTACCTCGAGCTCTACGAAGAGGCCATCGGCCGCACGGGCGCCGGGACGCTCGCCCGCTGAGCGCCCGCCGGTCCCCGCAGGCACTCCTACACTCGTGACGATGGCCGAGCCACCGAGTTCCTCGCCCGCCTCCGGGAGCGGCCGCCCGCAGGGGGCCAGCGGGGGTCGGCCGGCGCCCGCAGCCAGCGGAGCGGGGCAGCCTGTGAACCGACCCGGGCAGGGGTCGTCCCGTCGCCGACGTCGCGGGCGTGGCAGGGGAGCCGGCTCGGGTGGCGCCGGCGCGCCGGCGGCGACTGCGAGGCAGGCTGGTGCCGGGAGTCGGGCCGGAGCAGGCCAAGGGGGCACGCCCGCCGGCGGCGGCCGAGGTGGCGGCGGCCGAGGTGGCGGCGGCCGAGGTGGGGGCGGCCGAGGCGGGGGCGGCCGGCCACCGGCGTCAACCCGTGCCCGGGCGCGCCCCTCGGAGACCGTGGCCGTCGTCGACGTCGAGCCCGAACGTGGGGCCGCTCCCGCCGAGGCACGCGGCCCGAGCCACGCCGGGCGCAGGGCGAGGGTGATCGCCGCCGCGCCGTCCGCCGTCGTCCTCCTCGTCGTCGGCGTGGTCGTCGGTGTCCTGGCCGGCCCGATCGCCGGGGTGGTCGCCGGCGTCGTGGCGGGCGTGCTGTGGTGGCTCGGGACCCTCCGGCTCGCCTCGCGGGTCCTGGTGGGCCGCCTCGGCGCCACGATGGCGGAGGTCGAGGGCATCGGACGGGCGGAGACCATCGTCGAGGGGCTGTGCGCCACCATGGGCCTGCCCACCCCCGACGTCCGAGTCGTCGAGGACCGCTCCCGCAACGCCGTGGCGCTGGGTCGGCGTCCCGACGACGCGGTGCTGGTGGTGACGACGGGCCTCTTGGCGTCGCTCCCACCTGTGTCGCTCGAGGGCGTGCTCGCCCACGAGCTCAGCCACGTCAAGTCGGGCGACGTCGCCGCGGCGACGGTGGCGGCCGCCGTGCTGCTGCCCTTCGCCCGGCTCACGCCCGGGGCGGGCGACATCGCGCACCGCTGGGCGGGGCGCGGGCGTGAGTTCCGGGCCGACGCCGACGCCGTGCGGGTGACGCGCTATCCGCCCGGGTTGCGCGACGCGCTGGCGGCCATGTCGGCGGGGCCGGGTCCGGACCCGGTCTCCCGGCTCGCCGGGACGACGGCCGTGGCGCGCGCCACCCGATGGCTCTGGACGGTGGCGCTGCCCCATGGCGACGCGCAGGAGGACGTGACCGGCGTCCTCGATGCATCCGCCGTGCGGATCGCCGCGCTGGACGAGTGGTGAGCGCAGCGGTCGACCCCGGAGGGACTGCCGAGGTCGGGCGGTAGACTGATCCGCATGGCCGACGAGCACCGCCAGCAGGCCGCACCCGCCGGCGCCAGCGAGGCCGCCGGACGGACGGGCTCCTTCACCGTCAAGCGCGGCCTGGCCGAGATGTTGCGGGGCGGCGTGATCATGGACGTCGTGACCCCCGAGCACGCTCGGATCGCCGAGGACGCGGGCGCGGTGGCGGTGATGGCCCTCGAGCGCGTCCCCGCGGACATCCGGGCGCAGGGGGGTGTGGCCCGGATGAGCGACCCTGCGCTCATCGAGGGGATCCAGCAGGCGGTGACCGTCCCGGTGATGGCCAAGGCCCGGATCGGGCACTTCGCCGAGGCGCAGGTCCTCGAGGCCCTGGCGGTCGACTACATCGACGAGAGCGAGGTGCTGACCCCGGCCGACGAGGCACACCACATCGACAAGTGGGCCTTCCAGATCCCCTTCGTCTGCGGTGCCACGAACCTGGGCGAGGCGCTGCGCCGCATCGCCGAGGGCGCGGCCCTCATCCGCTCGAAGGGCGAGGCGGGGACCGGCAACATCGTGGAGGCGGTGCGGCACCTGCGGTCGATCACCGGTGACATCCGGGCCATCACGCAGGCCGATGCGGCCGAGGTCTACGGGTGGGCGAAGGCCCTGTCCGCGCCGGTCGAGCTGGTGCGGGAGATCAAGGAGACGGGCCGGCTGCCGGTCCCGCTGTTCTGTGCCGGCGGCATCGCCACGCCGGCCGACGCCGCCCTGGTCATGCAGCTGGGCGCGGAGGCGGTCTTCGTGGGATCGGGGATCTTCAAGAGCGACGACCCCGCCCGCCGGGCGCGGGCCATCGTGGAGGCCACCGCCCACCACACCGACGCGCAGATCGTGGCCAAGGTCAGCCGCGGTCTCGGCTCGGCCATGCCGGGCCTCGAGATGGGCACGCTCGAGACCCACCTCGCCGAGCGGGGCTGGTGACGGCCGTGGACTGCGCCCGCGGCGGCGAGGTGCCTCCAGGTGCACGTCGGCGTCCTCGCGCTCCAAGGTGACGTAGGGGAGCATCGCGCCGCGCTGGCGGACCTCGGCGTCGACACGCGTCCGGTGCGCGTGCCGGGCGACCTGGCGGGCCTCGACGGATTGGTCGTGCCGGGCGGGGAGTCCACCACCATGTCGATGCTCCTCGACTCGTCGGGCCTGCGCGACCCCCTGGCCAAGGAGATCGACGCCGGGCTCCCGGTGCTCGGCACGTGCGCGGGGCTGATCCTGCTCAGCGCGTCGATCGTCGACGGCCGCCCCGACCAGCGCTGCTTCGGGGCGATCGACCTCGTCGTCCGGCGCAACGGCTACGGCCGCCAGCTCGACTCCTTCGAGTGCGACCTCGACGTCGAGGGGCTCTCGGGCGGGCCGCTGCACGCCGTGTTCATCCGCGCCCCGGTGGTGGAGTCGGTGGGGCCTTCGGTGGAGGTCCTCGCCACCGTCGCCCGCGGGACGTCGCTCGTCGGCGGCGCCGTCCCCGTGCTGTGCCGCCAGGGCTCGGTCCTCGTCAGCGCGTTCCACCCGGAGCTCACCGACGACCGTCGAGTCCATCGGTTGTTCCTGTCGCGTATCGAGCAGAGGGGGCGTTAGCCACATGTCAGGCCACTCGAAGTGGGCGACCACCAAGCACCGCAAGGCGGCGGTCGACCAGAAGCGGGCGAAGGTCTTCGCCAAGCTGATCCGCCAGCTCGAGGTCGCCGCGCGCGAGGGCGGCGCGGACCTCGACGCCAACCCGACGCTGCGGACGATGTTCGACAAGGCGCGCGCCGCGTCGGTGCCCCTCGACACCATCGAGCGCGCCATCAAGCGCGGGACGGGCGACCTCGAGGGCGTGCGCTACGAGCCCGTCTCCTACGAGGGCTATGCCCCCGGGGGCGTCGCCATCATCGTCGAGTGCCTCACCGACAACCGGAACCGCACCGGCGCGGAGGTCCGCAACGTCTTCAACCGCAACGGCGGGTCGATGGCCGAGCCCGGCGCCGTCTCGTGGCAGTTCGCCCGCAAGGGCGTCATCGAGCTCGACCGGTCCCTCGACGAGGACGCCGTCACCGAGGTGGCGGTCGAGGCGGGAGCCGAGGACCTCTCCGACGACGGTGACCGCTGGGTGGTCACGAGCGCCCCGACCGACCTGGCCGCGGTGCGCGAGGCGCTGTCGGCGGCCGGCATGGAGCCGCAGTCCGCCGAGCTCGCCATGGTCGCCACCAACACGGTCCCCGTGACCGAGGAGGGTGAGGCGCGCCGGGTGCTGCGCCTGCTCGAGGCGCTCGACGACGAGGACGACGTCCAGAACGTCTGGTCCAACTTCGACATCCCCGACGAGGTCCTCGCCGCCGCGGCCGACTGACCTGGGCAAACGTGCCCGTCCCGTGCCCGTCCCGCGGGCGAGGCGGGCGGGACCGCCAGAACGCGCCGGGCCCGGCGTTGTCCAGGCAGGGCGATCGTGGGAATCGCCGCCCGGCCGCCGCGCCGGGTCGGCTCGCAGTGTCCTGGAGGTACATCGTCGTGCGCCGCTGGACGGGAGGAACGTCGGGGCCGGGAACGTTCGCGCCGTGGCGCCGCCGCGACGCGGCCGCGCCCGCGCTGGTTCCAGGCCACGCCTCGAGGGCCACGAAGGTCGCCGCCGGGCTCCTCGCCGTGGCCGTGGTCCTGGCCCTGGTCGTGCTCACCACGACGAGCTCGCACCCCACGTCCTCCGGTCCCCAGGCGTCGGGCTCGTCGCACACCGTCGAGCACGTGACCGGGACGCCGGCGACGACGGGCTCCACCGTCCCCCTGGTCGTTCCCCCGCTGCCCACCGTGACGGCCACCACGCCCACCACCGCCGCCCGCGCCACCGCCACCGGCGCCTCCACCGGCACGCACCCGGCGGGCCTCTGCACGCCGCAGGACGTGGTGGTCACCGCGTCGACCGGCGCGCCGGCCTACCCGGCCGGGGCCGCGGTCAGCGCCACCACCACGCTGACCGTCCTGGTGTCGTGCCAATTCACGCCCGTCACCGTGGGCACGCACCACTGCGCGGCGACGCTGACGTTCGACGACGGCCAAGGCGCGCAGGTCTACCCGGCGCCGGGTCAGGACGTGCAGTGCGCCTCGCTGCCCAGCGGCGTGCTCAACGCCGGGACCAGGGCGACGGTCAGCCTCCAGTGGCCCCAGGCGCAGGGGGGGACGTACACGGCGGTGGCCTCGTGGACCTTCTCGAGCGGGGCCCAGGCCGCGTCGGAGAGCCGCGCCGCGTCGCCCGCCTTCACCGTCTCGTAGCCGCCGCCAGGGCGCCGGGCCAGCCCCGCCCGCCCGATCGGGGCCGGGCCGGCCATCCACCCCGCAGGCGACGCCCGTTGCTAGGGTCGAACGCATGTTCGTACTGGGGGTCGACCCCGGCCTGTCGCGCTGCGGGTACGGCGCGGTGCGCAAGCGCGGGGGCCGCCTCGAGGCGGTGGCCGGCGGCGTGGTGTCCTCGGACCCAGCGGTGCCCCTGCCCGAGCGCCTGCGCGACCTGCTCCGGGAGCTGCAGGCGCTGCTTGAGGAGCTGCGGCCGGACACCGTGGCCGTGGAGCGGGTCTTCTTCCAGACCAACGCCCGCACGGCGATGGCCACCGGCCAGGCCAGCGGGATGGCCCTGGTCGCCGCGGCGGCGGCCGGCTGTGACGTCGTCCAGTACACGGCCAACGAGGTGAAGATGGCGGTCGTCGGCTACGGCGGCGCCACCAAGGAGCAGGTGCAGCGGATGGTGGCGTCCCAGCTCGGCATGGCCGAGCCCCCGCGTCCGCCCGACGTCGCCGACGCCCTGGCGCTGGCCGTGTGCCATCTCGCCGCCGAGCCGCTGCGGCGCGCCCTGTCGAGCGCGGGGGCAGGGGCGGGGGCCGGGCCGAGGCCGAGGGTGCCGTCGTGATCGGCTGGCTCCGGGGCTCGGTGATCGCGCGCACCGCCGAGGGGGAGCTGCTGCTCGACGTGGGCGGGGTCGGCTACCGGGTGTCGGTGCCGCCCCGCCTCCTCGCCACCGCCGGCGACCCGGGCGCCGACCTCGCGCTGCACGTGCACACCCACGTGCGCGAGGACGCCATCGTGCTCTACGGCTTCGTCTCCACCGAGGAGCGTCGCTGCTTCGAGGCCCTCCTCGGGGCGCACGGCGTGGGCCCGGCGCTGGCCCTGTCCATCGTGTCGGTGTTCTCGCCCGACGAGCTGGTGCGGGCGGTGACCACCGAGGACCTGGCCGCGCTGTGTGCCGTGCCCGGCGTGGGGCGCAAGACCGCGGCGCGCCTCGTGATCGACCTGCGCTCGAAGCTGGCGCCGGGCGACGACCTCCCCGTCGTCACCGCGCTGCCCGGCGCGGCGGGTGAGGCGCGCAGCGAGGTGCGCGCCGCGTTGGCCGAGCTCGGCTACGGCCCCGACGAGATCCGACGCGCCTTGCAGGTGGCACCGCCCGAAGGTGCGGTGGAGGAGATGCTGCGGGCCGCGTTGCGCGAGCTGGCCGGTGCCCGATGACGGCGCGGCGCGAGGTCGTGGGCGGTGCCGCCGCCGGGGCCGAGGTCGAGGAGGGGCCGCCGGGCTCGTCGGGGACGCGGCCGGTGGACCCTGTCGCCGACCCCGCGGACCTGGCCGACGAGGTCCGGCTCCGCCCGCGGCGCCTCGACGAATTCCTCGGCCAGCCCCAGCTGACCGAGCACCTCGAGATCGTCATCGAGGCGGCCCGCCGGCGCGGCCAGCCGGTCGACCACCTGCTGTTCGCGGGGCCACCGGGCCTCGGCAAGACGAGCCTGGCCGGCATCGTCGCCGGAGAGATGGGGGTCGGTCTTCGCGTCACCTCGGGCCCCGCCCTGGTGCGCACCGGCGACCTCGCCGCCATCCTCACCGACCTCCAGCACGGCGACGTGCTGTTCATCGACGAGATCCACCGTCTGCCCAAGGCGGTGGAGGAGGTCCTCTACCCGGCCATGGAGGACTTCCAGCTCGACATCCTGATCGGCAAGGGCCCCACGGCGCGCTCCATCCGGCTGGAGCTGCCGCGCTTCACCCTCGTCGGCGCCACCACGCGTGCGGGCCTGCTCACGGGCCCGCTGCGGGACCGCTTCGGCTTCGTCGGGCGCGTCGACCTCTACGAGCCCGAGGACCTGCGCGCCATCGTGCGACGGGCCGCGGGGATCCTGGGGATCGACACCGACGACGACGCCGCGGCGGTGATCGCGGCGCGCGCCCGTGGCACCCCGCGCATCGCCAACCGCCTGCTCCGGCGAGTGCGCGACTACGTGGAGGTCCGGGCGCACGGTGCCGTCACCGCGGCGCTGGCCGGCGATGGCCTCGAGCTCTTCGGGGTGGACGGGCTCGGTCTCGACAAGGTGGACCGCGCCATCCTGGACGCGCTGTGCCGCCGCTTCGACGGCCGGCCGGTGGGGCTCGTGACCCTGGCCCAGTGCGTGGGCGAGGAGCCCGACACCGTCGAGGAGGCCTACGAGCCGTTCCTCCTGCGCCAGGGCATGATCCAGCGCACCCCCCGGGGCCGGGTGGCCACGCCCAGGGCGTTCGAGCACCTCGGCGTGGCCGCCGACGCCCCGCCCGGCGCCGCCCGGTCGGCCCCGGCGGCGACCGCACCGTCGCTGTGGTGAGGGCGTCCCGAGCGCGGTCGGTCCCGTGCCCGGGAGGGCGTCAGGGGCTCGGCTAAGGTCGTGCGCTCGGAGCCCGTCGGCGCACGGCCGGCGCCCGCCGGAGACCACCACGTGATGACCATGCAACCCGCGGCCTTCGCCGTCCTCCTGGCCGCCAGTTCGAGCTCGTCGGCCAAGCCCTCCGCGGCCGGGACCCTGGCCAGCCTCCTGCCGCTCGTGCTCATCGGGGTCCTCGCCTGGCTGTTGTTCTTCCGGCCCCGCGCCCAGCAGGCCAAGCGCCAGCGCGAGGAGATGATGACGCTGGACGTGGGCGACGAGATCCTCACCGGCGCAGGCATCTTCGGGACCATCGTGGAGATCGACGGCGATCGCGTCGTCCTGGAGACCGCGCCCGGGAGCCGGGTGACGGTCCTGCGCTCGACCATCGCCCGGCGGCTGACGGAGCCCCCGCCCGTCGAGGAGGAGCACGACGAGTGGGACGTCCACGACGGCGACGACTGGGGTGACGAGGGGTCGCACGGCTCGCCGCCGGCATCGGGCAACGGGCACGGGGGCGTGACACCCGAGGACAACGGCCGCGGTGGGGACGGGGCCCACTCCGGCGAGAGCGGGTAGCCGTGCACCAGCAACGGCGTCTCCTCGTCACGCTGCTCGTCACGGTGGGCCTCGCCGCCGTGGTGCTCGTCGCCTGCCTCGCCGCCGGGTGGTCGCCCAAGCTGGGCCTCGACCTGGCCGGTGGGGCCGAGGTCATCTACCAGCCCGCGCACCCGATCTCGTCGGGCGAGATGAACACCACGGTGAGCATCATCACGAACCGGGTCAACGCGCTCGGGGCGTCGGGGGCGACTGTGCAGTCGCAGGGCAACAACGTCGTGGTCCAGCTTCCCGGCGTGAAGAACCCCAACGCCATCATCGCCGCCATCGGGCGCACGGCCCAGCTCTACTTCCGCCCGGTCCTGTGCCTCGCCGGCCCCTACACGGGCACGACGACGCTGGGCAACACGGGACCGCTCCCCCAGTGCGGGGCCCAGTACCAGACCACGGCCGCCAACCTCAACGTCCAGCCCAACTCCGCCGCCTCGGCCGGCTACACGTCCAACAACATCGGTCCCGACCCGCAGTTCAGCGCCTTCCGGGCCACCACCCCTGACGGCGACCTCGCCGATCGCACGGTGCTCCTGGTGTCGATCCCCAGCTCGGGGGGCGCGAGCCAGCGCTACGTGTGCGGGCCGGCCCAGCTGACGGGCACCTCCGTGGCGTCGGCCCAGGCGGTGTTCCTCCAGTCGGGGGAGTGGGCGGTGGAGTACACGCTCACGGCCAACGGCGCGGCGCGCTGGGACCAGGTGGCCCAGCAGAACTTCCACGCCATGGTGGCCATCGACCTCGACGCCCAGGTCCAGAGCGCGCCGATCATCCAGCCGACCCAGAGCACCTTCAGCTCGTTCCAGGGCAAGGGCCAGATCAGCGGCAACTTCACCGAGGCCGGGGCCAAGAACCTGGCGCTCGCCCTCAACTACGGCGCCCTGCCCGTGCGCCTGGTCCAGATCAACAAGCAGACGGTGTCGCCGTCGCTCGGGAAGTCGTCGCTCAAGGCCGGGCTGGCCGCCGGCATCGGCGGCCTGGTGCTCGTCCTCATCTACATGCTCCTCTACTACCGGGCGCTGGGCTTCGTCGTCATCTGCGGCCTGGTGGTCACCGGCGCGTACCTGTGGGCGATCATCTCGGCGCTGGGCCGTAGCGGCATGAACCTCACGCTGGACCTGGCCGGGGTGACCGGGCTCATCCTGTCCATCGGCATCACCGTGGACTCCTACGTCATCTACTTCGAGCGCCTCAAGGACGAGGCGCGCTCGGGGCGCTCGGTGCGCACCAGCGTGGGGGTGAGCTTCACGGGTGCGTTCCGCACGATCCTTGCCGCCGACCTGGTCTCCATGATGGGTGCCATCGTCCTGTGGCTGCTGGCCGCGGGCGAGGTGCGGGGCTTCGCCTTCATGCTCGGGCTGGCCACGCTGATGAACATCGTGATCACGTACTTCTTCACCCGGCCCTTCGTCATGCTGCTCGGCCGCAGTGAGCGCTTCACCCAGGCGCGGCGGGTGGGTGTGGCCAAGGGTCTGGCCGTCGAGAGCGGGGCGGGATGACCGACACCATCGACCAGGAGCAGCAAGAGGCGCCGCCCGAGAAGCGGCCCAACGCCTTCGTGCGCCTCTATCGCGGCGAGACGTCCTTCGACTTCGTCGGGCGCCGGCGCTGGTGGTACGCCCTGTCGGGGACGATCATCGCCATCGGGCTGATCTCGCTCGCCACCAAGGGGCTCAACCTCGGCATCGAGTTCCAGGGCGGCACCTCGTGGACCGTCGTCGCCACGCCGCCCGTCCCGAGCGTCGCCGAGGTGAGCTCCAACGTCCAGGCCGCCGGCGTGCCCAACCCCACCGTGCAGATCCTGGGCAACAAGACGATCGTGGTGCAGGCCGACCTCAAGCGCCTAGCCCAGACGGTCCGCTCGGCCCAGATCACCAAGGTCCAGGCGTCGCTGGCGCAGCTGTCGCACGTCTCGGTGAACGAGGTGTCGGTCCAAGACGTCGGGCCCACCTGGGGCAGCCAGGTCACGAACAAGGCGATCGAGGCCATGATCGTCTTCTTCGTCCTGGTCACGATCTACATCTCGTTCCGCTTCCAGTGGCGCATGGCCGTCGCCGCCTTGCTCAAGGTCGTCCTGCACGACCTGGTGATCACCATCGGCATCTTCTCGTTGGTGGGCTTCCAGGTGACCCCCGCCGCGGTCATCGCGGTGCTGACCATCATGGGGTACTCGCTCTACGACACGGTCGTGGTCTTCGACAGGATCACGGAGAACTCCAAGGGCCTCGGCGCCTCGCGCCGGATGAGCTACTCGGACATGGTCAACCTGTCGCTCAACCAGGTGCTGGCCCGCTCGCTCAACACGTCGCTCGTGGCCGTGCTGCCGGTGCTGTCCATCCTGATCATCGGCGCGCAGGTGCTCGGTGCCACGACGCTCCAGAGCTTCGGGCTCCCCCTGGTGATCGGCATCGTGGCCGGGGCGTACTCGTCGATCTTCATCGCCGCCCCGGCCCGTTCGGGGACCAAGGCCGACCGCCTGCGCGGGGCCAGCGCGCGCGGCGGGACGACGGTGCTCACCCCCAAGGCCGCCGCCCAGCTGAGCGGGGCGCGGGCCGGGGGCGGCGGGGGCCGGGCCGCCAAGGGTGACGGCCGCATCGTGCCCGGCGCCGCCGGCGCCCGGACGACCAACGGGTCGGGCGGGTCCAAGGCGGGCGCCGCCAAGGCCGGCCAGGACGGCGCGGCCAGGGCGACGGCGGGCGCGGGGCCCGCCGAGGGGCCGCGACGGCCGCCGCCCCGCCCGCGCAAGAAGAAGAGCGGCCGGCGCCGCTGACCCTCGCGGCGAGCGCGATAGCGCCTGCGCACCAGGCGGGCAGGTACCCTCGATACATGGTCACCGTCGAGCGACTGTCCGCGCCGTTCCGCCGGCCGACGACGCTCGACGACCTGCTGGCCGGGGTCCTCTCCGCCTACGACGCCCGCCACCCCGGCGCCCCCGGCGACGGGCGGGCCCGGATCGCCCAGGCGGCGCATCTGGCCGACGACTCGCACCGGGGCCAGCTGCGCCAGACCGGCGAGCCCTACATCACGCACCCGGTGGCGGTGGCCACCATCGTGGCCGAGCTCGGTCTCGACGCCGGGTCGGTCGTCGCCGCGCTCCTCCACGACGCGGTGGAGGACACCGGGCTCACGCTGGCGGACGTGGAGGCGGCCTTCGGGCCGGACGTGGCCGCGGTGGTCGACGGCGTCACCAAGCTCGACCGCCTGCAGTTCGACTCCAAGGAGGCGCAGCAGGCGGCGACCGTGCGCAAGATGCTCGTGGCCATGGCCAGCGACTGGCGCGTGCTCGTCATCAAGCTGGCCGACCGGCTCCACAACATGCGAACCATCGCGGTGATGCCCGAGTGGAAGCAGCGCCGCACGGCGCAGGAGACCCTCGACATCTACGCGCCGCTGGCGCACCGCCTGGGCATCCAGGAGCTCAAGTGGCAGCTGGAGGACCTCGCCTTCGCCACCTTGCACCCCAAGCGCTACGCCGAGATCGAGCAGATGGTGGCCACCCGCGCGCCCGAGCGCGACGACTACGTGGCCCGCGTGCTGGTCGCCGTGCGCGAGCGGCTGGCCGCGTCGGGCATCGCCGCGGACGTGACGGGCCGGCCCAAGCACCTGTGGAGCATCTACGAGAAGATGGTGGTGCGGGGCAAGGAGTTCGCCGAGATCCACGACCTCGTCGGCCTGCGGGTCATCGTCGACTCGGAGAAGGACTGCTGGGCGGCCCTCGGCTCCATCCACGCAATCTGGAGCCCGGTGCAGGGGCGGTTCAAGGACTACATCAACAGCCCGAAGTTCAACCTCTACCAGTCGCTGCACACCACCGTCATCGGCTTGGAGGGCAAGCCCATCGAGGTCCAGATCCGGACCCAGGAGATGCACCGGCGCGCCGAGTACGGCATCGCCGCGCACTGGGGGTACAAGGAGAAGGGCAAGGAGGACGGGGCCACCACCGCGGAGATGGCCTGGCTCCAGCGCATCGTCGACTGGCAGTCCGAGACCATCGACCCCCTGGAGTTCCTGGAGACCCTGAAGCTCGACCTCGAGCAGGACGAGGTCTACGTCTTCACCCCCAAGGGCAAGGTGGTGGCGCTGGCCGCGGGGGCCACCTCCATCGACTTCGCCTACTCGATCCACACCGAGGTGGGCCACCGCTGCATCGGCGCCAAGGTCAACGGCCGCCTGGTGCCGCTCGACACGCCGCTGCAGTCGGCCGACACGGTGGAGATCATCACCTCCAAGGTCCCCTCGGCCGGACCGTCGCGCGACTGGCTCCAGATCGTGGCCTCGCCGCGGGCGCGCAACAAGATCCGCCAGTGGTTCAGCCGGGAGCGCCGGGAGGACGCCATCGAGGCCGGGCGCGAGGACCTGGCCAAGGCGCTTCGGCGCGAGGGGCTCCCCGTCCAGAAGCTGGCCGCGGGCAATTCCCTCGAGAAGCTGTGCCAGGCCATGAACTACGCGGACCTCGACGCCTTGCACGCGGCGATCGGCGACGGCCACGTGTCGGCCCGCTCGGTCGCCCAGCGCCTGGCGCGCGAGCTTCGCGGCGGCGAGTACGAGGAGCAGCTGCCCACCACCGTGTCGCCCGGTCCCCGGACCATCGGGCGGCGCGGCTCGCCGGTGGGGGTCTACGTCGAGGGCCTCGACGACGTCATGGTGCGCCTCAGCCGGTGCTGCACGCCGGTCCCCGGCGACGCCATCGTCGGCTTCGTCACCCGAGGCCGGGGCGTGAGCGTGCACCGCGCCGATTGCGCGAACGCCACGTCGCTCGCCGCGGGGGAGCAGGAGCGGCTGATCGAGGTCGAGTGGGACCGCGAGGGGTCGACGGTGTTCGTGGCCTCCATCGAGGTGCTCGCGTTCGACCGCTCGCGGCTGCTCTCGGACGTGACGCGCGTCGTCTCCGAGCACCACCTCAACATCGTCGCCTCGTCGAGCCAGACCGCCCCCGACCGGGTGAGCCGCATGCGCTTCGACGTCGAGCTGGCCGACCCCGGTCATCTGGACTCGCTGCTCAATTCGCTCAAGCACCTCGACGGGGTCTTCGACGCCTTCCGCACGCTGCCCGGCCGGAAGAACTGAGCGGTGTCGTCGCCGGGTGCCGAGGGGCCCATCCGCGCCCCCAAGGGGACGCGGGACGTCCTGTGGCCCGAGTCCGCCCGCTGGGAGGCGCTCGTGGCCTGCTTCGCGCAGGAGGCCGAGCGCGCCGGCTTCGGCCTCCTCGTGAGCCCCACCTTCGAGGAGTCGCGCCTGTTCCACCGGGGCGTGGGCGAGGGCACCGAGGTGGTGCGCAAGGAGATGTACGAGTTCACCGACCGCTCGGGCCGGGCCCTGGCCCTGCGGCCGGAGGGGACGGCCCCCGTGGTGCGGGCCTTCATCCAGCACCGTCCCGCCGTCCCGTGGAAGGCCTGGTACCTGACCCCGGCGTTCCGCTACGAGCGGGCCCAGGCGGGGCGCTACCGCCAGCACCACCAGGTGGGCGTGGAGGCCCTGGGCACCGACGACCCCGACCTCGACGTCGAGGTGCTCGCCCTGGCCGCCGGCTTCCTCGCCGCCCTGGGGCTGCGCGAGGTGGTGCTGCTGGTGAACTCCATCGGCGACTGGCGGTGCCGCCCGGGCTACGTGGAGCTGCTGCGGGTGTTCCTGGAGGAGCACCGGTCCCTGCTGTGCGACGAGCACGGTCCGCGTTTCGAGGCCAACCCGCTGCGGGTCCTGGACTGCAAGACCAAGCAGTGCCGGCGCGTGGTGGCCGACGCGCCCACCATCGACGCCTACCTGTGCGAGCCGTGTGCCGCCCACCACGCCCGCGTGCTGGCCGGCCTCGACGCCCTCGGCATCGCGTACCAGCGCGCACCGCATCTGGTGCGGGGGCTCGACTACTACACGCGCACCACCTTCGAGTTCGTGTCCTCCCGCCTTGAGGCCGCCCAGGTCACCGTGTGCGCCGGTGGCCGCTACGACGGCCTCGTCGAGCAGCTCGGCGGCCCGCCCACGCCGGGCATCGGTTTCGGCGCCGGCATCGAGCGGGTCCTGCTCGCCTGCGACGCGGAGGACGTCTTCCACCCGCCGGCGCCGGGCCCGGCCGTGTTCGTGGTGGACCTGACCGACGGCACCGCGGCCCGCGACCTGGTTGCCGAGCTGCGCGCCGCCGGGGTGGCGAGCGATCGCGCCTACGATGGCCGTTCGCTCAAGGCGCAGCTCAAGCTGGCGGACCGGTCAGGTGCGGCGTGGGCGCTCATCGTGGGCGCCGACGAGCTGGCGGCAGGCGAGGTCACGGTGCGCGCGCTGCGTCGTGGCGAGGAGCAAGAGCGCGTCCCCCGACGCGACGTGGTCGAGCGCATCCGCGTCCTCGACGGCGCGGCCCGGGGCGCAGGCGACATGGGAGAGCGGTGACAGCGACGGGGATGCGCACCCACGAGTGCGGCGAGCTGCGGCCGGCCGACGTCGGCAGCCGCGCCTCGGTGTGCGGGTGGGTGGCGCGCCGGCGCGAGCACGGGGAGAAGCTGGCCTTCCTCGACGTGCGCGACCACTCCGGCATCATCCAGTGCGTGGTCGACGGGTCCGCCGAAGGGCGCAGTGAATGGGTCGTGCGGGTCACCGGCACGGTGGCGCGTCGCCCCGAGGGCACCGTCAACCCCGAGCTGGCCACGGGCGAGATCGAGCTCACCGACTGCGAGGTGGAGGTGCTGGCCAAGGCGGAGCCCCCGCCCTTCCCCGTCGACGACCGGACGGACTCCGAGGAGAGCGTGCGGCTTCGCTACCGCTTCGTCGACCTGCGCCGGCCGCGGATGCAGGCGAACCTGCGCCTGCGCTCCCGCGTCCTCGGTGCCATGCGCAGCGCCATGGCCCGGCAAGGCTTCGTCGAGGTCGAGACACCGCTGTTGTGGACCCCCACGCCCGAGGGGGCGAGGGAGTTCGCCGTGCCGTCGCGCCTGCATCGCGGGGACTTCTACGTGCTGCCCCAGAGCCCCCAGATCGCCAAGCAGCTGCTCATGGTGGCGGGCACCGACCGCTACTTCCAGATCGCGCGCTGCCTGCGTGACGAGGACCTGCGGGCCGACCGGCAGTTCGAGTTCACACAGCTCGACATCGAGATGTCGTTCGCCACCCAAGACGACGTGCACCACGCGGTGACCGAGGCGGTCGCAGAGGCCACCGAGGCGGCCATCGGGGAGCGGCCGGCGACGGTGGAGCGGCTCACCTGGCAGGAGGCCATGGACCGCTTCGGCTCGGACAAGCCGGACCTGCGCTTCGGCATGGAGCTGGTGGACCTCGGCCCGGTGTTCGCCGGGACCGAGGTGCGCGCCTTCGCCGCGCCCTGCGTCAAGGCCATCCGCCTGCCCGGCGGGGCGGCCCTCGGGCGCAACCGCCTCGACGCGCTGACCGAGGAGGCCAAAGGCCTCGGGGCCAAGGGCCTCGCCTGGTTCAAGGTGGGCGAGGCGGGTGCGCTCGAGTCGCCCCTCGACAAGTTCCTCACCGACGACGAGCGGGCCGGGCTCGTGGAGACGAGCGCGGCGACGCCCGGCGACCTGGTCCTCGTCGTGGCCGACGAGTGGCGCCTCGTGGTCGATGTCCTGGGACAGCTGCGCCTGGCGCTCGGTCGCCCGCCGGTGTCGGAGGGGGAGCGGCGCTTGTGCTGGGTGACGGAGTTCCCCATGTTCGACGGCATCGACGACGAGGGCCGCCCCCAACCCGCGCACCACCCGTTCACGATGCCGCACCCCGACGACGTCGAGCTGCTCGGCACCGACCCCATGGCCGTGCGCTCGCAGGCCTACGACCTCGTCATGAACGGGTGGGAGCTCGGGTCCGGCTCCATCCGTGTCCATCGCGAGGACATCCAGCGGCGGGTCTTCGACGCCCTGGGGATCACGCCCGAGGATGCCGAGGCCCGCTTCGGGTTCCTCCTCGGGGCCTTTCGCTACGGGGCCCCGCCCCACGGCGGCTTCGCCGTGGGCGTCGACCGTCTCACGGCGCTGCTGGCGGGCGAGGAGAACATCCGCGAGGTGATCGCCTTCCCCAAGACGCAGTCGGGCACCGACCCCATGACGGGGGCGCCCAAGGCCCTGGCCCCGGCCAACTTGGCCGAGCTGGGCCTGCGCGTCGTGCCCCGCTCCGGGGGCTGAGCGCGCCCGCCGTGTCGCCGTCCGCACGCGGCTCGCGGGACCGGGGCCCGGGCCTCTTCGACCAGGCCGCCGCGGATCGCCTGGCCGCGCGCGGCCCCCTGGCGGCGCGCCTGCGCCCGCGCACGCTCGACGACATCGTGGGCCAGGCCCATCTGGTGGCCCCGGGCGCGCCGCTGCGCCGGCTCATCGAGGAGGACCGGCTGACCTCGGCGGTGCTGTGGGGGCCGCCGGGGACGGGCAAGACGACGCTGGCGTTGGTCGTGGCCGCCACCACGGCCAAGACCTTCGTCCCGCTGTCGGCCGTCAACGCGGGGGTGGCCGACGTGCGCAGCGCCGTCGACGATGCCCGCCGGCGCCTCGGCGAGCAGGCCCGGGGGACGATCGTGTTCATCGACGAGGTGCACCGGTTCAACCGCGCCCAGCAGGACGCGCTGCTGCCGTCGGTGGAGGAGGGGCTCATCGTCTTCATCGGGGCCACGACCGAGAACCCGTTCTTCAGCGTGAACGCGCCGCTCCTGAGCCGCTCGTCGCTGTGGCGCCTGGAGCCCCTGGGCGACGCGGAGGTCCGCGAGGTGCTCCGGCGCGCCCTGGCGCTGGAGGAGGCGGACGCCGACGACGAGGCGCTCGCCGCGCTGGTGTCGCTCGCCGAGGGCGACGCACGTGCGGCGCTGGGGACGCTGGAGGTGGCCCTGGCCGTGGCCGGGGACCGGACGCTGACACGCTCGGACGTCGAGCGGGCCCGCGCCGGGCGGCTCCTGCACCAGGGGCCCGACGAGCACTACGACCAGGTCAGCGCCTTCATCAAGTCCATCCGGGGCTCGGACGCCGACGCCGGGCTGTACTGGCTGGCCCGGATGCTCCAAGGCGGCGAGGATCCCCGCTTCATCGCCCGCCGGCTGGTCATCCTGGCCAGCGAGGACGTGGGCCTGGCCGACCCCCTGGCCCTGGTGGTCGCCGACGCCGCCGCGCGCGCCGTCGAATTCGTGGGGCTGCCCGAGGCGCAGCTCAACCTGGCCCAGGCCGTCGTCTACCTGGCGCGCGCCCCCAAGTCGAACCGGGTCACCGTCGCCCTGGGCCGCGCCATGGACGACGTCCAGCACGGGGCGCGCGCCGGGGTGCCCGTCCACCTGCGCGACGCGCACTACGTCGGCGCGGCGCGCCTGGGCCACGGCGCGGGATACCGCTACCCCCACGACGATCCGCGGGGATGGGTGGAGCAGTCCTATCGCCCGCCCGAGGTGGCGGACCACGTCTACTACGAGCCGAGCGGGCACGGCGCGGAGGGCGAGCCCGCCGCCGGCTCCGGCGGCCCGACCTCCGGCGGCCCGACCTCCGGCGACCCGACCTCCGGCGACCCGACCTCCGGGGGCTCCGCCGTCCGGTCCGAGTAGGCTGACCGCCCATGTCGGGCGCAGACGTCGTCGTCCTGGTCGCGGCGCTGGCCGCGGCGGTGGCGGCGCTGTGCGCGCTGATCGCCGCCGTCGTCCTGAGCCGCCGCATCCGCGAGCTCCGTGCCCTGGTGGCCGACCTCGACAGCGAGACCGTCCCCATGCTGCGCGACGCCCGCATCGCGGCCGACCAGGCGGCCACCGAGATGGTCCGGGTGGGCGACGTGCTGGCCTCGGCCGAGGCCGTGTCCACCACTGTCGACTCCGCCTCGCGCCTCGCCTACCGGGCGTTCGCCAACCCCCTGGTCAAACTGGTGGCCTTCCTCTCGGGCCTCGGCGGTGCGCTCCGGCGCCTGTTCGGCCGGCCCGGCGCGCCCGCCCGGCTCCGCCCGGTCCCCGCCCGCTCGAGCACCGTGCCCGCCGACGCCGCCCGCCTGTCGGGCGCGGGGGGGAGGCACCGCCGCACCCGGCGCGCCCTCGAGGCCCGGCGGTGATGCGCCGGACCCTGTGGCTCGGGACCGGTGCCGCCCTCGGGGCCGGGGGCACCCTGTGGGCGCGCCGGCGCATCGAGCGCCTCGCCACGCGCCTGCGCCCGGGCTCGCTCGCCGGGGAGGTGAGCGCGGGGGTGGGGCGCTCCCGGCGCGCCCTGACCGACCGGGTGCACCACGCCGTCGAAAGCGGGCGGATCCAGGCGCGCCGGCGCGAGGACGAGCTGTGGCGCGACCTGCGCGTCTCGGAGGGACGCGCGAGATAGTCCCAGCGTGCCGGTAGGATCGCCCGGCGAAATGGACGCCAACCAGCTGCGCTCCGCGTTCACCGGCTTCTTCGCCTCGCGGGGCCATGTGGTGGTCCCCTCGGCGAGCCTGATCCCGCACGACCCGACCGTGCTCTTCACCATCGCGGGCATGGTGCCGTTCAAGCCGTACTTCCTGGGCGACGAGGCCGCGCCCTGGCCCCGGGCCACCAGCGTGCAGAAGTGTTTCCGCACCCTCGACATCGACATCGTGGGCACCACCGAGCGCCACTGCACCTTCTTCGAGATGCTGGGCAACTTCAGCTTCGGCGACTACTTCAAGGCCGACGCCATCCCTTTCGCGTGGACCTTCGTGACCGAGACGCTCGGCATCGACGGGGAGCGGCTGTGGGTGACCGTCCACGAGAGCGACGACGAGGCCGAGGAGATCTGGGTCGACCTCGTCGGCGTGCCCCGGACGCGCATCCAGCGGATGGGGGAAGACAACTTCTGGAAGATGGGCGACACGGGGCCCTGCGGCCCCTCCTCGGAGCTCTACTACGACCGCGGCGACACGCTCGGCGCGGGTGGCGGGCCGGCGGTGGGGGACCCCGAGCGCTACGTCGAGATCTGGAACCTGGTCTTCATGCAGTACAACCGGCTGGCCGACGGTGGGCTGGTCGAGCTGCCGCGCCCGAGCATCGACACGGGAGCGGGTCTCGAGCGCATCACGCCGATCGTCCAGGGCGTGCGCTCCATGTTCGAGACCGACCTCATGGCGCCGATCCGGCTGGTGGCGGAGGAGGCCGCCGGTGTGCGCTACGGGGCGGCCCACGACACCGACGTGAGCCTGCGCATCCTGGCCGACCACGGACGGGCCATGGCCATGCTGGTCGCCGACGGCGTGCTGCCCTCCAACGAGGGCCGCGGCTACGTGCTGCGCCGGGTGATCCGCCGCGCCGTGCGCCGGGCCCATCAGCTGGGGGTCACCGACGCCGTCACCCCGCGCCTGGTCGGCGCGGTGGCCGACGTGCTCGGCACCGCCTACCCCGCCCTGGTGTCCGACCTCGACCTGGTCAAGGCCACCGTCGAGCGCGAGGAGGGCCACTTCCGCCGCACGCTCGAGGCGGGCTCGGCCATCCTCGACGAGGAGCTGGCCAAGGGGACCGGGCTCGTGCCCGGGGAGGTGGCCTTTCGCCTCCACGACACGCACGGCTTCCCCATCGAGCTCACGGTGGAGATGGCCGCCGAGGCCGGATCGGGCGTGGATCTCCAGGGGTTCGAGGAGGCCATGACGGCCCAGCGCGAGCGCGCCCGGGCCGACGCCCGGGCGCGCCGGGCCACGAGCGGCGACGAGGCCGTCTACCGCGAGCTACTGGAGACCGCCGGCTCCACGCTCTTCACCGGCTACGACCACGCGGAGGGCCCGGCCACGGTGGTGGCGGTGCTCGCCGGGCGGGAGCCGGGGACGGCCGAGATCGTCCTCGACCGCACGCCCTTCTACGCCGAGGCCGGCGGCCAGGTGGGCGACACCGGCGTGATCGTCACCGACACGGGCAAGGCGAGCGTCACCGACACCCAGAGCGTGCTGCCGGGGCTCGTCGTGCACCGGGCGCGCGTCGAGGGCGAGCTGTTCCCGGGCCAGGAGGCGCTGGCCGTGATCGACGCGCCCCGGCGCGAGTCGATCCGCCGGAACCACACCGGCACGCACCTCCTGCACAGCGCGTTGCGCCAGGTGCTCGGGGACCACGTGCGCCAGCAGGGCTCCAACGTCGGGCCCGACCGGCTGCGCTTCGACTTCTCCCACCACCAGGCGCTGCGTCCCGAGGAGCTGGCCGCGGTGGCCGAGCTGGCCAACGAGGACGTCATCGGCGACGCCGAGGTGGAGACCATCGAGACCTCCAAGGCCGAGGCCGAGGCCATGGGCGCGCTGGCGTTCTTCGAGGACAAGTACGGCGACCAGGTCCGGGTGGTGCGCGCCGGCGCGCACTCGATCGAGTTCTGCGGCGGGACGCACGTGCCGGCCCTCGGCATGATCGGGCCCATCATCGTGGTGTCGGAGGGCTCCATCGGGTCGGGCACGCGCCGCATCGAGGCGCTCACCGGCGCGGGGTCGCTGGCGGTGCTGCGCGAGCGCCAACGGGCGCTGGAGGAGAGCGCGCGCCTGCTGCGGGTCGAGCCCGACGGGGTCGTCGACGCGCTCGAGCGCCTCCTCGAGCGCCAGCGGGCCACCGACAAGGAGCTGGCGCGCCTGGCACGCGGTCAGCTCGAGGAGATGGCAGCGCGCCTGGCCGGCGCGGCGGCCGACGGGGTCGTCGTCGAGCGCCTCGACGGCTACGGCGCCGACGCGCTGCGCGACATGGCCCAGGCCGTGCGGCGCGCCGGTCCCGACACCGTGGTGCTGGCGGGGTCCCCCGACGGGGCCAAGGTGGCCGTGGCCGTGGCCTCGGGCCCGTTGGACGCGGCGGCGACCGTCAAGGAGCTCGCCGCGGTGGTCGGCGGCGGCGGGGGCGGCTCGCCGGAGCTGGCGGTCGCCGGCGGCAAGGACCCGGCCAAGATCGACGAGCTCCTGGCCGAGGCCCGGCGCCGGCTGGGTGCCCGCTGACCCGTGCGGGTCATGGGGATCGACCTGGGGGAACGGCGCATCGGCATCGCCGTCTCGGACAGCCGGGGCACGCTGGCCATGCCCCGGACCACGCTGGTGCGCACGGGCGATCCCGAGGCCGACCGCGACGCGCTGGTGGCCCTGGTGCGCCAGGAGGAGGTGGCGCGCGTCGTGGTGGGCCTGCCAGTGCACCTCGACGGACGTGCCGGCCCCGCGGCCCGTGCCGCGGCGGCCGAGGCCGAGGCACTGGCCCACGCCCTGGCCGCCGACGGCGTGGCCGTCGAGACGTTCGACGAGCGGCTCACGACGGTGAGCGCCCAGCGCTCGCTGGCCGAGGCCGGGCGCCGTGGACCCGGCCAGCGAGCCGTGGTGGACCAGGCCGCCGCGGCCGTGCTGCTCCAGGCCTGGCTCGACGCCCATCCCGAGGCGCGCCGTGGATGACGAGCAGCCGGCCGGGGGGCCGGGGGCCGTCGCCGGGACCGACGACGCCACGCCGGCGGAGCCCCGGCACGCGGCGCCGGCGGGACCGCGGCACGCGGCGCACGGGCGGCCGGGGCTGCGGGGGGCGGCCGCCCGGCACCCGTTTCGCAGCGCCCTGGTCGTGCTCGGCGTGGTGGTCGCCGGCCTGCTGGTGTGGGCAGTGCTGTGGTACGAGGGCGAGGCCAACCCCGGCGCTCCGGGACCGGCGAGGGTGGTGACCGTGCCCAAGGGCGCCTCGGTCAGCGCAGTGGCGTCGTTGCTCCAGCGCGACCACGTGGTGGGCAGCGCGCTGGCCCTGCGCATCTACTTCGTCCTCCACGGCGCACCCCTCATCGACAGCGGGAGCTACCTGCTGCGCACCCATTCGTCGTTCTCGTCCGTCCACCGCGCGCTGGCCAAGGGGCCGAACGTCTTCCCGGTGACCGTGGTCCCCGGGTTCACCCTCGCCGAGGTGGCGGCGCGCGTGGGCGACGTGCCCGGGCACGACGGCGCCGCCTTCGCGTCGCTGGCCGACTCGGGCGCGGTCACCTCGCCCTACGCGCCGGCCGGGGCCACCAGCCTCGAGGGGCTCCTCGGCACGGGCACGTACCTGGTGCTCCCGGGCGAGTCCGACACCACCCTGCTCACGCAGATGGTGCAGCGCTTCGACGCCACCGCGCAGGCCGTGGGGCTGACCCCCGGCGCGGCCGCGGTGGGCATGACCCCCTACCAGGTGGTCATCGTGGCCTCCATCGTGGAGAAGGAAGGCGTCTACCCCCAGAACCTGGCCAAGGTGGCGCGGGTCGTCTACAACCGGCTCGCCGCCGGCATGGCGCTGCAGATGGACTCGACGGTCCTGTACTCGGAGCACCGCGACGGCGGGCCCGTCACCGCCGCGGACCTGGCGCTCGACACCCCCTACAACACCTACCTGCACAAGGGGCTCACGCCCACGCCCATCTGCTTCCCCAGCCAGGCGTCGCTCGAGGCCGCGCTGCACCCGGCCACCGGGAACTGGCGCTACTTCGTCGTCGTCCAGCCCGACGGCACCGAGGCCTTCGCCGACACCTACGCCGAGCAGCTGGCCAACGAGCAGCTGGCCAAGAGCCGGGGGGTGGGCTGATGCCGCCGGCGGGCCCGCCGGAGCGCCGCTCCCCGACCTGGCCCAGTGCCGCCGCCCACGTCGTCGGCGTGATGGGCGAGCCGGTCGGCCACTCGCTGTCGCCGCTGCTGCACAACGCCGCCTTCGACGCCCTGGGGCTCGACTGGGTGTCGGTCGGGTTCCCCGTGCCCGCCGGCGGGGTGCCCGCGGCCTTCGCCGGGATCCGGGCGCTCGGCATCGTGGGTCTGTCGGTCACCATGCCCCACAAGGAGGACGCGGCGGCCGCCGTCGACACCTTGACGCCGGTGGCCACGCGGCTCGGCGCGGTCAACTGCGTCGTGCGCGAGGACGGCATGCTGGTGGGCGACTCCACCGACGGCGCGGGGTTCGTGGCCTCGCTGCACCGCGGGCCGGGCTTCGACCCCGCCGGGGCCCGCTGCGTCGTGGTCGGTGCCGGCGGTGCGGCGCGCGCCGTGGTCCTGGCGTTGGCCGACGCCGGGGCGGAATCGGTGGTCGTCGTCAACCGCAGCCCGGCGCGGGCGGCTGCGGCCGCGGTGCTGGCCGGCGCGGCCGGGTCGGTGGGCGACCCGGAGGCCGTGCGCCACGCCGACCTGGTGGTCCAGGCCACGCCCGTGGGCATGGCGCGGGGCTCGGCCACCGACGACATGGTGCCGTTCGACCCGGACCTGCTGCGGCCCGGGCAGGTGGTGGCCGACCTGGTGGTCCACCCGCTGGAGACCCCGCTGCTGCGGGCCGCGGCCCAGCGCGGGGCCACGCCCCTGCCGGGACTGGGGATGCTCGTGCACCAGGCCGCCTTGGCCCTGGAGCGCTGGACCGGGCGCGCCGCCCCGGTGGAGGCCATGTGGCGCGCCGTCCAAGGACACCTGGCCGACCGGGAACGCTCGGGGTGATTCCCGGGGAAGGCCGGTCGTCGCCCTAGCAGTGGCCGTAGGGGTCCACGGCAGGGTTGCCGTCGGGGATGGGGACCCCCGTCACCTCGTGGAGCAGCACCCACGAGTTGTGCGCCTCGTTCATGTAGGCCGCCGGGCACGGGTCGGCGATGACGATCATGGCCTGGTCGTAGCCGCACGGCGCCTGCCCCAGGCACGTCAGCGCCTGGTAGCCGCCGGCGTCGCCCGGGCACACCAGGCGGAAGCCCGGCGCCGCGTGCGCCGACAGGTAGGCCAGGGCCGCGGCGCAGCCGCTGCCCGTGGGCGTGGCTCGCGTCGAGCCTGCGGCCGCCGGAGCCGGGGTCGGTGTCCCGCGCGCGGGGGCCGGTGCGGCCGGGCCGATGGAGATCGAGGGGTGCGGGACCGCGGGGGCGGAGGACTGGCCGCCCGCCGACGGCGGCCCCGAGAGGATGAGCCCGGTCCGGGTCGGCCCGGCATCCGCGCGCGCCGTGGCGATCCCGGCGACCGCCACCACGGCGACCAGGAGGACGACGACCGGCACCACGAAGCAGCCCGGCGGGAGCAGGGGCTGCGGCACGGACGGGCGGGGGTGATCGGCGGACACGGCGGCGGTCGATCCTAGGGGTGCGCCGCGCCGGGAGCGACCTCGCCTCGACCGCCGGAACGACAACCGGCGCGCCGGTCAGCCCGTGGCCGACGGGGGCCCGGTGTCGGTGCCCACGAAGACCCCTTCGGCTCGCAAGCGCCGCGCCAGCTCCTCGCGCAGCGCGCGGCTCACCGCGTCGCGACGCGCCACCGGCACGCGGACGTCGACGCGCGCGGTGAGGGTCTCGGCGTCGGCGGCGACGATGCCCAGCACCTCGGGCCGGCGCAGGAAGTCCGGGGCGAAGGCGGTGTCGGCGGCGACCGACGACACGGCGGCGCGCGCCGCGTCCAGCACGGTGTCTACCCCCGTGCGCGCCGGCACCACCGTGTCGATGCTGATGTGCGCCCACCCGCGGGTGACGTTGGAGAGCTTGCGGATCTCGCCGTTGGGTACGAAGCACATCGACCCGTCGGGCCCGCGCAGGCGCGTCACGCGCAGGCTCAGGTCCTCCACCGTGCCGGTGACGTCGCCGAGCACCAGGACGTCGCCGATGTCGTACTGGCCCTCGATGATGAGGAGGAAGCCGGCCAGCAGGTCGCGTACCAGCTGCTGGGCCCCGAAGCCGATAGTGGCGCCGATCACCGTGGCGCCGGCGAGCACCGGGGTCAGGTTGAGGCCGAGCGTCCCCAGCACCACGAAGAAGGCGATGGTGATGACCACCGCCCGCCAGATGCTCGACAGCAGCGCCGTGATGGTCGAGGCGCGCGCCACGGCGCGAGGCGACTCGGCCCGGCCCGCCGCCTTGCGCGCCGCCCCGCCGATCCAGTGCTTGATGGCGCGGTTGCCGAGCCACAGGGCGAGGACGGCCAGGACGAGGATGAACAGGATGGTGAGGGGGCGCACCAGTACCGACTGGACGTGGTGGGCCGTCGTCGGGTCGACGCCCATCCAGCGCAGGACCTCGTAGATCCAGCCCTGGTCGCCGTTGGAGGCCGATGTGGCGGCTAGGGGCACGACCGGTATTCTGGTCCGCCGGAGCCCCAGAGTGAGCAACCCCCTCCCACTGCGCCCCTCTGCCGGCCGTGTGCTGACGATGCGGCTCGACCTCGTCCTCGTCTTCACCACGCTGGCCGTCGCCGTCCTCGGCGTGGTCTTCGTCTACTCGGCCACGCGCTCGAAGCTCCTGCTGGCGGGGGTGAGCCCGCACTACTACCTCGACCGCCAAGCGGCCTACGTGATGGTCGGGGTGATCGTCATGGCCGCGTTGGCGCTGGCCGACTACCACTGGCTCGAGTTCCTGAGCCGGGTCCTCTACGTCGGGATCATCCTGGCCCTGCTGGCCATGTTCACCCCGATCGGCTCGCGCGCCCTGGGGGCGACCCGCTGGTTCCAGCTGGGCCCCGTCCAGATCCAACCCTCCGCCTTCGCCGCACTGGTGATGATCGTGGTGGTGGCGGCCTTCTGCGCGCGCCGCCCCGACGGGCTCGAGCCGCTGGACCTCCTGAAGGTGCTGGCGCTCGCCGGCGTGCCCATCCTGCTGGTGGTCAAACAGCCGGACCTGGGCACGGGCATCGTGATGTCGATCGTGCTCCTCGTGATGCTGGTGGTGGCGGGCATCCCGAACCGGTACCTCGTGCTGCTGCTGGCCGCGGCGGTGCTCGGCATCTTCGCCATCGTCCATCTGGGGTTGCTCAAGCCGTACCAGGTCGAGCGGCTGACCGGCTTCCTCCACCAGAACACCCAGGCGCAGGGGAGCAGCTACAACCTGCACCAGTCGGTGGCGGCGATCGGCTCGGGCGGGTTCTGGGGGGCCGGGCTCTTCCACGGCCCCCAGACGAACCTGTCCTACGTGCCCGAGCAGCAGACCGACTTCATCTTCTCCGCCGTGGGCGAGCAGCTCGGGTTTGCCGGCGCAGCCACCGTCCTCGTGCTCTTGGGCGTCCTTTCCTGGCGGATCCTGCACGCCGCGCAGGTCGCGCGCGACCCCTTCGGGCGGCTGCTCGCCACCGGCGCCTTCACGCTCATCGCCTTCAGCGTGTTCGAGAACGCCGGGATGACGATGGGCATCATGCCCATCGCCGGCATCCCCCTGCCCTTCCTCAGCTACGGGGGATCCGCCACCGTCGCCTTCTTCGCCGCGGTCGGGCTCGCCTTGTCGGTCCAGCTGCGCCATCAGCGATGACGGCGGACGCAGCGCCCGGCCCCGACACCGCCGCGCCGGTCGAGCAGGCGGCAACGGTCGAGCAGGCGGCACCGGTC
>DASPTT010000144.1:0-8229 GCA_035623275.1 Acidimicrobiales bacterium
TGATCGCGCTTTGGATGGTGGCAAAGGAGGGACTCGGGCAGTCGGTGCCGGCGACGCCGACGACGGTGGCACCAGTGGGTGGTGGCACCGGTGCGCCGATGGCAGGCCCCATCGAGACGATGGAGAACACCCCGAGCAGCAGGGACCACCCTGATGCGATCGCGAGCTTCTTGCCCACCGTCATGTGCTGCCCAACCCTGGCCCAGTTCGTTCGACAGGCGCCATCTCTTGCCCAAGGACAGGGCCTGCGGCCGACGGCGCCTATTGCCCCCACGAACAGCTTCGACGCGATCGCGACCCTCGAGCGTCGTCAGGATTGAGGATTGTCAGGCCTCGTGGGCGCGCATGACCGCGAATCGTGGCCGCAAGGGCTCGCGACGCGCGAACGGTGCGGGTCTCGCCGACCGCCGGGCAGGAGACGCGGTTCGGCGGCCGTGCCTGGTGGAGCGTGCCCGGAGCGGGCGTGCCCGGAGCGGGACTCGAACCCGCACGCCCCGAAGGGCAAGGGCTTTTGAGGCCCCCGCGTCTACCGATTCCGCCATCCGGGCGGCACCGGCGCAGCCTATCCGTGCCCGTAGGCTTCGCCGCGTGCGAGGTGACGACGCTCCTGGAGTGCAGGTCGAGGGTATCGAGCTGCGGATGCTGTCGTTGCACCTGCGCGCACCCCACCACAGCGCCGTGGGGGACGACACGGTGCGCCCCGTCGTCCTCGTCCGCCTCATCTCCGACGACGGTGAGGGCTGGGGGGAGTGCGCCGCGCTGCGCTCGCCGACCTACGCCCCGGAGCACGCGGCGGGGGCGTGGGCGGTGCTGCGCACCGAGCTCGTGCCGCGGCTGCTCGACGCCCCGGGACGCGGCCTGCTCGGACCCGCGGACGTCGCATCGGCGCTCGGTGGGGTGGCGGGGCACCACATGGCCAAGGCGGCGCTGGAGATGGCGGTGCTCGACGCCGGGCTGCGCCGCCACGGGCGCTCGTTCGCCTCGTACCTCGGGGTGGATGCCACGGCGGTGCCGGGGGGTGCGGTGGTGGGCCTGGCGCCGTCGCCCCACGTGCTCGTCGAGCGGGTGGAGGAGCTCGTCGAGCAGGGGTACGGAAGGGTGAAGGTCAAGATCGCGCCGGGCACCGATCGGGAGCCGCTGGCCGCGCTGTGCGCCCGGTTCCCGCACCTGGCGCTCCAGGCGGATGCCAACCGCTCGTACGGCGCGCTCGGCGTCGACGGCGCCGCCGCCGCCCTGGCGCCCCTCGACGAGCTCGGCCTCGTCTGCCTCGACCAGCCGCTGGACGCAGACGACCTCGTCGGGCACGCCGCCCTGGCCCAGAGGCTCCGGACCCCGGTGTGCCTGGACGAGTCGCTCACCTCGATGGGGCGGCTGGAGGCCGCCATCGCCCTCGGCGCCTGCTCGGTGGCCTGCTGCAAGTCCGGGCCGCTCGGCGGCCTGCTGGAGGCCCGCCGGGCCCAGGAGCGATGCCGGGCGGCGGGACTGCGCGCGTGGGTGGGCGGCATGCTCGAGACCGGCCTGGGACGGGCGGCCAACGCGGCGCTGGCCGGGCTCCCCGGGTTCACCCTGGTGGGGGACGTGGGGGGCGGACGCCGCTTCGTGGAGGACGACCCCTTCGGGATGGTGGCGCTCGTCGACGGCATGGTGCCCGTCCACAGGGGAGCGGGCGTGGCCCCGCCACCGGATCTCTCGGCGCTCGACGCCGTCACCACGAGGTTCGAGCGCCTCCCCTGACGCCCGGCCAGGCCCTCGTCCGAGGGCCCCGCGCCGTAGAATTGGGCGATGCGCCGGTCGATCATCGAACGCTCACTGCGCGACGTGCACGCACGGCTCAAGCGCGCCCGCCAGGAGCTGGCCATCCTGGACGAGCAGCTCGTCGTGATCAACGACGCCGCCGACGACGCCCGGCTGCGCTCCCTCGTCTCGGAGACGCCCATCGCGGCGCACGAGCATGCCGACGCGCAGCGGACGGCGGACGCCGCCCTCCGGGCCCGCCAGGCCCTGGTCGAGACCATCGCCCAGCTCGAGCGCCGCCAGGACGAGCTCCTGGGCCAGCTGGTGGTCGATCCGACGTAGCCTGGGGCCCGATCGAGAGGAGGGCACCCCCGCATGGGCAGACGCGTGGTCATCGCCGAAGACGAGGCCATCATCCGTCTCGACCTCAAGGAGATCCTGGAGGCCGAGGGCTACGAGGTCGTCGGGGAGACGGGTCGCGGCGACGAGGCGGTCGAGCTCACCACACGGCTGCAGCCCGACCTGGCCATCCTCGACGTGAAGATGCCGGGGATCGACGGGATCGAGGCGGCGCGCCAGATCACCGCCCAGCTGCGCGTGCCCGTCCTCATCCTCACCGCCTTCAGCCAGCGCAACCTGATCGAGGAGGCGCGTGACGCGGGCGTGGCGGCCTATCTGGTGAAGCCCTTCCAGCGCGGCGAGCTCGTGCCCGCCATCGAGGTGGCGCTGGCCCGCTTCGAGGAGCTGCGGGCGATCGAGGAGGAGCACGCCCGGCTCTCCGAGGAGGTGGCGAACCTCGAGGACAAGCTCGAGACCCGGCGCCTCGTCGACCGGGCCAAGGGCGTGCTCATGGACCAGTACGGCCTCGCCGAGTCGGATGCCTTCGGCTTCGTGCAGCGCACGGCCATGGCCCGGCGCACCCGCATGGCGACGGTCGCCCAAGAGGTCCTCGACGGCTCGCTGAAGCCCTGAGCCCGATGCCGCAGGCGGGACCGCTCTACCTGCTCGACGGCAACTCGCTGGTCTTCCGGGCGTTCTTCGCCCTGCCCATCGACCTGGCCACCAAGGCCGGCCAGGTGACCAACGCCGTGCACGGCTTCACCTCCATGCTGGTGATGGTGCTGCGCGACGAGGACCCCAGCGGCATGGCCGTCGCCTTCGATCGCCCCGAGCCGACGTTTCGCGACGACCTCGTCGAGGAGTACAAGGGCAACCGGCCCGAGACGCCCGACCTCATCGTCCCCCAGTTCGACCTCGTCCGGCGCGTCCTGCGCTCGCTCGGGATCACCGTGATCGAGGTGGTCGGCTACGAGGCCGACGACGTGCTGGCCACGCTGGCCACCGAGGCGCGCGACGCGGGGCGCGACGTCGTGGTGGTCACGGGCGACCGCGACGCGTTCCAGCTCGTCGAGGACCCCCACGTCAAGGTCCTCTACACCCGGCGGGGCATCTCCGACACCGTGCTCTACGACGAGGCGGGCATCGAGGAGCGCACCGGTGTGCGCCCGGCGTCGTACCCGATCCTCGCCGCGCTGCGCGGCGACACCTCGGACAACCTGCCGGGCGTACCCGGTGTGGGGGAGAAGACTGCGGCCAAGCTCGTCAACAGTTACGGGGACCTCGACGGGATCTTCGGCCACCTCGGGGAGCTCACCCCCAAGCTGCGGGAGAACCTCGCCGAGCACGAGGCGATGGTGCGGCGCAACGCGCAGGTCATCCCCCTGGTGCGCGACATGGCCCTGGGCGTGGGGCTCGACGACCTGGCGCTCGGGCGTTGGGACCTGGAGGAGGCCCGGGCGGTCTTCGCCGAGCTCGAGCTGCGCTCCATCTGGGGCCGGCTGGCCCCCATCCTGGGCACGGGCGGCGAGGAGGAGCTGCCGCGCCCCGGGGCGCTCGGCGCGCCCGACGGTGCGCCGGCCCTGGATCTCGACGCGCTGGAGGTGGACCGGCCCTCGGGGGTGCGCGCCGCGGGCAGGGCCGTGGCCGCCCTCGCCAAGGGGAGCGGGCCGCTGTCGCTGGCTCCGGTGTGGCTCGGGGAGCCGGGCCGCTCCGCCCTCCTCGGTCTGGCCCTGTCCGCCACCGACGCGGCCGACGCCGCCCCCTCGGCCCTGTGGCTGGACGAGGCCCAGATCGCCGACGACGGCGTCCTGCAGGCCCTGGGCGCGCTGGTGGGGCCCGGGGGCAGGCCGGTGGTCGGGCACGGGGTCAAGGAGCTCATGCGGGTCCTGCTGCCGGGCGGCGTGGACGTCACCGGGCTCGCGCTCGACACGGCGGTGGCCGCCTACCTGCTCGACCCCTCGAGCGGCCGCTACCGGCTCGAGGACGTGGTCGACACCGAGCTGGGGATCGCCCTCGACGACGCCGCGCGTGCCGCGGCCGCCGGGCAGCTGGACCTGGAGGGCACCGGCGACGCGGATCTCGTGGTCGGTGCCACCCGGCGGGCCGCCGCCCTGGTGGCGTTGGTGGGCCCCATGCGCGCCGCGCTCGAGCGTGCCGCGATCACCAAGCTGCACGACGAGGTGGAGCTGCCCCTGATCCGGGTGCTGGCCCGCATGGAGGTGGCCGGCATCCGCGTCGACGCCGCCGCGCTGAAGCACCTCGCCGACGAGCTGGCGGGGGAGTGCCGGCGGCTGGAGGCGGAGATCCACGGCTTCGCGGGCGAGGAATTCAACGTGAACTCGACGCCGCAGCTGCGCACCGTCCTCTACGAGAGGCTCGGCCTCGTGCCGGGGCGCAAGACGAAGACCGGGTACTCGACCGACGCCGCTACCCTCGAGCGCCTGCGCGGCGAGCACCCGATCGTGGACGCCCTGTTGCACTACCGCGAGGTGGAGAAGCTGCGCTCGACCTACGGCGAGAGCCTGCTCACGGAGATCGCCGCGGACGGCCGCATCCATGCCACCTTCAACCAGACGGTGGCGCGCACGGGGCGGCTCTCCTCCGACCACCCGAACCTGCACAACATCCCGGTGCGCACCGAGGAGGGTCGCAAGCTGCGCCGGGTCTTCGTGCCCGGGGACGGGTGCCGCCTGCTCATCGCGGACTACGACCAGATCGAGTTGCGCGTCCTCGCCCATCTGTCGGGGGACCCGGGGCTGGTGAGCGCCTTCGCCCAGGGCCGCGACATCCACCGCGCCACGGCGGCGAGCGTCTTCGGCGTCGCCCCCGGCGACGTCACCGTGGCCCAGCGTTCGAAGGCCAAGATGGTCTCCTACGGCCTCGCCTACGGCATGGAGGCCTACGGGCTCGGCCAGCGCCTGTCGATCGAGACGTCCGAGGCGGCCGAGATCCTCGAGGCCTACTTCACCGCGTTCCCCGCGGTGCGGGCGTACATGGACGACACGGTCGCCGCCGCTCGGGCGCGGGGCTACACCGAGACCCTCTACGGACGGCGCCGCCCGTTGCCCGACTTGCACTCGCCCAACCGGAGCCTGCGCATGGCGGCGGAGCGCCAGGCCATGAACGCCGGGATCCAGGGTCTGGCCGCGGACCTCTTCAAGCTGGCGCTCGTCCACCTCGACCGCGCGTTCGAGGAGCGGGCGCTGGCCTCGCGCCTGGTGCTCCAGGTGCACGACGAGGTCCTCGTCGAGGTGCCGGCCGCCGAGGAGGACGTCGTGGGCGCGCTGGTCCCCGAGATCATGGCGGGCGTGGCTGCCGACGCGGACCTGAGCGTCCCCCTCGAGGTCTCGAGCATCTGGGGCGCCTCCTGGGCCGACGCCAAGACCTGACGCCCTGGGGCGACCCGGGGCTCCCGGCCCGGGGCGCTGGCCACGGTGTTTGGTACCATGGCCCGCTGGCCGTCACCCGGCGGCTGCGCCCTGCGCGCCTCTCGAAGCGCCCGGGGATCCGATTCCTGAAAGCGAGTAGCGAGCACCCATGTCCGACGACGCGGCCGGCATCTCCGGCGCACCCGATCAGCTGTCCCCCTCCTCCATCGCATCCGACGAGGTCCCCGGCGCGGTGGCCCTGCTCTCCGACGGCCCCATGGGCACGTTCGACGAGACCGGCGCCTACGTCCCCCGGGCGATCGTGGAGGACGACCTCGGCGACGCCTCCCTGGAGCAGGCAGTGGACGCCACCATCGTCGAGTTCGACGACGGCGACATCGTCGAGGGCTCGGTCGTCAAGATCGACAGGGACGAGGTCCTGCTCGACATCGGGTTCAAGTCGGAGGGTGTGATCCCGGCGCGGGAGCTGTCCATCCGCAACGACGTCGACCCCGACGAGATCGTCAGCCTCGGGGACCGCATCGAGGCGCTCGTCCTCCAGAAGGAGGACAAGGAAGGTCGGCTCGTCCTGTCGAAGAAGCGCGCCCAGTACGAGCGGGCATGGGGGACGATCGAGAAGATCAAGGACGCCGAGGGGGTCGTCAAGGGCCCGGTGATCGAGGTCGTCAAGGGTGGCCTGATCGTCGACATCGGCCTGCGCGGCTTCCTCCCGGCGTCCCTGGTGGAGCTGCGCCGCGTGCGCGAGCTGCAGCCGTACGTGGGCCGCTCCATCGAGGCCAAGATCATCGAGCTCGACCGCAACCGCAACAACGTGGTGCTCTCCAGGCGCGCCTGGCTCGAGGAGACCCAGAAGGAGCAGCGTGGCGAGTTCCTCGTCAACCTCAAGCCCGGCGAGCGCCGTCGCGGCACGGTCTCGTCGGTGGTGAATTTCGGCGCCTTCGTCGACCTCGGCGGCATGGACGGCCTCATCCACGTGTCGGAGCTGTCCTGGAAGCACGTCGACCACCCCTCCTCGGTCGTCTCGGTGGGCGACGAGGTCGAGGTCGAGGTCCTCGACGTGGACCTCGACAAGGAGCGCATCAGCCTGTCGCTCAAGGCGACGCAGACCGACCCCTGGCAGGAGTTCGCCAACTCGCACCAGGTGGGCGAGCTCGTCTACGGCCGGATCACCAAGCTCGTGCCCTTCGGCGCCTTCGTGCAGGTGGGCGACGGGATCGAGGGCCTCGTCCACATCTCGGAGATGGCCGTCCACCACGTGGACCTCCCCGAGCAGGTGGTCACGCCCGGCGAGGAGCTGTGGGTCAAGATCATCGACATCGACCTGCAGCGCCGGCGCATCAGCCTGTCGATCAAGCAGGCGGCCGAGGGTGGTGAGGTCTCCGAGGAGTACCGCGAGGCGTTCGGCGAGCACGCCTACGACGAGCAGGGCAACTACATCGGCTACGACTACCAGGGCACGGAATTCACGCCCGAGACCGAGGCCCAGGCCGCGTGGGCCGAGTACGCCTCGGAGCACGCAGCCGCGCCGGCGGAGGCGGCGGAGCCGGAGCTCGCCTCGGGCGAGGGCGGCTCGGAGGTCGGCGAGGGCTGACGCTCAGTCGCCCTGCGCCACCGCGGCGCGGACCACGTCGATCAGGTGGTCGGGCGGCACCGGCTTGGTGAGGGCGGCGAACAGGCGGTGCCCGCACTGTGCTTGCGTCTGCTGGAGCCAGTCGCGGCCCAGTCCGGACACGAGGATCACCGCCGGGCGATGGGCCATGTCGAGGGGCCAGACGCTGGGCTCGTCCACCACCAGGGAATGGTCGAGGATGATGCTGTGCACCGTCCTGCGCGCCGCCAGGTCCTGTGCCTCGTCCACGCTCCCGGCCACGCCCACCTTGAATCCCGCGAGCTCCAGGATGTCCGCCCATGACGACGCCACACTGGGCTCGTCGTCGAGCACCAGGACGTCGACGTCGGTGCGATCGTGCGTTCTCATGGCCCGCCTCCGGAGTTGGTTCGTCGTCTAGCGCTCGTCGGGCCCCAGCACCAGGCGCAGGAGCTGCCGGTTGAACCGGGCGGTGCGCTGGTCGTGCGCACAGGCGTGGGGCCGGGCGGGACGGGCGGCGCGTGGCGGCACCGGCCGGCTCGTCGCCTCGGCGTCGGCCCGGTGGCCGCAGTGGGGGCTGGTGGACGGTCTGCGCATGGTCACGCCGACTTGGCGCTCGGGGGCGGCGTCACCAGCGCCTGCTTGCGTGCGGTGGCGTCCGCGACTTCACGGCAGTAACCGCACAGGCCGTGGGGCATCACGCTCCAGCAGCGGAGCACGACGGGATGGCGCGCCACCGCGTGGTCGCTGCAGGCGACCTCGGTGAGGTCCTCGCTGCAGTAGAGCAGGGTGCCGTCGTGGTGGAGGACCAGGTGTCCAGCGCAGGGGGTCAAGGTCCGGCTCCTTCCCTGTCGTGCTGCCCTGGACGCAGATGGTTGCAACGGCCAACCGAAGGCGGCAGGGGCAAAGGTCACATCGTGTGCTCGGCGTCGGGGGAGAGGGCGGGCGCTCCCCGTGGTCAAACGGTAACCGATGGTGCTCCTGAGGGTGGTGATGCTCCCGTGGTCGCCGCAGACGCCGCGGGGCGGGGCAGGGGGAAGTGACAGGCCACGAAGTGCCCGGGCGCGAGCTGGCGCATCTGGGGCTCCTCGCTGGCGCAGCGGTCCTCGGCCCGGGCGCAGCGTGTCCGGAAGCGACAGCCCGACGGGGGGTCGATGGGCGACGGCAGCTCGCCGCGCA
>DASPTT010000145.1:0-10470 GCA_035623275.1 Acidimicrobiales bacterium
GTGGTGACCACGGCCGACTGGATCACCGGTCACCACCGAGACGCGAACCATCGGCATCCGTCGGGCCGGAAGGAGTCCGCGGTGCTGGATGCGGCCTGTCGCCGTGGCGACTCGACCTTCTACGGCACGGGCATGAACCCGGGTCTGGCCCAGATCCTCACGATCGCGCACTCGACCGACGTCGCCGACATCGAGCACGTGCTGTGCACCGAGTCGGTCGACGTCTCCTGTCACCATTCGGTGGACACGTGGAGGGCAGTCGGCTTCGGACTTCCCGTCGACCATCCGGAGCTCCCCGGGATGCTCGAGCAGTACACCCGGGTCTTCGAGGATGCGGTGCGCCTGATGGCCGATTGCTTCCGACTCGAGCTCGACGACGACGTGGAGTTCGACTTCGAGCTCGGCGCGTGCATCAAGGACGTCGATCTCGGCTGGTACCGGCTGCCCAAGGGCTCCCTCGGAGGCTGCTATCTCAAGTATGTCGGGCTCGTCGCGGGGACGCCTCGGGTCGAGATGCACCTGGAATGGCAGATGACGCCCCACACCGATCCGCGCTGGGACATCCAGGCCTGCTACATCACCAAGATCGACGGCGATCCCTGCATCTACAGCAAGCACATGATCTTCCCGAAGCCGGGCACGGACTTCTCGTCGCCGGAGGCCTTCGCCTCCGTCGGCATGACCATCACCGGTCTGCCGGCGCTCAACGCCATCCGGGCCGTCGTCGACGCCCCACCCGGGATCGTCACCGCCGCGGACCTGCCCCTGCGGGCCTTCGCCGGCCGGTTCCGCGCCGAGTAGGGGCCCGCGGTCATGCCCACCCGGTACCCGTTTCCCGCCGTCCCCGACGGCTGGTTCAGCATCGCCGCCTCGGACGACATCGGCGTGGGCACGGTCACGACCCTGCGCTACCTCGATCGCGAGCTCGTCGCCTTCCGCGGTGACGATGGTCGCGCCCGGGTCTTCGACGCCCACTGCCCCCACCTCGGCGCCCACTTCGGTTTCGGCGGGAAGGTGTGCGGGGACGGGATCGTCTGTCCCTTCCACGGGTGGCACTTCGACGGCGACGGTCGGCTCGTCGAGGTCCCGCGCCTGGAACGCCAACCGCCGCCGGTCTCGGCTCGCGCCTGGGACGTCCGCGAGCGCAACGGTCGGGTCTTCGTCTGGCACCACGCCGGCGGTGCGCCGCCGTCCTTTGAGGTCGCCGGCTATCGCGAGGACGGCGCCGACTGGACGCCCTGGCGTGTCGACACGTACCGCGTCCGGATCCATCTCCAGGACCTGACCGAGAACATCATCGACCGGTCGCACTTCACCACCGTCCATGACATGGTCCCGCCGGAGGACGATCACTTCGAGGTGACGTTCGACGGACCGTTGATGGTCGTCGACCAGAGCATCAGGGTCACCGCGGTGTCCGAGTCCGGTGTCGAGGTTCAGACCCGCACGACGGTGTGCGGCCCGGGCGTCGTCGCGGTCGAGGTCCGGGAGGGGCCGCTCGACATGCTCACCTACATCACCCAGTCGCCGGTCGACGAAGAGATCACCGAGGTCACGATCCACTTCTCGATGAAGGCGCTGGACGACGAGCGGGCGACGGCCTCCGTCGCTGATCTGAACGCCCAGGTCACGAACCTGCAGTTCACCCAGGACGTGCCGATCTGGGAGCACAAGGTCTACCGGGAGCGGCCCCCGCTGACGAAGCTGGACGGCCCGATCGCCCAGTACCGCCGCTGGTTCCGCCAGTTCTACTCCGGCTGGGAGCCGTCGGACCGTGACCCACGGGCACGAGCGGCGCCGGTCGGCGAGGCCGACCAGGAGACCCGCGTCCCGACCTCCTGAGGGCCCGAGGTCGCGCCGGGCCTCGTCGCTACATTGCCCCCATGGGCATCGTCCAGACCCTCGGCTACGAGCTACCCGCGCCGACGGCCTCGGCGGTCTCGGCGGCTTGACGGGCTGGTGCGATCGCGGGCCCGGCGGACCCGGCGCTGGAACCCGCGAGCGCTCAGCGACACGAACCCCACGGGTCGATGGCGGTGCTCCCGTCGGGCGGTGGCACGTGCACGCCGGGCAGCGCCGCCGACCCGGTGGCGATGTAGTTGAGGACCCACGAGTTGTGCGCCTCGTTCATGTAGGCGGCAGGGCACGGATCGGCGATCACGATGAGCCGCTGCAGGGGGGCGCACGGAGCGTCGCCGAAGCAGGTGAGCGCCTGTGCGCCGCCGGCGTCGCCCGGGCACACGAGCGCGTATTGCGGGGCCGCATAGGCCTGCAGGTAGGCCAGCGCCGCGGCACAGCCCCACGCGGTGGCGTGTCCGTAGGCCGGCAACCCGGGCGGCCCGGCCGCGGCCGCCACCGGCCGCGGCGGTGCCGTGACCTGGGGGACCACCGGTTCGGCCGGTGCCGGGGTCAGTCCCGGCGCGGGGGCGGGCGTCGTCACCGAGGGCGGGTCGAGCGGCCGCGTGGTGGTCGCCGGTGACGGGAGCGCCAGGCTCGCGACCGGTGACGGCACCAACGGCGCCGGGCGGGGTGCCACCGCGCTCGCCCCGGTGACGGCATAGGCGGCGATGGCCACGTTGGCCAGGACGACGGCCAGCGCGCTGCCCACGGCACGAAGGACGCGGGCGCCCGTGAGCGACCCCGGGACGACCGATGGCCCCGGTGGCGCCGGCGGGAAGCCGATGCCGGCGGTCGCACCGGTCACCTCCGGGATCGCTCCTTGTGCCCGTGCGGAAGCGGGGGCGCGAGGGCCACCGGGAACTCCAACAGGGCCCCGACCGTGCGGTCGACGGAGGCGACGTTGAGCGGCTTGGTGAGGTACGCGCTCGCGCCGGCCCTCACGAAGCGCGAGCGAGCGTCGGGTGTGTCGTCGTCGTGCAGCACGACGATGGGCACGTCCGGTGGCACCGGTCCCTGACGGAGCCTGCTCACCGCCAGGTCGGCGGGAACGTCGGGCAGTCGCCCGTCCATGACGACCAGCCGCGGCCGGCGCACCAGGGCGATGCGCGCGCCGTCGCGAGCACCGTCGGCCACGACGAGACGCAGCTGCTTCCACCGGCGGGCGATGCGTGTGAACACCACCCGGCTCGAGTGGTCACCAGCGACGTAGAGGACGACCGGCCTGGTCCCCACGCCCGGCGCGCGCGTCGAGGGGGAATCGAGTCCGTCGACCCACACGGCCGCTCAAGGTACTGACCCAAGGTGAACCCGGCGCGACAGATCCTCTAAATGCACATGACGCACGTTTGTGCGCTGCAAGCGAGGGTGCTCAAGCCGGCTCCCTCGGCGGAGGGGAACCGGTAGGGGCCGCCGCCGTAGATCCCGCCGTCGGCCGGGTCGCGGTCGAACCCGGCGAGAAGGTTGTCGACGTAGTCCACCGCGCCGAGATCGGCGGCGGACCAGTCCCCGGGCCCCGCGGCGGGCACGAGGCGTGCGGCCGCCGCGGCCAGCGCGCCCCGCTGCGCCGCTGTGAGGAATCCGCCGCCGGCGGCGGCGCCCGCGGTCCCGCTCGCATCGGACCCGGCGAGGGCCCACGGTGCGGCCGACCGCGCGAAGGCCGCGGCCGCCGTCCCCGCCGCGCCCGCGGCGGACAGACCCAGGAACTGGCGCCGGGTCCATCGCTGCATGTGCTCCCTCGCTCGCTCGTCGCGTGACCGGCAGAGCCGATCGGGAGCCCCCGGGCCCGGGCGCACCCGAGCCGGCACCAGGCTTATCCGCTAGCTGACTCGTACGTCGACAAGGGCCCGGGCGGTAACCGGTCAAGTCCGGGCCCGGTGCTGCCGAAATTGCTTTGGGCAACAGTTGCCACTCCCGCCTCACGGGTGACGACGAGAACACCAGGGCCCGGACAAGGACGCTCCCCCATGTCGATGCGCAAGGTGGACAGACCCGTTCTCCGGCGCCGCCGCCGGCCGCAGGCCGCGGCCGCGTCGTGGCGCCCCCTCGGCATCCTCGCGCCCGAGCCGCATCAGCCGCCCGAGGCGGCCGAGCCAGGTGCGCCCCAGCCAGGTACGCCCCAGCCCGGCGCCACGAGGACGGGTTTGTCCCGCGGCGTGGTGGCGTTCCTGGGCGCCGAGGTGCTCCTCATGGCGGCCGCGGCGTCGGGCCTGCTCGGCGCGGCGGAGCCCGACGCGGTCATGGTGCTCGGTCTCATGACCGTGGCCGCCGTCTTCGTCGGGCTCCGGCGGAACCGTCCCCTGTTGCGTTGGCCGTGGCTGGGCATCGCCGGCGCACTGATGCTCTTCCTCGTCGCCGGTGTCACCCGTGCGGATCTCCACACGCTCGGCAACCTGACCGTGACCCGCTCGTTGGTCCCCGACCTCGTCGACCTCCCCGGCTACCTGCTGCTGGCCGCCGGGTTCCTCGGGTTCATCTACGCACGGGCCAAAGAACGCGAGCGGCCGCTCGGGATCGTCCTCGATGGCCTCATCGCGGCCACGGCGCTCCTGGCGCTGGCCTGGGTCTACGTCATGGGCCCCCTGCTCGAGCACCGGCAGACCCCGCTGCCCGTCCGCCTGGTCCTCGCCTGCTACCCGACGATGTCGATCTTCATGGTCGTCATCACGTTCCGGATCGCGTTCAGCCCGGACCAGGAGCGGCGGTTCGCCTACTGGGCACTGCTGACGGCCATGACATGCATGTTCATCGGCGACTCGATGTACATGTTCGCCGAGATCAACACGCTGCACGTGGCCGGGCGCTTCCTCGACACCCCGTATCTCCTCGCCTATTTCTTCGCCGGTGCGATGGCATTGCATCCCTCGATGCGGGCCCTCACCGAGCCGGCGCCCATAGCCCGGGTGAAGTCCTCCCCGGCGCGCATCGCACTGGTCGCGGTGGCCCTGCTCATCCCGGCCACCCTGGTCCTCGACCGGCCGAGCTCGGCGGTGAGCGATCGCTTCGCGCTGTTCACGATCGTCGCCCTGTTGGCCGCGGCGGCGGTGATGCGGATCGTCCAGGCCCTCCACGCCACGGAGCGCTCCGAGGCCCGGATGGCGCACCAGGCCATGCACGACAGCCTCACCGGTCTGCCGAACCGGCGCATGGTGCACCAGCACCTCACCGCGGTGCTGCGCCGGCCGCCGGTCGACGACACCCACGTGGCGGTGATGTTCCTGGACCTCGACCGCTTCAAGCTGGTCAACGACACGCTCGGCCACACCCATGGCGACGAGCTCCTCATCAGCGTCGGCCGACGTCTCCAGGCCCACGTCCGGACCAGCGACCTGGTCACCAGGATCGGCGGCGACGAGTTCATGATCGTCCTCGGGGACGTGGCCAGCGTGAGCCATGCCCTCGACCTCGCCAACCGCCTACGGGCGTGCCTACGGGAGCCGTTCATCGTGCACGGGACCGAGTTCTACGTGTCGGCAAGCGTCGGGCTCTCGTTCGCGGCCAACGGCGATCCCACCGCGGATGCCGAGGTGCTCGTGCGCGAAGCCGATACGGCCATGTACCAGGCGAAGGACGCCGGGCGGGACTCGGTGGCGGTCTTCGACGAGTCGATGCGGACGAAGGTCTCCGAGCGCGTGGAGCTCGAGAACGACCTGCGTCACGCCGTCGAGCTGCGCCAGCTGCACCTGGTCTACCAGCCGATCCTCCGGCTCCCGCACGGGCCCATCGAGGGGGTGGAGGCCCTGGTCCGTTGGGCGCACCCCACTCTCGGTGTCATCCCGCCGGCCAAGTTCATCCCGCTCGCCGAGGAGAACGGCCTCATCGTCGACATCGGCTCGTGGGTCATGGAGGAGGCGCTGCGCCAGCTGGCGGCCTGGCGTCACCAGGGCCCGCACATGGCCGACCTCCACGTGGCCGTCAACCTCTCCGCGGCACAGCTCCACGACGAGACACTGGTACCGGCGGTGCACGCCGCGCTCGAACGCTGCGGGCTCGACGGCGATGCGCTGTGCCTCGAGCTCACCGAGTCCCTGGTGATGGACGATCCCGACGTGGCGGTGAGCGTGCTCTCGCAGCTGCGCGCGCTCGATGTCAAGCTGGCCATCGACGACTTCGGCACGGAGTACTCGTCTCTCGCCTACCTGAAGCGCTTCCCGGTCACCAGCCTGAAGATCGACAAGTCCTTCGTGGACAGCCTCGACGAGAACGACAGCTCCGACGCGACACTGGTGGCCGCCGTGGTGGCCATGGCGCACGCGCTCGGAATCACCGCCATCGCCGAGGGGGTCGAGACGCCCACGCAGGCGAGGCGGCTCGTGGACCTCGGATGCGACTCCGTCCAGGGATACCTCTATTCGCGCCCTGTGCGTGCCGAACGCCTTCCGCACGTGGTCGAGGCGCTCTGGGAGCACAGCGCACCTCTGGCCGACGTCTCCTGAAAAGAACCGATCGAAGCTCAGGCCTCGGAGGACCGGGTCAGCCTCAGGGATGTCCCAGGGTGCGGATCCCCGTTGCCGCCGCCAATTCGGCGCGTCCTCGGGCGACGGCGACGGCGGCCTCGAGATCCAGGGGTTCCACGACCGCCTCGAGACCCGTCCCCTCGAACACGATGTGGTGGAGGTTCATGTCCGCCGCCGCGAACCGACCCTTGACGTCGGGCAGATAGCACCACACCGGCAGGCTTGCCGGCGACCCCAGATAGGGGAGCGGGCCGACACCGGCGAAACCCGCGAAGGTCAGGTGCAGCTTGCTCTGCATCATGCGGAAGATGGGCATGTCCAGGATGCAGACGAAGTACTCGATGCCGCACCGCCGCGCCGTCTGGACCAGCCCCTGATAGAGCCCCAGCGTGGCGAGCCCGATCACCGCCTTGCCGCGGTACTCCGAGGCCACCGCCATGGTGGCGACGTCCCAGATCCGCCCGGGCACGAGCGCCACGCCGGTCCGTTCGAACATGGCCTCCACGTCGTCGTGCCACACCGGGCCGATGTCGTCGAAGGTCTTGAACCCCGCCGCGGACGGCACGACGATCCGCATCGCCCCGACCGGCAGCTCCCTGAGATGGTCGACGACACAGAGGAAGATGCTCGACGGCTCGTACTGCCCGTACTCCTTGGCCAGGAGCTCGGGCGTGTTCCCGAAGGTCTCGAGGAAGACCTCCTCCTCCACCCTGCGAGCGAGATCGGCGCCCGGATCGTCGGGGCCGAAGAGGTACAGGCCGAAGGGGACCGCGCTCGGCCCGCCCATCACCCGGCGCACCAGCCGGCGCACGGGCTCTGCGGCCTCGGCCCCCATCGTCAGCGAGCCCCCGGGTCGGAAGGTCCCAACGTCAGAAGGCCTTCGCCACGATCTCCCGGGCGCCGAAGGACACCCGGGTGTGGTCCACGGCGCGGCCCATGTCGAAGGGCTTGCAGGTGTAGATGTCCACGCTGAAGAACAGGATCGGGGACTCCCACGCGTAGACGTGGACCCCGGAGGCCTCCCAGTGGATCCACCCCGCCCAGCCGTAGCGATCGGACTCGTGGGTGACGGGGTCGAGCAGGACCTTCATCTCGCAGAGCTCGGAGAGCCCGAGGAGGTAGTCCTTGATGGCGGCGTCGTCGATGGGCGCAGCGGGGATCCCCTCGACGACGAGGCGCTGGCGGCAGATCATCGGGGCCAGATCGGGAATGTCGTCCGTGAAGGACGGGGAGGACGCCTGGAGCATTTGCGCATACTAAGGAGCTTGTGTCGAATGTTGCAATAGTGATTTTTGTGACCAATGGGACAGCGGACAGCCGGTCCCGCCGACCGCCCCAAGTGATCACGCATCGCGGTCGATAGACACTGTTGGGTGCGGTAATTCTCGGGATGATGGCCGTCGGCAAGCAACTGTCCGGCTGGCCAACCGTCCCACTAGGCTCCGGGCCAACAGTCGACACGATCCGAGAGCTAATGACTACCTCTTGTAGCGATGGGTTGGCGGTGGTACCGTGCCGGGAGCGGGGTCTCAGGCGAGCGGGCCGTGACCGGGGGCCCAGGGGGCAGCGGTGACCGAGCACGCCGAGCGAGCCGGCCGGAACGGCGGTGCGGTGCCCGACGAGCACGTCGCCTTGCCGATCGACCCCTCCGACCCGTCCACGGCCGACGGCGGCCCGGCCCACGGCCACCCCTTCGGCACGGATTTCTTCGAGCAGCTGGTGGAGACCGCCCCCGACGGGATCGTCGTCGTGGACGCCCGGGGCACGATCCGGCTGGCCAACCGCCAGGCCGAACTGCTCTTCGGCTGGCGGCGCGACGACCTCGTCGGCCAGCCCGTCGAGCTGCTCGTCCCCGATCGTGTGCGCCACGCGCACCCCGAGCACCGGGCCCGGTACGCGGGCAGCCCGCGTACGAGGCCCATGGCCGCGGGCCTCGAGCTCACCGCGCGCAAGGCCGACGGGTCGGAGTTCCCGGTGGACATCAGCCTGAGCCCGCTCGACACCGGCGAGGAGATGTGGATCTCCGCCGCCATCCGCGATGCCACGGCCCGAAAGCGCGCCGAGGCCGAGCTGCGACAGGCGTACAAGCGGGCCAGCGCCAGCGTCGCCGAGATGGAGCGCCAGAGCCGCGAGCTGGCCAAGGTCAGCGAGATGGGCGACATGCTCCAGAGCTGCCTGAGCGCCGAGGAGGCCTATGGCGTCATCGCCGCCTTCGCCGCGGACCTCTTCCCCGGGACGAGCGGGATCGTCTACCGGCCCACGGGCTCGCCCGCCACGCTCGAGGGTGTCTCCACCTGGGGTGGCGCGATGCGCCGTTCGTCGATCATCGCGGCCGACGACTGCTGGGCGCTTCGCCGTGGCCGGGTGCACCGCGCCATGGGCAGCCATGCCGAGCTGGCCTGCCGGCACCACGCGTTCATGGACGACAACGGCTGGAGCCTGTGCCTGCCGCTGCTCGCCCACGGTGAGCTGCTGGGTCTCCTCCACATCCGCCAGGGGACGACCGAGGACACGAGTGTGGAGCAGTACCCCAACGGCGCGGAGCGCCTGGCCGTCACCGTGGCGGAGAACCTGTCCCTGGCGCTGGCCAACCTGAAGCTGCGCGAGAACCTGCGCGCCCAGTCCGAGCGTGACGTCCTCACAGGGCTGTTCAACCGACGGCACATGGACGAGACCCTCGAGCGCGAGGTGCTGCGTGCCGTGGCCGACGACAAGCACCTGAGCGTGCTCGTCGTGGACATCGACAACTTCAAGACGCTCAACGACACGCGGGGACATCTCGCCGGCGACGAGGCGCTGCGCGACCTGGCCCGCCTGCTGTTGCGATTCACCCGGGGCGGCGACGTCGTGTGCCGCCACGGGGGCGACGAGTTCGTCCTCGTGCTGCCGGGCCTGGAGCGGGCCGCCGCCGCACAGCGTGCCGAGGAGATGCGTGCCGCGTCGTCGGCGGAGCTGCCCTTCACCATCTCGGTGGGCGTGGCTTCCCTTCCCGACGACGGGACTACCGGCCACGAGATGCTTTGCAACGGCGACTTCTTCCTGTACCGGGCCAAGGAGGCGGGGCGGAACCGCGTCGTCTCGGGCGAGTCGCGCCAATGGCAACCCCAGGGCTCCACCCTGGAGCCCACGACGTACGTCGCCGCGGTGCCGCCCTCCTTCGAGGTCGGCGCCGGCCACTGACCTTCGGCGGTCGGGCCCGGGGCCTTCGGCCCTGTGCGCTCCCCGGATGTGGGCTCAGCGTTTCAACATGGTGTCGCGATCTGCACCCGAGCAGCCGGTCGGGGCCCATGCGCCGGGTCCGTCGGCCCCCGCGGCGGACGCGCCGGGTCCGCCGGCCACCGGGGCGGACGCGCGCCGGGCCTTCTGGCTGGCCTGGAAGACGGTCCGCGTCGACGGCGCGCCGGTTGCCTATGGCGAGGCGGGCCGGGGGCGGCCGGTGGTGTTCCTCCACGGATGGGGCCTCGACCACCGCGCGTACAAGCGGGCGCTGGCCCGGCTGGTGGCGGCCGGGGCTCGGGTGCTGGCGCCCGCGCTCCCGGGCTTCGGCGGCTCGGCGGCCGTGGCCGACGCGCAGTCGATCGAGGGGTACGCCGCCTGGCTGGTCCGCTTCCTCGACGCGGTCGGCGTCACCGAGCCCGTGGTCGCCATGGGCCATTCCTTCGGTGGCGGCGTGGCCATCCGCTTCGCCCACGATCACGCGTCGCGGGTACGCGGCCTGGTCCTCATCAACTCGATCGGGGCGTCCGCCTGGACCAAGGAGGGTGAGGGTCTTCGCTCCATGGCCCAACGCCCGTTGTGGGACTGGGGCATCCACTTCCCGGCGGACCTCTGGCCCATCCGCCAGGCGAGGCGGGTGGTCCCGGTCATCGTGGGGGAGGCCGTGCCCAACCTGGTACGCGACCCGAGGTCGTTCCTCCGGGTCGCCGCCCTGGCGCGCCGTGCGGATCTGACCGCGGAGCTCGACGAGCTCAAGCGGCGCCGGCTCCCGGTGGTGGTGCTGTGGGGCAACCGTGACCGCGTGGTGACCCGGGACTCGTTCGAGGAGATGTGCCGGGTCCTCGGCGACCCGCACGCCGTGACCGTGACGGGCACCCACGCGTGGCTCATCGCCGACCCC
>DASPTT010000146.1:0-14277 GCA_035623275.1 Acidimicrobiales bacterium
GTCGACTACCAACTTCGCCTTGCATTGGTCGCCCTGGACAGCGGTAGCCATGGGGTCGGCATCGCCCGCTATGAAGGCGTCGAAGGTGACGACTGTGCCGAAGTCGCGGTTGCGGTGTCACGCGACTGGCGCAGAGTGGGCCTCGGGAGCGGGCTCTTCCTTCTCCTAGCCCAGGCGGCCATCGCCCGGGGCATCCGACGGTTCCGGGCCCTGTATCTGGTCGAGAACGAGGAAGTGGCCCGCCTGCTGCGCTCCAGTCAGCTGCCCTCACGCTCTACGGTGTCGAAGGGCGTGGTCGAGACCGAGCTCGATCTCGTGGCGCCGCCTCACCCGTCCGCGTAAAGCTCGTCGATGACCTCGGCATACTCCTTGCAGACGGCGTCCCGCCTGACCTTGAGCGTCGGTGTGAGTTCACCGTCGGCGACAGTAAGGTCGTGGGCCAAGACCCGGAACTTGCGAATGCCTTCGGCGTGCGACCAGCGGAGATTGACTTCGTCAACCGCCTCTTGCACCTCCCGAAGGACGTCGGGGTCGCCCGTCAGGGCTTCGAGGTCGACCAGCTTGTCCCGGGCCTGGGCCCAGCGTCCCAGGGCTTCGGGGTCCAGGGTGATCAGGGCACTGAGGTACCGCCGCCCATCCCCGAGCACCACCGCTTGCGAGATCAAGGGATGGTTGCAGAGGTCGCTCTCGATCCCCTGCGGGGCGACGTTCTGGCCGGCGGCCGTGATGATGAGATCCTTCTTGCGCCCGATGACCCGGAGGTACTCATCGGCATCCAAGGTGCCCAGGTCACCGCTGTGCATCCACCCCTCGTCGTCGAGGAGATCCGCCGTAGCCTTCGGGTCCTTGAAATAGCCCTGGCAGACGTTGCCGCCTTTCACCAAGATCTCGCCGTCGGCCGCCAGACGTACTGACACCCCGGGCAGCGGGGGGCCCACGGTGCCGATGCGGTTCCGCGTGGGCCGGTTGGCCGTGGTTGGCCCGCAGGCCTCGGTCTGGCCGTAGAGCTCAATGACGGGGAGTCCGATGGCGTGGAACCAACGGACGACGCTCGGGTGGATCGGCGCCGCCGCACTTACCAGCACGTGGGCCCGGTCCAACCCGAGCCGTTGGCGCACCGCCGTGCCGAGGGTACGATCCAAGGCGGCGTACTCGAGCCGGGCGGCCGACGTGAGGGCTTGGCCGCCTTGTTCGGCTTCCACCTTCCGCAGGCCGAGCGAGACGTAGCGGTTGAGAGCCAACCGGACGGGAAGCGGGAGGGTGCGGATGTGGTCCTCGATGGCCTCGCGTAGCTTCTCCCAGACTCGGGGGACGGCGAAGAAGATGGTCGGCCGACACTCGGGGAGATCTTCGGCCACGGTCGCCAGACTGCGCGCGAACCAGGTCTCACCCGTCACGGCGATGGGCAGGAACAAGCTCATCATGCGCTCGGCGATATGACTGAGCGGGAGGAAGGACAACAACCGCTCACCCTCGCGGATGGAGAAGGGTGGCGTGGCGTTCCTGAGCGTCCACATGATGTTGTCGTGGGTGATGAGCGCCCCCTTGGGTGGGCCGGTGGTACCGCTGGTGTAGACGATGGTGGCCAGATCGTCCGGGCCGACGGCACCGACACGCTGGTCGAACCAACTCGCCTCTCGAGCCAGGCGCTCGGCCCCCCGCGCCCGAAGCTCGGCGAGCTGGATCACGAAGGTGTCCCCGACCCGCCGCGTGGGCCCACACAGGATGAGACGCTCAAGGCGCGGGAGCTCATCTCGGACCTGGAGCACCTTGCCCAGCTGCTCATGGGTGTCGACGAAGCACGCCCGGGCCTCCGCGTGACCGAGGATGTAGGCGATCTGGGTCGGTGAGCTCGTGGGATAGAGCGGGACGGTCACACTGCCGTTCACCAAGATGCCGAGGTCGCTCAGGTGCCATTCGGGGTTGTTGGCCGAGAGTATGCCGACCGCCTCGCCCGCACCGACACCAAGCTCCGCCAACCCGCCGGCTACCTCGCCGACGGCGCGCCGGTAATCAGTCCAGCTCAGGACCTCCCACCCCGTCTCTCCCCATCGCCGCATCGCCGGGCGGTCCGGGTGGTCGCGGACATTGAGCACCAGGGACTCGACCACCGTCTCACCTCGGACGACGGGGAACCGTGTCGCTCTCGGGGATGTCACGAGACTCGCCTGCACGACCCAAGGGTCGCGCCGATCAGGCCTCCCACCCAGGGGCGATGGCCCCTTTTGCGCCTGTTCCAAGACGGTGCACCGGCGAGGTACTCGGCGATCAGCTGCTCGACCTCCTCGGCCTGGATCGAGCGACTCGGGATCGACGCCACCTGCCGACTGCGCGGGACGCGGGCGACCCGCTCAGGACCTCGATCAGGTCGTCGGCCAGCAAGCTGACCACGGCTTCCTGGGCTTCGTGCGTCAGACCGGCGACGTGCGGGGTCAGGATGACGCGTTCGTCGACGTCCCATCTGCTCGGCCCGGGAGGCTCTTGCGGCCGAACGTCCAGGGCGGCACCGGCCAGTCTGCCTGCGTCCAGCGCGTCGGCCAATGCCTGCTCGTCCACCACGCGCCCCCGTGCGACGTTGACGAGATACGAACCTGGACGCATGTGCTCGAAGAACTCGCGACCGATGAGACCGGCCGACTCGCTGGTCAGCGGGATGTGCAACGAGACGACGTCGGCACGGGCGGCGAGCTCCAGGAGGTCGTCCACCCGTTGGGATCCTGGGACGGGTTCCGCGTCCTCTGGCAGGTAGGGGTCGTGACCCAGGACCTCCATACCGACGGACCTGGCAAGTCGCCCTACGGCACTACCCGTCGTCCCGAGCCCGACCACTCCCCACGTCCGCCCCGCCAGTTGAACCCCCAGGGGGCGTTCCCACAGGCCCTGTCGGATGCGACGTGCGTGACCTTGGAGATCCCGCGCCAGGGCGAGCGCGAGACAAAGGCAGTGCTCGGCCACGCTGCGCGCATTGGCCCCCGTGGCGACGACGACGACGATGCCGAGCTCGTCCGCCGCCACGAGATCGATGTTGTCGGTCCCGGTCCCGGCCCGGGCCACGACTTCGAGCCGGGGTGCGCCCTCGAGAAGCGAGCGGGTCACCGCAGTCCGATTGCGCACGACGAGCGCGCGTGCTCGACCGACCAGCGTGGCGAGCGCATCGGGGTCATCCCAGGCGCCGGGCGCGTGTGCGATGGAGAAGCGCGAGCGCAACGGCTCGAACCCCCGTCCCCAGACGTCTTCGACGATCGCGATGTCGACAGGTGCGGCTGGATCCGCACGGGCCTCGCGGGAACCCGGCATGGGCACCTCCAGCTCCGAGATGGCGGCTGTCTATCCGGTGGTGCGTCCGATCACTGGCTATCGTGATCGCGTGCCACGATACGCGCCGGGCTCCGACGGGCGGCGGCAGGACGCGACCCAGCCCGGCTTCCTGGCCCACAGACGAGGTGACGACGTGGCGATCGCGGTGCGTGACGTCGCCGCAGGCACGAGCACGGTCGTCTACCTCGACTCGGGAGAGCGGGAGGGGAACGTCGCCATCGAGCCGATTCGCCTGGGGCACAAGGTGGCGCTGCGCGACCTGGAGGAGGGTGTGCCGGTGATCGAGTACGGGGCAACGATCGGCATCACCTCGACGCGGGTGCGCGCCGGCGAGCTGGTGCACGTGCACAACCTCAGGAGCGCACGGTGGACCAGGCGCAGCTGACCGGGTACCGGCGTCCCGACGGCGGTGTGGGCGTGCGCAACCACGTGGTCGTCCTCCCGGTCGACGATCTGTCCAACGCCGCCGTGGAGGGTATCGCGCGGCTCGTGCCCGGCGTGGTGGCCCTTCCCCATGCCTACGGTCGACTGCAGTTCGGCGCAGACCTCGAGCTGACCTTCAGGACGTTGATCGGCACCTGCACCAACCCGAACGTGGCGGCGGCGGTCGTCATCGGTATCGAGCCGACGTGGGCCGATCGAGTGGCCCAGGGGATCGCCGAGAGCGGAAAGCCCGTGGCCTGCCTGGCCATCGAAGGCCGCGGCGACCTTGCCGTCGTCAGCGAGGGCGCCCGTCATGCCGCCCGGTTCCTCCAAGCCGCAAGCGAGACCCGTCGGACCCCGGTGGAGCGTTCGGAGATCCTGCTGTCGATCAAGTGCGGAGAATCGGACACGACCAGCGGTCTCGGCGCCAACCCCACCACGGCACAGGTCGTCGACCGCCACGTCGCCGCCGGTGGCAGCGTGCTCTTCGGCGAGACGACCGAGCTCACCGGGGGCGAGCATCTGATCGCCGAGCGCTGTGTCGACGACGGTGTACGGAGGAAGTTCGAGGAGCTCTTCAGCCGATATGCCGCGGTCCTCGAAGCGGCCGGGATGGATCTGATGGGCTCGCAGCCCACCCAGGGCAACATCAGGGGCGGGTTGTCGACGATCGAAGAGAAGGCGATGGGGAACATCGCCAAGACCGGGTCGGTGCCCGTCGTCGACGCCCTCGGACCCGCGGAGCGCCCGAGCCGACCTGGCCTCAACTTCATGGACACGTCGTCCGCGGCGGCGGAGTGTGTGACGCTGATGGGCGCCGCAGGGGCCGTCGTGCACCTGTTTCCGACCGGCCAAGGGAACGTGATCGGCCATCCGGTCGTGCCGGTGGTCAAGCTGACGGCCAATCCGGTCACAGCGTCGACCATGGCCGAGCACATCGACCTCGACGTGTCCGGCTTGCTCGATCTGGAATACGACCTGTCCGAAGCAGGAGACCGGCTCGCGGCACTCGTGGATCGCACCGTGAACGGGCGGCTGACCGCCGCCGAGGCCATCGGTCATCGCGAGTTCGTCCTCACGCGTCTCTACCGGAGCGCGTGAGGCACACGCCGGGCATGGCGCTCCCCACTCGACCCCTGGGCACCACCGGCATGGACATCACCGTCGTCGGGCTGGGATCGTGGGCGATCGGCGGCGGGGGCTGGTCCTTCGGTTGGGGTTCGCAGGACGACGGCGAGTCCATCGCCGCCATCCGGCATGCCATCGCATCCGGTGTCAACTGGATCGACACCGCCGCAGCGTACGGAGTCGGGCACGCCGAGGAGGTCGTCGCGCGTGCGCTCAGGGGCGTTCCCGACAGCGATCGCCCCTATGTCTTCACGAAGTGCGGCGTCCTCGTCGATCGCGCCGATCCCTTCCGCCGACCTCGCCGCGCCGCGTCCCCGGAGAGCATCCGCCGAGAGGTCGAGGATTCGCTCCGCCGACTGCAGGTGGAAGCCATCGACCTCTACCAGGTGCACTGGCCGCCCGACGACGGGACCACCCTCGACGAGTACTGGTCGACCATGTTGGCGCTCAAGGGGGAGGGGAAGATCCGAGCGGCCGGCCTCTCCAACCACAGCGTCGCGCAATTGCAAGCGGCGTCGGCGATCGGGCACCCCGACTCGCTGCAGCCGCCGTTCTCGGCGATCAGGCGGGAGGCGGCGGCGGAGATCGCCTGGTGCGCCGGGCATCGCACGGGCGTCATCGTCTACGCGCCCATGCAGTCCGGGCTGCTCACCGGCGCCTTCTCCGCCGCCCGAGTGACGTCCCTCCGGGACGACTGGCGTGCCCGTGACCCCGAGTTCCAGGGTGAGCGGCTCGAGCGCAACCTGGTCGTCGCCCGTGCCCTCGGTTCCGTTGCCGCCCGGCGGGGCACGACCACCGCGGCCGTCGCCGTGGCCTGGACGCTCGCCTGGCCCGGGGTGACCGGTGCCATCGTCGGCGCACGCCGACCCGACCAGGTCGACGGCTGGCTGCCGGCCGCGGGTCTCGAGCTCGGGGACGACGAGCTCGACGAGATCGCCGGGGCCATCGAAGCCGCCGGGGCCGGCGGTGGCCCGGTCCGGCCGCCCAAGCGCGTGGACCGGGCCTCGTGAAGGCGGCTCGGTTCGATGGCGACGGCGTCGTCTCCTTCGAGGAGCGCCCCGACCCCGTCGTCGGCCCCGGGGACGCGGTGGTCGAGGTCGCGTACTGTGGGTTCTGCGGGTCGGACAAGCGCTTGCTGCGCCACGGGGCACGCCACGTTCCCGGACACGAGATCGTCGGCCGCGTCGTGGCGCTCGGCTCAGGGCCGGCATCCGTGACGATCGGCCAGGTGGTCGTGGTCTACGCCCTGCTGCACTGCGGGACCTGCCTTTGGTGCACCAGGGGGGAACCCAACCGCTGCGCCGCCATGGCGGGGGTGATCGGGTGGCAGGCAGACGGAGGATTCGCCGAGAGAGTTCGCGTGCCGATGCGCAACCTGCTCCCTGCCCCACCCGACGTCCCCCTGCGACGTTCCGTGCTGGCCCTCGACACCCTCGGCACCGCCTCCCATGGCCTCCGGCGGGCAGCGCGCGCCATGGACCACCCGGAGGGTCCGACGCTCGTCCTCGGCTGCGGGCCGCTCGGCCTCGGTGTCGTCGCCGTCGCACGGCACCGGGACATGGAGGTGTTCGCCTACGACCCCTTGCCCGCACGCCTCGAGGCGGCCGCGTCCCTCGGTGCTCGGCCATGGAATGCCGAGTCCCTGCGCGTCGGCGGCACCCGGACGCCGGGCCCGTTCGCGCTGGTGGTCGAGGCGACAGGGGTCACCGAGGCGCAGGTGGCGGCCAGCGCAGCCGCCGGTCAGGGGGGCGTGGTGCTGATGCTCGGCGAGGGAGAACAGCCCTGGTCGCTGCCGACCTCGGTGCATTGGCGTCGCACGGAGGTGGCCTGGGTCCGGTCCTTCTACTTCCCCCTCGGGGAGGCGGCGGCGAATTGGCAACTCGTGCGGGAGGTGGGCGGCACGCTCGAGGACCTGCTCGTCTCCTGCGAGCCCTTCTCGGAGCTCCCCCGCGTGTCGAGCGCGTTCCTCAGTGGAGCGCTGATGAAACCGGTCGTGGACCTTGCCGCTCGATGACAGGCGGGCCCCGGGGCCGCACGTGACCGTCTGGTTCCCGGGGACCACGCCGTCGTGACCAGCGGACCACACGAGGCCCTGTCGGGGAAGGCGAGGCTCGCCGTCGCCCAGATGGGCGCGCCGACGGCCGTGGTGAACGCCAGCCTCTGGGGCTTCCTCGAAGGGGCAGGGTCGTGCGACGTGCTCGGCGTCTTCGGTGGCCCCGCGGGCCTTCTCCGGGACGACCTGCGACCGCTGCACCGGTCCTCGGAACACGGCGGGGCGCACCACGGACCCCTCGCCGCGGTCGTTGGACCGAGCGTCGCCGGCGACCCAGGGGCCTGGCTCGGCGCCGGGCGCCACCCGTTCGCCGAGGCCGACCTCGACGCCGTCGTGGACCGGTTGGTGGCCAGGCGGGTCGACGGTCTGGCGCTCATCGGCGGGAACGGCACCATGTTCCTGGCGAACGAGCTCCATCGCCGAGCCCTGGGACGCGACCTGGCGCTGTGTGTCGTGGGGGTGCCGAAGACCGTCGACAACGACCTGACGGGCACGGATCATGCACCGGGGTTCCCGAGCGCGGCCCGCTTCCTGGCCCAGACCGTGCGGGCGCTGGCGTTGGACCTGCGGGCCATGACCTCGATCGAGGAGGTGCGCTTCGTCGAGACCCTGGGACGCAACAGCGGATGGCTGGCGCTCGCCACCCTGCTGGCGCGCGCCGACGCCGGTGGGGCGCCCCATCTCGTCTACGTTCCCGAGCGGCCCTTCGACGAGGGGTCCTTCCTCGGCGATGTCCGGGACGCCGTCGATCGGCACGGCGCGGCCCTCGTGGTGGTGGCCGAGGGAACGGCGGGTCCGACGGACGAGAGCCCGTTCGACCACCCGGTGTTCGACCGGCCCGTGCACGGGGGAGTGGTCTCGACCATGGCGAGACTCGTCGAGGAGCGCCTCGGATTCGGGACCCGAACGGAGGTGCTGGGGCTGATCCAACGTTGCGCCTCGTGGGCGGTGTCAGCCGTCGATCGGAGCGAGGCGCAGGTCCTCGGGGCCGAGGGGGCACGGTTGTTGCGCCGGGGCGTCAGCGGGGTCATGGTGGCGCTGCCGGAGCGGCACCCGGGCGACCCGCCGGCGGCCGCACCGACCACGGTGCTCCTGGCCGACGTCGCCGGTCGCACCCGGCCGGTGCCCTCCCACTGGGTTCCGACGCCAGAGGGGGGCGCCTCGGAGTTCGTCGACTGGTTGCGGCCGCTCGTCGGCAGGCTCCAGGAGTCCTCGGACGGCGAGGGGCGTCATCGGGGTGCCGGATGACCGGGCCGAGGCCGATGCGTCGATCCTCGCCGGCGGCACGGCGGCCACGAGGGTGGCGACGTCAGCCGCGAGGCCCGAGGGCGTTGGCCCTCGCCACCGATCCGTACCAGGCCGCGCTTGGTTTCGGCCTTCGTTCGAAGGTCTCGCGATCCACCTCGTGCAGACCGAGCATCCCGTGGAATCCGCGGTTCCACTCGAAGCTGTCGAGGAGGCTCCAGACGAAATAGCCGCGGACGTCGACGCCGTCGGCGATGCAGCGGTGCAATCCCCGGAGGGCCTCGCCGATGAACTCGATGCGCTCGGCGTCGTCCTGGGTGGCGAGGCCGTTCTCCGTGACCACGACGGGGAGCCCCGTGACCCGCGCCGCCCGCCGCACCGTGTGCTCGACCACGTGGGGCCAGAACTCGAAGCCGGCCTCGGTGAGTCGGGCACCGGGTTCGGGTGGGATCGGACCGGTCGGGCCGAAGATCCGGCGTTCGTAGCACTGCACCCCGATGAAGTCGTCTCCCCCCGTTGCATCGAGGAACGTGTCCTCGACGATCTGCTCGGCGACGTCCCGGGCTTGTTCCCCGCCGGGCCCCGCCACCATTTCCTCCATGGACAGCGTCAGGCCCACCGGGTAGTCACCCGGACCCGACCGCATGGCGTCCACTGCCAACCGATGTGCGCGCACCAGTGCGGCGTTGACGGCGAGGTGCTTGCCGAGCTGGTCTCGCTCGCCTGGCGGGTACACGCCGACCGAGTACCCGAGGGCGGCCACCACGTTCGGCTCGTTGAGGGTGCACGCCCAGCCGACGAGGTCCCCCAGGCGCGCGGCCGACCGTTCGACGAAGCGGGCGAACCGCTCCGGTGCATCAGGAGCCTCCCAGCCTCCGCGCGCCGCGAACCACCGGGGGGAGCTGAAGTGGTGAAACGTCACGACCGGTTCGATGCCCCGGGTGCGACACCCTTCGCAGATCCTGCGGTAGTGGTCCAGCGCGGCGCGGGACCATTCACCTTCCGCGGGCTCGATCCGGCTCCATTCGAGGGAGAAGCGATAGGCACGGAGCCCGAGCCCGGCCACCAGGTCCAGGTCCTCGGGCCAGCGGTGTGCGGAGTCGCACGCGTCACCGCTCGACTCGACGCATCCCGACGCGGGGTTGTGCTCCCAGTCCCACCAGTCGTTGTTGGTGTTCCCGCCCTCGATCTGGTGGGCGGCGGAGGCCACGCCCCACAGGAAGCCCTCGGGGAAGACGAGAAGCCTGCCCGTCTCGCCCGAAGCCGCCGGCGTCATACCGCCAAGGTAGCCATGATCTCCGGACGACGCTTGCCGGCTGCTGAACGGCTTCTGGTCGTCCCGCAGGCCCCTCGATGCGGCCAACGCCCCTGCCCCTCCCCGACGAGCGACCCGGCCAGGGGTGCGGCCCGCTCCTGGCGCCGGCCTCGAGGTGCCCGATGTTCCTACGGCGTAGCATCCCTCTCAGGGGGACGGGGGAGGCACTATGTCGACGCGGATCGCGATCATCGGGGGCGGGAGCACGCACTGGACGCCGCGGCTTCTGACGGACTTCGCCAACACGCCCTCGCTGGCCGACAGCGAGGTGGCGCTGATGGACATCGTGCCCGCCGGCCTGCCGCGCATGCTGGAGCTCGTCGACAGGATCGCGGCGCTGCGGGGCACCGGGATGAGGGCCACTGCCACCTCGGACCTCGGCGCCGCGCTCGACGGCGCGCAGTTCGTCGTCACCGCGCTGTCCGTGGGGGGCTTCGACTCGATGGTCCACGACCTCGAGATCCCCGCCCGCTACGGGGTGCACCAGCCCGTTGGCGACAGCGTCGGCCCGGGTGGGATCACCCGGGCCTTGCGCAGCATCCCGGTGCTGGTGGGGATCGCCCGGGCCATGGAGGAGCACTGCCCCGACGCGCTGCTGGTCAATGTGAGCAACCCGCTCACCGCCCTGTGTCGGGCCGTCACCAGGGAGACGACGGTGCGGGCCGTCGGCCTCTGCAACGAACTCGTGGGCCTGAGCTGGATGACGAGCCTGCTCTTCGACGTGGGCATGCTGGAGGTCGACCCGGTGGTCGGCGGGGTCAACCACCTTCCGCTGGTCACCGCGCTGCGCATCGGCGGCGACGACGGGTTCTCGATGCTCCGCGCCCTGCTCGACGAGCCGGGGACGCGTGCCGACGAACCGATCTGGATGGAACCCCCCGCCGGCGCCCACTGGCGCAAGGTCTCGGCCGGCGACAAGTGGACCAAGGGTGACGTCCTGGCCAACAACCGCCTGAAGTTCGAGCTGTTCCGGCGCTTCGGCGTCCTGCCCGGGTCCTCGGACACCCACGTCGCGGAGTTCTTCCCGGGGTTCGTCACCGAGGCGAGCGGCCACGGGCGCGACTGGGGCGTCCACCACTATGGCATCGAGGGTCACCGTGCCGACAAGGCCCAGGACGACGCCGATCTGGCCTCCCTCTTGGCCGCCACGGAGATCTGGCCGTGGCCCTCGGGAGAGCTGGTGGCGCCGCTGCTCGACGCGCTCGTCACCGGGCGCGACGTCAACCTGCCGGTCAACGTGCCGAACATCGGCCAGGTGACCGGACTGCCCCACGGACCGGTCCTCGAGTGCATCGGCGTCGTGGGCGCGGCCGGGGTCGCGCCCCGCGACCACGTCGCGGTGAGCTCGGTCCTCGGGGAGTACCTGCGGCGGATCGTGGTGTCGCAGGAGCTCACGGTCGAGGCGGCCCTCACCTGCAATCGCGCCATCGTCGTCGAGGCGATGCTCACCGACCAGATGACCGGCGCCCTGCCCTACGAGCGGGTCGTGGCGATGACCGACGAGCTCCTTGCGGCGACGGCCCCGTGGCTGGGCCAGTGGGGCACGTGAGCCGCCGATGTCGCGCCGCTGACAGGGTGGTGGCGCCGGGGTCGGTCGCCTTCTCGTGCACACGCCAACGGTGTGTGCGACGTCAAACCGACTTCCGGCCCTTCCGGGACGCCTGACAGGTCCGTACGGTGCAGACATTCGGTGCGTGTCGGCGCCGGGGGTGTGCCCGTGGTCGAGAACCTCATCGGGGGTCGGTGGTCCAGGCCGGCGGTCGAGACCTTGCCGGTCTATCAGCCGGCCACGGCCGAGGTCATCGAGGAGGTGCCTCTCTCGGGGCGCGACGAGGTGGACGCCGCCGTGGGCGCGGCGACCGCGGCGTATCCAGGCTGGGCCGCCAGCTCGCTCGCAGACAGGGTCGGCCTGATGTTCGGGTACCGGGACCTCCTCGACCGGCACGCCGAGGAGCTGGCGGCGCTGGTGACCCGGCACCACGGCAAGACCCTCGACGAGGCCCGTGGAGAGGTGCGCCGGGGCATCGAGGTGGTCGAATTCGCCTGCGGCGCCCCGACCCACCTGCAGGGCCGGACGCTCCGCCAGGCGACCTCGGGAGTGGACCAGGACCTCTACCGCTTCCCGGTGGGTGTGGTGGCCGGCATCTCTCCCTTCAACTTCCCGGTCATGATCCCGCTCTGGATGTTCCCGCTCGCCTTGGTGGCGGGAAACACATTCGTTCTCAAGCCCTCCGAGCGCACCCCCCTCGGGGCGGCACGCCTTGCCGAGCTGTCGCTCGAGGCCGGGTTCCCCCCGGGCGTGCTCAACGTCGTCCATGGGGCCCGGTCCACGGCAGAGGCGCTGATCTCCCACCCCGGCGTGCGAGCCGTGTCGTTCGTGGGCTCCGAGGCGGCGGCTCGGCACGTCTACGAGGTGGCCGCCGCCGGGCACAAGCGGGCGCAGGCCCTGGGTGGGGCGAAGAACCACATGGTCGTGATGGACGACGCCGATCTGGATCGAGCCGTCCCCGCAGTGTTGTCCTCTGCCTTCGGCAACGCCGGAGAGCGGTGCCTGGCCGGGAGCGTGGCGGTGGCGGTGGGTGCCGTCGCGTCCGACCTGCTCGAACAACTCGAGAAAGGGGCGCACAACCTGCTCGTGGGACCCGGTGACCAGCCCGGGGTCGACATGGGTCCACTGGTCAGGGCGGAGCACCGGGACTGGGTCGTCTCCTGCATCGAGCGGGGCGTCGCCGAAGGCGCCGACTTGGTGGTGGACGGCCGGCCGTATGCCGAACGGCAGGGGTTCTTCCTCGGTCCCACGGTGCTCGACGGCGTCTCTCCCGACATGGCCGTGGCGCGTGAGGAGATCTTCGGTCCGGTGCTGTGCGTGTCACGGGTGTCGGACATCGACGAGGCCATCGATCTGGTCAACGCCGGGAGGCTCGGCAACATGGCGGTCGTCTTCACGAGCTGCGGCGGGACGGCCAGGGCCTTTCGCGAGCGAGCCGAGGTGGGGATGGTCGGGGTCAACGTCGGCGTGGCCCAGCCCTTCGCCTTCTATCCCTTCTCGGGTTGGAAGGGCTCGTTCTTCGGCGACCTGCACGTCCAGGGAAGCGACGGCATCGACTTCTACACCAGGAAGAAGATGGTCGTTTCGAAGTGGTGAAGGTGGTGAGGAGGAGCACGCATGACCGATCTTCACGAAGACATCGTCGAGGAGTCCCTGAAGCCTGAATGGGTGCAGCGGGCGAAGCTGAGCTACCACACCGTCGAGCTGCTCGGTGCCACCGGCAACATCACCGAATCCGACATCGCGCCCATCATGAAGGGCGCCATCGACATCCATGTGCACGGGTACCCCGAAGCCCTTGTGGACACGGGCTGGGACTTCGCCGAGATCGCCCGTGGTTGTTCCGACGCCGGGATGCGGGCCATCTGCTGCAAGAGCCACCATCTGGACACGGCCCCGATGGCGTACTTCGTCCAGCAGATCATGGATCGCCATGCCAGGGACTCGGGCCGGAGCGAACGGTTCAGGGTCTTCGGTGGCGTCGTCCTCAACTACGCGGTCGGGGGGCTCAACCCGGTGGCCGTCAAGACCTCGCTCAAGCTCGGGGGCAGATGCGTGTGGTTGCCGAGTCACGACGCGGCCCATCACCGTCAGGTGCTCGGAGAGACCGGAGGGATCGAGATCCTCACCGAGGACGGAGGCCTGCGCCCCGAGCTCTACGCGATCTTCGACCTGGTGGCCGAGTACGGCGCCATCCTGGACACCTGCCACCTCGGGACCCGGGAGCGCTTCGTCGTCATCGAGGAGGCGCGCAAGGCGGGCGTCGAGCGCGTCCTGATCACCCACCCCCAGTTCAGCGTGAACAGGGCGACACCGGAGCAGCAGGCCGAGATGGGCAGGCTCGGCGCCTATGTCGGGCTGTACATGTACGGCACCGTGCCCCATTTCAACAATCCCGGCTGTGACCGCGAGGAGATGCTCGATGTCATCCGAAAGGTGGGACCGGAACGTCTGGTGCTCTCCACAGATCACGGATCGATGCTCCTCCCACCCCCTGTCGAGGCGATGAAGCTGTACGTCCGGCTGCTCCTCGCCATGGGTGTCGACCGCAGGGACATCGAGACGATGGTCAAGCGCAATCCGGCGCGGCTGCTGGGCCTCGACGAGGACGCCGAGGAGCTCCCGCCCACCTGACGAGCGAGGATCCCATGAAGCTTGGCTGCAACGCCGTGGGGTTCCGGCACCTGGAGCTGGAAGACGCGCTCGAGCGCGTGAGGCTCGCCGGGTTCGGGTACGTCGAGGTCGAGAGCAACCTGTCGTGGTGCTCGCACGTCGACCCCTGGAACGACGATCCGGTGAAGTTCCGGCGCACGATCGAGCGCCTGGGGTTCACCGGCGTATCGGGGATGGGAAGCCATCGCGAGCTCATCACCGATCCCGACGCGGTCCCCGACCTGCAGACGAGCATCCGCTGGGCCGCGGCGGCCGGCGTCCCCGTCGTGATCACCGGAGAGGGTCGGTGCCCCGACGACCTCGCGCACGAGGCCGCACTCGGCATCATCAGGGAGCGTCTCACCGAGATCCTGCCCGTGGCGGAAGATTGCCGGGTGCTTCTGGCCATGGAGCCTCACGGGACCATCTCGCTGTCGCCCATGGGGTTGGCGCGCATCATGAGTCTGGTCTCGTCCCCCTGGTTGGCGGTGAATTTCGACACGGCGAATCCGCACAGGGGCGACTACGTAGGAACGACGCGCGCCGGGTACGAGTGGAAGCTCGACCAGACGCGCCGGGGCGACGAGGTCGAGG
>DASPTT010000147.1:0-2000 GCA_035623275.1 Acidimicrobiales bacterium
GACCGTTAGACCGATGTGAAAGGGGAGTATCCACGCCTACCCAAAGGGCAGGGTCTGGTCGCCGGGACCTCCCTCCCTTGATATGCTTGACGAGGAGGTGGACAGCGGCCTCGGGCTCTCTCTCCTCGAGCGTCGGCGGTCCTCTCCGGCCAGGTTCGGAGTCCGAAGCCCCATGTTCGAGAACGCAGAACTGGGTCACCGGGTCGATAAGCCGACCTACGCGCGGGAGGCGCCCCGGCTCCGCGCGGCCCTGCTCGAGGCGCAGCGGGAGCTGGCCGAGGCCAACCTCTCGGTCATCGTGATCGTGGCGGGCGTCGGCGGCGCGGGCAAGGCCGAGACGGTGGACCTCCTGCTGGAGTGGCTGGATGCGCGCGGCATCGAGACCCACGCCATGAGGGAGCCCACCGACGAGGAGCGGCAACGGCCGGCGATGTGGCGGTTCTGGCGGGCGCTGCCGCCCCGGGGTCGGATCGGGATCTTCTTCGGGGCGTGGCACGCCGGACCGATCCTCGACCGCACCTTCGGCCGGATCACCCTCCCCCAACTGGACCAGGCGATCGATCGGATCGTCGAGTTCGAACGGATGCTGCATCGCGAGGGTGTCCTCCTCGTGAAGTTCTGGCTGCACCTGTCCAGGAATGCCCAGAAGGGGCGGCTCAAGGCCCTCGAGGCCGACCCGCGCCAGCGCTGGCGGGTGATGAAGCGGGACTGGGGGCTGTTCAAGCGCTATGACGCCCACCGCAGCGTCAGCGAGCACGTGCTGCGCCGCACGGGCACGGCGGAGGCGCCGTGGACGATCGTCGAGGGGACGGACCGTCGCTACCGCCACTTGACCGTGGCGCAGGTGCTGCTGGATGCCCTGCGCGGTCGCCTGGAGCAGGTGAGGTCGGTGTCGCCCGCGTCGGAGCCGCGCCTTGTCCCCTTACCGCCGGATTCGGTGAACGTCATCAGCCGTCTGGACATGGGCCTGGCCCTGGACCCGGGGACCTACAAGAAAGAATTGCTCCGGGCGCAGGGCGAGCTCGGCCTGCTCAGCCGACGGCTCCGCAAGAGGGAGAGGTCCCTGATCCTGGTGTTCGAGGGCCCGGACGCGGCCGGCAAGGGGGGCGCGATCCGTCGGCTGACGGCGGCGATGGACGCGCGCGACTACCAGGTCCTGTCGGTGGCGGCGCCGACGGACGAGGAGCGGGCCCACCCCTACCTGTGGCGGTTCTGGCGTCACCTGCCGCCGTCGGGTCGGGTGATGATCTACGACCGCTCGTGGTACGGCCGGGTGCTGGTCGAGCGCGTCGAGGGTTTCGCGCGTCCCGAGCAGTGGCGGCGGGCCTATGAGGAGATCAACGCATTCGAGGAGCAGTTGACCGAATTCGGGCTGATCGTGGCGAAGTTCTGGCTGGCGATCACGCCGGAGGAGCAACTGCGCCGCTTCGAGGCCCGGCAGACGACGCCGTACAAGCAGTACAAGCTGACGGCGGAGGACTGGCGGAACCGGGACCGCTGGTCGTCCTACGAGGCGGCGGCGTGCGAGATGATCGAGCGGACGGGGACGGAGTCGTCGCCGTGGATGTTGGTGGAGGGGAACAACAAGGAGTGGGCGCGGGTCAAGGTGTTGAAGGAGGTGGTGCGGCGCGTGCGCTCGGCCCTCAAGTAGTGTAATTTTCATCGATAAGTTGCACGAAATCTTCGGAGCTATTTCGCACTCTCGCCGCGTCACGTCGCCTGAAAGAACCTGGCCATGACGTCGCCGGGCAGCCAGGCTTGGGTGTCAAAACCCGGTGCTGTGCTGAAGGCGGCCAGGCGGTAGGGACAGCCGATCCGCTTGGGTGCCGACAGGCGGCGGCGTAGCCGGTCGCGGATGACCGCCCGCATTTCATCGGGCTGCGGCGAAGCGAACCGCATCTCCCGCCCGCTCTGGCCGGTGCGGCCATAGCGGATGGCAACTGTCCACTCATCAAGCAGGCGGTCGTGGGCTCAGACCGAGTTTTTAGTTAACTAAAAAC
>DASPTT010000148.1:0-2159 GCA_035623275.1 Acidimicrobiales bacterium
CTGCTCCTTGTTCTCCTTGTCGAGCCCGTAGGCCAGGGCGGCCGCGGTCGGCTCGTTGATGATGCGAAGCACCTCGAGGCCCGCGATCTGGCCCGCCTCCTTGGTGGCGGTGCGCTGGGCGTCGTCGAAGTAGGCGGGGACGGTGATGACCGCCTGGGTCACCGTGTCGCCGAGGTAGGACTCCGCGTCTCGCTTGAGCTTCTGGAGGATGCGGGCCGAGATCTCCTGGGCGGTGTACTTCTTCCCGTCGATGTCGACGCTCCAGGACGTGCCCATGTGGCGCTTGACCGACCGGATCGTCCGGTCCGGGTTCGTGATCGCCTGACGCTTGGCCACCTCGCCGACGAGGACTTCGCCGGCCTTGGAGAACCCGACCACCGAGGGCGTGGTCCGGCTGCCCTCGGCGTTGGGGATCACGGCCGGCTCGCCGGCCTCGAGGACGCTGACTACCGAGTTGGTGGTGCCGAGGTCGATTCCGACGGCCTTGGGCATGGGGGGCCTCCGAGAGGTGCTGCGCCACCCGGCGACCCTCGCCGGGCTGGTGATCTGATTGCTCTGAGTATAGCAAACTTGAGTGGACTTGTATCAAGATCTTCGGTGGCGGGCGATGGCAGGAAAATCCCTGCTCATCTGGGTGGAGAGGCCGTCCCGCTCTCTCGCCACCTGGGCCCCGCCGGTTGGCCGCACTACGCTCGCCTGCCGTGCCCGACCTGGTGCTGCTCCGACACGGCGAGTCGACCTGGAACGCCGAGAACCTGTTCACGGGCTGGACCGACGTCGACCTGACCCCGCTCGGGGAGGACGAGGCCCGCCAGGCCGGGCGGTTGCTGCGCGAGGAGCAGGCCAACGGCCTGGACCTGCGCGTCGTCCACACGTCGGTGCTCACCCGGGCCATCCGCACGGCCAACATCACCCTGGACGAGCTGGGGCGCGCCTGGCTCCCGGTCCGGCGCCACTGGCGGCTCAACGAGCGCCACTACGGCGCCCTCCAGGGCAGGAACAAGAAGGAGACCGCAGAGGAGTTCGGCCCCGAACAGGTCAAGGTGTGGCGCCGCTCCTACGACACACCCCCGCCGCCTCTCGACCGGGGCGACGAGCGGGACGCAGCGGGCGACCCCCGCTACCGGGACGTCCCCCGGGAGGCCATCCCCCGGACCGAGTGCCTGGCCGACGTGGTGGCCCGGATGCTGCCCTACTGGGACGACGACATCGTCCCGGACCTCCGTGCGTACGGCGGCGTGCTCGTGGTCGCGCACGGGAACTCGATCCGGGCACTGGTGAAGCACCTGAAGCAGATCCCCGACGACGCCATCGTCGGTCTCGAGGTCCCCACCGGCGTCCCCTGGCTGTTCCGCTTCGAGGACGACCTCACCATCGCCGACGACCGGTTCCTCGGCGACCCCGCCGCCATCAAGGCTGCGGCGGAGGCGGTGGCCCGCCAGGCCGGCTGACCCACGGCTCCCAAGGGGGGAGGGAACCGCAGGCCGCCGACGTGACGGGCCACCGACCGCCTACTGCTGTTGGAGCCCTATAGGGCGTCCGCCCCTCGCTCGCCGGTGCGCACCCGCACCGCCGACTCCACGGGGACCACCCAGACCTTGCCGTCACCGATCTTGCCGGTGGCCGCCGTGGTCACGATGGCGTTGACGACCTCGTCCGCCTGTGCGTCGTCGACGAGCACCTCGACCCGGATCTTGGGGACGAAGTCCACCTCGTACTCCGCACCGCGGTACACCTCGGTGTGCCCGCGTTGGCGGCCGAAGCCCTGCGCCTCGGTGAGGGTCATGCCCTGGACCCCGATCGTCTTCAGGGCCTCCTTCACCTCGTCGAGCTTGAAGGGCTTGAGGACCGCCACGACCAGCTTCATGTGCTTTCTCTCCTTCTCGTTCTCGCTCGTCGCGGTCAGTGGGTCGGTTCCGGTGCGGAGGGCGCCGGCGTCGGCGCCGCGCCGGGGGCGGGCCCCGGTACGGAGGCCGCGCTCGGGGGGCCCACCTCACCGGCGCCGATGCCGGCCATGGCAAAGGCCCCGACCCGCTCGGCGAACTTCGCCTCGGGGAAGGCCTCCTCGTCGTGGATGGCGAGGTCGCCGCTCTCGAGCACCTCGTCCTTGTAGCGGGTGCCGCGCAGGACCCAGCCGATGACCTTCATGAGGATGAAGG
>DASPTT010000149.1:0-3223 GCA_035623275.1 Acidimicrobiales bacterium
CCGGTCGATCTGGCGGTGGCGGGCGGGCCTGCGGCGGCCGGGCCTGCGGCGGCCGGGCCGTCAGGTGCCCCCGCGTCGTCGGAGGCGGTCACTGGTCGTCCGGCGCGCGCCAGACGGCGATGACGATGGGCTCGTCGATCCAGTCGAAGCGCAGCTCGCTCACGAGCTCCGCCTCGTCGAGATGCGTCGGCTTGGGGAGGCCCGTGGCCACGGTTGGGAGCGACAAGAGCGCCGGTGGGGGCAGCAGCGCCTTGAGGTTCCCGCCGATGATGTTGATGAGCTCGCCTACGGCGTCACGCACGTCGTCGTCGCTCAGGTCCTCGGCCTCGGCCGCGAACATCTTCGCCGCCGCCTGCCGCGCCGCCGTCAGCGAGAAGGACAGGTAGAAGGTCCCGTTCCACGAGCCGCTGATGTCGACCGACCCGGTGAGATCCCCGTAGTCGGTCACCGCGCCGCGGGCCACCAGGGAGCCGGAGTCGTCGACGATCGCCGACCAGATCTCCTTGGTGATCTCGGCGACCGTCTCGTCGCTGAAGCTGGTGATGGTCATGGCGCTGTGCCCTCTCCTGTCTGGTTGCAACCTGACGCGCCCGGGCCGATGCCGAGCATGGCGAGCTTGTCGGCGACAGCGTCCGGCGTGAACGGCTTGATGATGTACTCGTCGGCCCCCGCGGCCAGGGCGAGACCGATCTGGTCGGGCTCGCTCTCGCTCGTCACCATGACGATGGTCATGCCGGCGAGCTCCGGGCGGCTCCGCACTTCCGACACGAGCTCGACGCCGGTCATGTTGGGCATGTGCCAGTCGACGAGCGCCACGTCGGGTCGCTCGCCCTCGACCAGCCGGTCGAGGGCGGCCCGACCGTCGGGCGCCTCCTCGACGTCCATGCCGAACCCCCGCAGGATGCGGCCGAGGATCGACCGCATGGACCGTGAGTCGTCTACCACGAGTGCGTGCGTCATCTGCCCTCCGGTCGGTAGAAGGTGGCGCCACCGATCGCAACGGTCTCGAGCGTGTCGGTGATCCCGATGGGGGACTCGGCGCCGCCCATCGCCAGGTACCCCCAGGGCGCGAGCTGGCGGCACGCCGCGTCCAGGATCTGCTTCTTGGTCGGCTGGTCGAAGTAGATGAGGACGTTGCGAAGGAGGATCAGGTCGAAGGTCGGCAGGCCCGTCCACTGTGCGGCCAGGTTGAATTTCTCGAACCGCACCTTGTTGCGCAGGCGCGCATGGATCACGAAGTTGGCCCCGTCCCGCACGAAGTACCGGGCGATCATGGCCGCGGGCAGGCCGCGGTTGATCTCGAGGCCGCTGAAGGACCCGGCACGGGCCCGGTCGACGACGGTGTTGTTCAGGTCGGTGCCGAGCAGCTCGAGGTTCCAGTACTCGACCTCGGAGAAGTGGGCGTCGAGCAGCAGGGCCACCGAGTAGAGCTCCTGGCCCGTGGAGCACGCCGCGCTCCAGACGGACAGGGTCCTCGACTCGCGGTTGCGGTCGATCAGCTCCGGCAGGATCGTGTCGCGCAACGCGTTGAAGGGGTGGACGTCGCGAAACCACGAGGTCTCGTTGGTGGTCATCGCCTCGACCACGCGGTCCTGAAGTCCCCGGTCGCCGCGGCGCATCTCGCGCACGACGTCCTCGACCGAGTCGAAGCCCAGGTCCCGGGCGATGGGGGCGAGGCGCGCCTCGACCAGGTACTGCTTGTCGTCGGCCAGGACGATGGCCGAATGCTTGTGCAGCACGTCGCGCAGGTACTGGAACTCGGGGACGGCAACGGTCATGCCGACCTCACCGGGGCGAGGGACATCCGGCGCAGCAGGGCCGCGGGGATGTCGGCCAGGGGCAGGATGTCGCTGGCCAGGCCCGCTTTGGCCACCGCGCCGGGCATGCCCCAGACGACCGAGCTGGACTCGTCCTGGGCGACGACGGTCCCCCCGGCCTCCACGATCTGTTCGGCGCCGAGCATGCCGTCCTGGCCCATGCCCGTGAGCACCGCGGCCAGGGTGCCCGGTCCCCAGACCGGGACGGTGCTGCGGAAGAGGACGTCGACCGCGGGCTTGCACGAGTTCTCGGGCGCACTGTCGTCGAGCGCGACCACCACGTCCGTGCCCCGCCGGGCCACGGTCATGTGGATGCCCCCGGGGGCGACATAGACCGTCCCGGGATGCAGGGCCGTGCCGTCGACGGCTTCCACCACGGTGAGCGGGCTGCGCTCGTCGAGGCGCTCGGCCAGCATGCGGGTGAAGACCGTGGGCATGTGCTGCACGATCAGCACGGGCACTGGCAGCGACGCCGGCAGCGCGGGGATCAGGTTGGTGAGCGCCACCGGGCCCCCGGTCGAGGAGCCGATCACCAGCGCCCGCACCGGCGGGGCGACTCGGCCGGGGCTGCGCCGGGCGACGACGGGCGTGGGCGTCTCGGGCTGCCGGGTGCGCACGAGGCGGCCCCAGCTTCTCACGAGCGGCACCAGGTTCTCGCGCACCGCCGCCTCGGCCTCGGAGCGCCCCGCCAGGCGGCCCGGCTTGGTCACGTAGTCGTTGGCCCCGGCGGCCAGTGCGCTCAGGGTCGAGGCCGCGCCGCGCTCGGTCAGGGTCGAGAACATGATGACCGGGAGCCGCGGCCAGCGCGGGCGCAGCTCCCGGAGCGTGGCCAGCCCGTCGAGGATCGGCATCTCGACGTCGAGGACGACGACGTCGGGTTGGAGCTCCTCGATGCGCTCCAACCCGCGCCGACCGTTCTCGGCGACGCCCGCCACCTCGATGCCCTCCTCCGAACGGAGGATGTCGGACACGAGGTGGCGGACGACCGCTGAGTCGTCGACGAGCAGTACCCGAAGTGGTGTGCTCACGTCGTCCCGTCCGGGGTGCCTTCTTGTCGGCCTACGACGCCTGGTCGCCGTGGCCGGGCCGCGACGTGTCGGTGACGTCGGCCACCGCAGCGGCGATCTCCGCTGCCGAGGCCGCCGCCTCGTTGACACGCGTGGCGATCTCGTTCGTCGTGACCTTCTGTTGTTCGACCGCGCCGGCGATCGTGGTCTGGATCTCGGAGATCTGGTCGATGACCTGGGCGATCTGTTCGATGGCGGCGACCGCACCGTTGGTGTCCCCCTGGATCGCCTCGATCTTGGCGCTGATGTCCTCGGTGGCCTTGGCCGTCTCCTTGGCCAGCTCCTTGACCTCGTTGGCCACCACGGCGAAGCCCTTGCCGGCCTCCCCGGCCCGGGCCG
>DASPTT010000150.1:0-15597 GCA_035623275.1 Acidimicrobiales bacterium
GCGCTTTTGTTGGGCCTTGGCCCGCGGCGACCCCGGGCGCGGGACGCGCGCCGGGACGGCGCCCCTTTCCGGCGACACCCCGGTCGGCTCGTCGGCCTCCGGTGCGGACGGGTGCTCGCTGTCCACGGGACGGTCCCTAGCGCGACGCGTGGAAGGCCATGCGCGAGCCGTGGTGCGACACGAGCCGCACGTCCCGGAAACCGACCTCGCGGAGCATGGCCTCGACGCACAGGCGGTTGGGTCCGAAGAAGTTCGACGCGTCGTTGTTCAGCGTGTCCCCGGGGTAGAAGACCATCATCGGGCGGTCGTAGTCGAGCCCGTCGACGTGGGTCTCGAGGATGAGGGTGCCCGCGCACACCGAGTGGACGCGGCGCAGGTACCCGAGCGGGTCGGGGGAGTGGTAGAGGACGCCGAGGAAGAGGACGACGTCGAACATGCCGACCGTCTCGGGGCCGATGTCCTCCACCGGGATCCACCGCTTTTCGACGGTGCTGCGCCGGGCCCAGCGCGCGATGTCGAAGCCCTCGCCGTTGGTCATGGGATCGGCGGGGTGGCTCCAGCAGTAGTCGTCCGCGGCGACGACACGCGTCGCTCCCCGGGTCTCGGCCTCGAAGGAGAAGAACCCGTCGTAGGCGCCGACGTCGAGGACGGTCTTCCCCTCCAGCGATTCCGGGAAGTCGAGGAGCTGGAGCTTCGCCCACGACTGGTCGATGCCCGGCGTCACGATGCCGTGGCCGAGATCGATCGTGTGGAACCACGGACGCGAGAAGACGAGCTCCTTGAGCAGCTCCACGTCGACGTCGGCGGGCAGGTCAAGATCGGGCACTGGACAGATCCTTCCCGGGGACCCTACCGGCCCGCAGGAGCTCGCGGTAGAACCCCTCGGCACCCTGGGCCATCGCCTCCAGGGAGAAGTGCGACTCGTAGCGTGCTCGCCCCGCCGCGCCCATCGCCGTTCGGCGCTCGGGGGACTCGATCAAGGCGGCGAGGGCGCCGGCCAGGGCGGCGGGGTCGTCGGGGGGGACGAGCAGGCCGGTCTCGCCGTCGACGACGATCTCGGGCATGCCGCCCACCGCGCCGGCCACGACCGGCTTGGCGAAGGTCATGGCCTCGACCACCATCAGGCCGAACGACTCGTAGCGCGACGGGGCCACCAGCAGGTCGCAGCCCGCGTAGTAGCGCCACAGCAGGGGGTCGTCGAGGGCGCCCGTGAACTGCACGCGGCCCCGCCAGCGCGGCGTGGAGTCCTCGAACTCCTCGCGGTAGGTGCGCCCCGACGGCGAGGGGAGCGAGTCGTCGCCCACCACGGTGAACATCACGTCGGGGAACCGTTCGGCCAGCCCCGGCACCGCGGCCAGCAAGGTGTCGATCCCCTTGCGCGCCTCGAGGCGGCCCACGAAGAGGACCTGGACCTTGCCCGGGCGCGTCGCCGGGCGGACGGTGGCCGGGCGGTCGGCCACCCCGTGCGGGACCAACCGCGTGCGCTCGGGGCCCAGGGTGATCCCGTACTCGGACTCGATCTCCTCGACGATGGCGTGGCTGTTGGCCAGGATGCCGTCCGCCCGGGCGTAGCAGTAGCGGTCGAGGTCGATCATCTGGCGGATGGTCGGGTCGTCGCCGGCGAGGCGGGCACCCATGGCGGTGTCCACCCGGGCAACGGTGGCGATGGGCGTGTGCAGGCTGACCAGCACCCGGAACCGCCCGTCGACCAGCGCGGCGATCCCCTCGGAGTCCCAGTTCGGTGCCTCGACGATGTCGACGGGTCGCAACCCGTGGATGCGCAGCAGCTCGGCGTGCATGGAGGCGGCGTAGTCCCACAGATGTGCGGGGACCGCCGGCAGCCCCGGGTGCGCGCCCGCCGGGGGCGGCTGGGCGGCCACGGGGATCCGGTGCACCCACACCCCGTCCTCCAGGTCGATGCGCGGGTGGTCCGCACCCCTGGTGAGCACCCGCACCACGTGGCCGGCGCGGGCCAGGCTCGTCGCCATGCCGTGGACCACGCGGGCGATGCCGTTGACCCGCATCGGCGGGTACTCCTGGGACAGGAAGCACAGGTGCAGCTTCCCGCCCGGCGGCCGGGTCGTCGGGAAGAGGAGGAACGGCGCATGTCCCTCGCCGAACCACGCCGCGGGCCTGGTGCGCGGCGGACCGGCGAGGAACGCCCGGTAGCCGGCCTGGGGCCCGTCGCGCCGGTCGAGGTCGAACGTGGCCCGATCGGCCACCGACAGGCGGCCCTGCGCGGCGGCGTCGTCGGCCTCGAGCGTCCGGTCGTGGAGGAAGGACGTGAGATCGGCGGCGATGTCGGTGAAAGGCAGGTACCCGGTGGCATGGCGCAACGCGAAGTAGGTCTTGTTCTTGAAGATCGAGTAGTGGTCGCGCACGAGGTCGGGCTCGTCCCGCACGGTGCTGGGCAGGAACTTGTGGTAGACGAACCCGTCGTCGAGGGGCCGGACGAGGTAGCCGGCGTCGACGAGGCGCCGGCAGAGGTCGGATTCGTCGTGGTAGTACTCGAATTCCTCGTCGAAGCCCCCGACCGCCACCAGGGCGTCGCGCCGGAAGCTCGAGTTGGTCCCCATGGTGTACGGGATGACGTTGCTCCCCGGCGCGCAGATGGAGGGGACGATGTCGAAGTCGGGGTCCCGTTCCACCCAGGCGTTGCCGAGGCGGTCGACGAAGCTCGACCACGCCTGCACGTAGAACCCCGACTGGTTGTAGACGGGCCCGCCCGCGGCAGCCACCTCGGGGTCGTCGTAGGCCTGGACCAGGGGGCCGAGCCAACCAGGGTCGGGATAGGCGTCGTCGTCGATGAAGGCGACGATCTCGCCTGCCGCCAGGCGAATGCCGATGTTGCGCGACTCGGACAGGTTGCGCGATCCGCACCGACCGGTCTTGATGCGCCCGGCGTACTCCGCCAGGACCGCCTCGGTGTCGTCGGTGGACGGCCCGTCGACCACCACCACCTCCAGGGCCTGGTGGTCGAGCTGTGCCAGCGCCGCCAGGGTGAGACGCAGGCTCTCCGCGCGGTTGTAGGTGTTGACCACCACCGACACGGACCGTGCCACGGCAGGACCGCGTGCCGTGCTCATGGAGTCACCTCTGACGCACCCGAGAGCTCGTCGAGACGGGCGTCCATGGCGGTGCGGAGGTTGCCCGAGAGCCCGGCGGGCGACGCCTCGGCCAGCTCGGCCACCAGCGAGATGAAGCGCCGGGTGTAGGCCGAGGCCGAGTAGTCCTCCAGGTGGCGGGCCACCGCCGCGGACCACGTGGCGAAGTCCGCGTCGCCCGACGCCGTCGGCATCCGGACGGGCGCGACGCCAACGCCGGCCGAGGACAGGCGCCCGACCACGTCGCGCAGTGCCTCGGTCAGGCCCGCCACGTCGCCGGTGGGGACCAGCGTGCCCAGGCCGCCGACGACATTGGGCAGGTTGCCGGCGCCGTAGCCGACGACGTAGCAGCCCGCCGTGTACGCCTCGACCACGGGGACGCAGTACCCCTCGTGGTACGAGGGGATCACCAGCACGTCCGACTCGGCCAGCAGCTCGGCGATGTGCTCGTCGGACGGCGTGGCCACGAGCGACAGGCGCCCGGCGCCGCCGTGGCGGTCGAGGCCGCGCTCCACCTGGTCCATCACCAGCGGGTCCGAGAAGCGCGGGTTGCCGGCCAGGGTCAGTGTGAAGCGGTCGTCGCCCGCCGCCCAGAGCGTGCCCACGGCGTCGAGGAGGTCCGCGACCCCTTTCGCCCGGACGAAGCGCCCCAGGAACAGCAGGCGGACCGGGCCGTCGAAGGAACCGAAGTCCGATCGTCGCCGCGACGCGGCGACGTGGGCCGGGGGTAGGTGGAGGACGGCGAGCCTGTCCTCGGGGATGCCGATGGACCGGTCGAGCTCGACGTTGAATTCGCTGTCGCACGCCACCCGGTACGCCAGTGCCAGGTTGTGGCGCTGGAGGATCGACAGCTCACAGCCGCGCTTGACCTCGGGCACGTCCACGAGCTCGGGCGGCGTCGTGTTGTGCTCGGTGACCATGATCGGGCGACCGGGCGGGACGACGAACACGGCGTCGAAGATCTCGTAGCGCATGCCGAACTCGAACATGTGCGCGTCGGCACGCCAGAACTCGTCGTGGCCGAAGAGCGTGGCCGCGTTGGGTGCGGCCCGGATGAAGGGTGCGTGGAAGTCGCTCGCCTGTGCGAACACCGTCGTGTCGACGCGGGCGCCGAGGCGGTTCAGCCCGTCGAGGACGTCGAGCTTGCAGGTGAGGCTGTTGGACACGGCGTCGTGGCGGACGTAGATGCCCGAGTACAGGGCGACGTGCAGGTCGGCATGGGCACGGGTCATCGGCTCAGGCTCCGGGGGCGCGGCGCGGCACCGGCCGGTCAGCGGCGCGCGTCGTCGCCGACGATCTTCTCCAGCGCCTCGACGCGCTCGGTCAGCTCGGCGACCGTCTCGCGCAGTGCCTGGAGCTCGCGGGCCTGCATGCGGGCGTGCGCGTTCTGCGTGGACACGGCGTTGAGGATCATGGAGATCGACCGGTCGAGGTTGACGTGGGCGCCCCCGAGCGCGGCACGCAGCTCCTCTTCGTCCCTCCGCAGCGGCTCGGTCGCCTCGGCGATGCGCTGGTCGATTCGCGCGTAGGCGCGGCTCGTGGCGGGGCGTGCCATGCGCTTGACCCAGTCCTTCGCCGTCATCTGCCGGTCACCGGCCGCTCACTCTAGCAGCGCACCCAATTCGCCCCCCTTCCGGCCGTGCGCCGTGTCAGGGGTTCATCTGCGGTTGGCCCGGTTGGACGGGAAGCTGGATGGAGACGGCCCCCCTGGGCGGCGTCCAGCGCAACAGGGTCACGCCGTTGCGGTCCAGGAGCGTCCGGGCGTGCAACTGGTTCCGCACCGTGTCGCGCGCGGCGACCACGACGAAGCCCGGAGTCGTCTGGGCACCGGCCGTCGAGATCACGAAGTAGACCGGCCGCCCGTACAGGATGAACGGCTGGAGGTTGCTCCACCACACGCTCATGTACTGGCGGGTGGCGAATCCCCCGGCGACGCCCTGCGAGGCGATGACCTGCGCGTCCTGCGGGATCATCGCCCGGGCTTGGGCCAGCGTGGCGGCGGCGGCGGGCGGCACGACGGCGAACTCGTGGCGCGCCCCGTCGAGCTTCGGCAGCGAGTACGCCAGCGACGACACGAGCACGAACGCACCGAGGACGCCGGCGGCGACCGCGGCCGCCCGGCCGGGCCGGCTGTGGGACGGGCCGCCGCCGCGTATCCCCGCCGGACGGCGCGGCTGCCGTTGGAGCAGCCACTCCAGGACCATGACGGTGCCGACCGGCACCAGCAGGAGCACCACCAGGTTCTGGAAGGCGAAGGTGATGAACACGTCGTTGAGCTGCAGGGCGTTGGGCACCGACGTCGCCAGCGCGACGAACACGACCCAGGGCGAGAGGATGCCGATGACGCCCCCCGCCTGCAGGTTGTGGAACGCGAGGCGCCAGCGAAGGTGCAGCATGTGCAACGGCCGGCTGGGGTGTCGGATCATCCCCCAGATCACGTCGGTCATCGAGATCGGATGGCCGGGTGCCACCGTGGCCAGGTACCCGAGCCCGCCGGCGATGTTCGAGCCGATGTTGGCGCCGAGGAGCGACACCATCTCGAGCCACGCCACCCCGGCGACCGCGATGACCGCGCCGATGCGGCGGTTCGGGCGCGAGGTCACCGCGGCGGTGACACCGAGGGCCACCACATAGGTGGCGGCCACGTCGCCGTTGAGCAAGGTGAGCACGATCCACACCAGGGCGCGTCGCCGACGGCCGTTGTAGAGGTCGCGGGCCGCGAGCACGAGGAAGAAGGTGGCGAGCGCCTGGAAGTGGAAGTCGAACCAGTCGGCGAGATAGAAGCCCGGGTTCACCAGGAGCAGCGTGACGAATCCGAGCGCCAGCGCCGCGCGGGGCAGGCGCCGCTCGTCGTGGCGCTCGAGCACGTCGAGGACCCACCGGAAGCACACGAGCTCGGCTCCGACCTGGGCGGTCTCCTGGACCCACTTGAGGTCGACGGCGCTCGGGTGCAGCCAATAGAGCAGTGAGAGCGGCCACATGGCCAGCTCGAGATGGTTCTTGGCGAACCCGAACGGTCCGATGACGGTCATGGGCGCGCCGAGGTGGCCGTGGGCGATGAGGTAGAAGGCCTGCGCGTACACGGAGAAGTCGCCGGTGAGGTCGAAGTGGTCGTAGAGGCGCGTGCCCACCACCAGCATGAACACCCACTGGACCCCCAGCGCGGCGTAGCCGGTCCACGCCACCCAGCGGGGCATCGGGTAGGTCGGGCGACGCGTCGGTGCGGGGCGCGGCTCGTCGTGGCGGCCGGCGCGTGCGGGCTCGGTCAGCACGGGAGGCGACGTGGCGGCCACGACGCCCGATGCTACCGAGTGCCGGTGCTCGGGGACCGGAGGCCCGGGGCGGGCGGCGGCTCGTCCGCCCCGGCGGGACGGGGCGGTTTCCCACCCGATCGGTGTCCCGCGCGACGATAGAGACGATAGAGCAGCCCCCGGCGCTGGAAAGCTGGCTGACGAGCCCGAATGCCCAAGAAAGTCGCAGTGGTCATCCCCTGCCTCAACGAGGCCCGCAGCATCGTCGCGGTGCTGGAGAAGATGCCGGTGAAGGAGCTGGCCCACGACGAGCTGGAGCTCGAGGTCCTGGTCATCGACAACGGGTCGACCGACGACACCGCCGAGCTGGCGCGCCGGGCGGGCGCGCAGGTGGTCCACGAGGCTGCACCCGGCAAGGGCAACGCGCTGCGCACGGGCTTTCGCAACTTGCCCGACGACGCCGACTACGTCGTGATGCTCGACGGCGACGACACCTATGACCCCCGGGAGATGCCCCGCCTCCTCGAGCCGCTCACCTCGGGATTCTGCAGCGTCGTCATCGGCTCCCGCCTCCAGGGCAAGATCATCGACGACTCGATGCACCAGTTCCACCGGCTGGGCAACTGGGTGTACACGCACCTGGTTCGGCTCAGCTACCGGGTGAACGTGACGGACGTGCTCACCGGCTACTTCGCCTGGACGCGTCCCGCGCTCGACGATCTGGCGCCCGAGCTGCGCTCCTCGGGCTTCGCCATCGAGATGGAGGCCATCACCAAGCTGGCGCGCCTCGGGTACGACATCTACTCGGTGCCCATCAGCTACCACCCGCGAAGGGGTGAGTCGAGCCTGCGCCCCTTGCTCGACGGGTTCCGGATCCTGCGCATGTACCTGCGCAACCTGCGATGGCGCCCGAGCCGGTCGCGGGCCCCGGCGAGCCCGCGTTGACCGACGTCGCGCTCGAGCGGCAGGACGCGGCCGGGCCACGGCGTCCGGCGCCAACGGGCGAGGGGTCGACCTCCGGCGCAGGGCCGGCACCGGCCGGCGCCACCTGGGCCGGGCGGGCGGTGCGGCGGATCCGGCGCCTCTCGCTGTCCTCCTGGTTCGTGATCCTGGCGCTGGGCTTCGGGACCTTCCTCGTCTTCGCCCAGCCGCCCGGCCAGGGGCTCGACGAGATGAACCACTTCTACCGGGCGTGGACGCTGGCCCACGGGACACTGGTGGCGCCCATCACCGACAAGCGGGCCGGCGCCCAGGTGCCGGCCTGCATCTCTGCCTATTTCGCCCACTTCTCCACGGTGGCGGCGGGGCGCGCCCCCTTCTCGTTCGGCGACTACTGGCACTCGATCGCGCACTGCCCGTCGGGCTCGGTGTGGGTGCCCTTCGAGAACACCGCGGTCAACGGGCCCGTGTCCTACGCCCCCCACGTGGTCGCCATCGCGGTCTTGAGCGGCCTGGGTGCGCCGCTGCCGGTCGTGTTCTTCGGCGGCCGCCTGGCGTCGCTCCTGGTGTACGTCGCGATCTTCTTCCTGGCCATCCGGATCACCCCGGTGGGCAAGCACGTGATGGTCGTGTTGGGCCTGCTCCCGACGACGCTGCTGCTCGCCGCGGGCTACTCGGCCGACCCGATGGCCATCTCGCTGGCCGTGCTCGCCGTCGCCCTGACCCTGCGGTGCTGTGTGTCGGCGTCGGCGTCGTGGCGCACGTTCGCCTGTCTGGTCGGCGTGCTGGCGGCGATGGCGCTGACGAAGAACACCTATTTCATCCTCGCTCCGCTGCTGCTGCTCGTGCCGAACGCGGTGACGGGGAAATGGCGGCACCCGCTGCTGGTGAAGCTCGGCGCGATGGTCGTGGTGGTCGCACTGGCCGGGATGTGGTACCTGGCGATCCGCCACGTGTCGCTGGCGGCCTACCGGCCCGCGGGACCGCAGTTCCCGATCGACGAGGCGGCGCAGCGCCGGTTCATCCTGCACCACCCTGTGGCGTACGTGAAGGTGCTGGCGCGCACCATCTTCGACAACACGAGCGAGGCGCAGATCATCCCCGGGTTCTTCTCCTCCGTCGGGTACTACCGGCCGGCGGTGGGCGACCAGCCGTTCGCGCCGTTCGGCATCGTCATCGTCGGGTCCGTCACGCTCTGGTACGCGTTCTGGCTCCAGCTCGGGGCCCGCCGCCTCCTCCACGGCGCACGCCGGGTGTTCGCGTGGGTGCCCGTCGTGCTCGCCCTGGCCGGCGCGCTCATCGTGATGACGACGTTCTGGATCTACTGGACGCCGGTGCGCCAGCTGGTCGTCGTCGGCCTCCAAGGGCGCTATTTCGTGCCGTTCGTGGCGTTGCCCCTGGTCACCATCGGATTGTTGCGCCAGCCCAGGATCGTCCGGCACGCGAACCGGTGGGTGCTCGCCGGGAGCACGTCCATGCTGGTGTGGCTGGTCGTGAAGATCTTCGTCCACGACTACGGACTGTGACGGTCCCCGCCTTCACAGCTTCGCAACATTTCGTTGTCACCAATTGCGGCTGACCCGTTGGTAGAGTCGCGGACGCTATGACGACGCGGTGGCGTGCCCGTGTCGTCGGCCCGCCTACTGCAACCGCACCTGGAACACGTTCATGACGGATCGTCATCGCCCGCGTCGCGTCCTTGCGCTCCTGCTCCCCGCCGCCGCGCTCGCAGTGTCCAGCGTGGTCGCCGTCGTCGCCGGCGCACCGCCCGCGCACGCCGCGACGGCGTCGTCGACGTTCCCGCTGACGGAGTTCATGTCCAACCCGGGCGGCGGCGCGCCGTGGGGTGCGTACGACGAGTCGGCGACCGCCGTCGGCCCGACCGTCCAGGGCACGCCGGCCGTGATCGGCGATCCCGCCGACGGCCTCATCCACGCCTACGTGTGCGGGGCCAACGGCGACCTCGTCGAGTACGTCGACGACGGGGCCAACAACCGGCAGTGGAACGCCTATGACCTGACCTTCGGCGGCGGCGGGGCGACCCCCGTGACCGGCACGCCGAGCGCCTTCTACGACCCGGCCGACCACCTGATCCACGTCTACACCCGCTCCGTGTACGGCGACCTCGTCGAGTACGTGGACAACAACCTCGGCGGGCACGTGTGGAACCAGTACGACGTCTCCTACGGCGCGCCCGGGGGCTCCCCGATCAACGGGACGCCGAGTGCGTTCTACGACCCGGCCGACGGGCTCATCCACGTGTACGCGGAGGCGTCCGACGGGTACCTCGTCGAGTACGACAACGGGGCGGTGAAGGGGCACCCGTGGGACGCCTGGGGCCTGTCCATCGGCGCCTCCGGCGGCGGGATGGTCGCGGGGACCCCCGATGCCTTCTTCGACCCGCAGGACGGGCTCATCCACATCTACATCCAGGCCACCCAGGGCGACCTGGTGGAATACGACAACGGGCACCTGCTGGGCCGGCCGTGGAACGCCTGGGACCTGAGCTTCGGCGCCAGCGGCGGCGGGGTGGTCACGAGCACGCCCAGCGCCTTCCTGGACCCCTCGGACCACCTGATCCACATCTACGTCCAGGGCCCGACCTCGAACCTGATGGAGTACGTGAACGCCAACTACGGGGGCCACCCGTGGAACGGCTGGGACATCAGCTACGGCGCCTCCGGCGCGATGCCCATGGTGGGCAACCCAAGCGCGCTCTTCGACCCGGACGACGGCCTCATCCACGTCTACGTCCGCACGCCGAACAACCTGCTCCTCGAATACGACAACGGCAATCTCGACGGGCACCCCTGGAACGGGTGGAACATCACCGCCGGCTCGTCCGGACCGACGATCGGCATCGACCCCGCCGCCCTGGTGTGGAACGGCCACATCCACGTGTACACGGGCGGGCAGAGCTTCGTCGGCGTCTACGGCTTCGCCTCGTGGAACGCGGCGAGCTCTGCGATCGGCGACGGCTGGTCGATCGTGGCGGACACGGGTGGACTGGGCACGCAGGGCCCGCCCTACGCGCAGCAGCTTGCCTCGAACCCCGACCTCAACATCGGTGACGCCATCGGCCAGACGCAAGCCTCGGCGACCTGGCTCTCGTTCTGGACGGTGAGCGGGCCCACCGGGGCCGACTCGTGGTACACGGCGGGCGCGGAAGGCGGCCAGACCGCGGCCACGTCCATCGACAACGATGCCAACACCAGCGGTCGCAAGCCCCAGTTCGTCATCCTCGACCCCGAGGGCTACAACATCCCCGCCGCCAGCGCCGACTTCCAGAACTTCATCCAGGGCTTCGCCGACGGCGTGCGCTCGGTGGACGGCTCGCTCCGCCCGGCGTTCTACTCGGACCAGTCCCAGTACTACGACTACCAGCTCTCGTCCGTCGCGCTCCCCGCGTTCATCGCCGTCACGCCCATCATCTACTCGTCGGGGACGCCCGACCGCCCCTTCGACCCGAGCTACAACCTCGGTTCACCGGGGCCCAACATCATGGGCTACGTCGAGTACGGGGACTTCAACGCCAACCCGCCGCAGCCCAACTGTCCGGCCGCCGTCTACGAGGACGCCATCCGGACGTGGGGCGGGTTCATCAACACCTTGCAGTTCCCCGACAGCGGCGTCGACTGTGCCCCCTGACGGGCGCAGGGCGTCCGTCACCCTGACGCTGCTCGCCTTGTCCATGGCCTCGGCGGCCTGCTCGAGCGGGTCGAGCAGCGGCTCCCAGGCGGGATCGGTGACGACCACCTCGTCCACCAACCCGACCAGCGCGCCGGAAGGGTCCACCACATCCCTCCCCTTCGTGACCACCACCACGAGCAACCTGCCCGTCCTGGGCTCCACCTCGGTGCAGGCGCAGATCGTGGGCTCCACGGTCGTCATCACCATCGGGACCCATGTGTCGGACCTGGCCGCGCGGGTGGGCAACGCCCGCCTGGTGACCACCACGGAGTTCGACATGGACCTGGCCGGCATCGAGGTGACGGCGCCGTCGCAGGTGACCTCGGCGTCGGGACAGGTGAGCTCGGTGGCCATCACCCAATCGGCGTCCGACACCCACGTGCGCGTCCTGTTGCGCACTCCGGCGAGCGGGTTCGAGCCGGCTGTGGGCGGCGGCACGCAGGTGCAGGTGACCTTCTCATAGGTTCGCGCCGGCGGCGGGCGCAGATCGATCAGTGGGCGCCGCGGGCGACTGGGACGCCCGAAGGGCCGTGGCGGGACGCCGGCGGTCGAGGAACATGAGGACCGCAGCGGTCGCCAGGGCCACGAAGCCCACCGCCTCGACGACGATCGACATGCCCGCGTAGGGCGCGCCCAGGGAGTCGGTGAACCCGAACAGGCCGACCTCGACGCTGAGCAGGAGCCCCCCGACGGTCGACGCCAGGAAGAGGGCGCCGACGAGCGGGACGAACCAGCGGTGCCACACGACGACGACCGCGGCCAGGACGAAACCCGCGATCCACTGGAGCAGGAACAGCGTGCCGATCGTGGCGATCGACCGGTAGCCGTGCATCCAGAGGTGGAGGTGGACGAGGGCCGTGCCCACCAGGGCGAGGACCCCCACCGCCAGCGCCGCCGCCCTCAGGGGCCTCGCTCGCCCTCCGCGGTGTTCGTCGGTCGGCCCCATGCCCATCACCTCCCCGGGTACCCGGCGGGTCCCGGAGGTGATACGGGTCAGCTGTCCCCGGGGTTCACGATCCGGTCACGACGGGGTGAAGGCGGTCCATTGGGTGGGGGCCACGTAGCCGATGATCGGGTACCCGAAGTCGGTGGACGACGCGGGGTCGAAGTACCCCGACTCCATGACGGCCGTGGCGGGCCCGTTGTCGGCGTTGCCGGACACCACGTCGATCTGGCCCTGGCTCACCCCGATGACGACGGCGACGTGCTCCGCGTAGCCGGCCGCCATGTCGCCCCAGACCACGGCGTCGCCCGGTTCCGGGTCGTTGGTCGCCCCCGGTTGCCAGGCGCCGGCGTGCTGCTCGGCCCACTGTACGAAGGTGAAGGCGTAGCCCGTGATCCCCCCGGTCGGGATCCCCGAGCCGGACCAGACCCAGTCGGCGAAGTCCGAGCACCACTGCTCGGCCGCCGTCCCGGGCGTGCAGCCGGCCGTGGAGCCGCGGCCGAAGGCGGCCGTGTAGGGATTGCACTCGGAGCCCGGCGGGCTGTCGGAGACGGAGCCGTAGTACTGGTCCTGGCTGGTGGCCAGGGCCACGACGTGCTGGACGAGCGGCGGCGGTGTCGGCCCGCCCACGAACACGTGGTACATGCCGCCCCACCACGCCCCCGTGGGATCGCCGCCGATGACCGGGCCTTGGGAGCCGTAGGTGAGGTCCCAGGCGTTCCATGGGTGCCCGCCGACGTTGCCGTTGTCGTACTCGACGAGGTCGCCGTTGGCCGCCCGGACGTACAGGTGGATGAGGTGGTCGGGACCGGACGCCACGAGGCTCGGCTGGCTCGCCACCGGGCCGCCGCCGCTGGCCCCGACGCTCAGGTCCCAGGCGTTCCACGGTCGCCCGCCCCAGTGGCCGTCGTCGTACTCGGTCAGGTCCCCGCCCGTGCCCACCGCGTAGACGTGGATGAGCCCGTCGAGGGGGTTGAAGAACGCGGTCGGGTCGGAGGTCACCGGGCCGCCGCCCGTGGCGCCGATCGAGAGGCCCCAGGCGTTCCAGGGGACGCCGCCCACGTTCCCGTTGTCGTACTCCGTGAGCTGGCCGCCGGGCCCCTGCGCGTACACGTGGATGAGCCCGTCGGCGGGGTCGAGGAAGGCGCTGGGCGACCCTGCCACCGGGCCCCCGCCGGTGGCGCCGGCCGAGAGGCCCCAGGCGTTCCAGAGGTGGCCCAGGAGGCCGCCGTCCACGTACTCGAAGAGGTACCCGTCCGGGCCCTGGACGTAGGCGTGGATGAGCCCGTCGGCGGGGTCGTAGAAGACGCTGGGCGTGCCCGACACCGTGACCGGGTCCGAGGCGCCGGCGGTCAGGTCCCAGGCGTTCCAGCTGTGGCCGTCGACGCCGTCGTTCACGTACTCGACCAGGTGCCCGATGTTCGACACGACGTAGACGTGCACCAGCCCGTCGGCGGGGTCGTAGAAGGCGCACGGGCTCCCGTCCAACGGCGAATTGCCGCCGTCGGCCGCGGTCAGGTCGGTGATCTTCCACCACGGGTTGCCCTGCCCGTTCACGAGCTCGTAGAGGTCGCCGTTCGCGCCCCAGACGTAGACGTGGAGGTCGCCGTCCTTCGGGTCGGTGAACAGGCTGGGACGGCCGAAGATGGTCGGTCCGTCGGCGTTGACCGACTGGTCGTACGCGTTCCAGGGCCGCCCGTTGAGGTTGTCGTTGGCGAACTCCTGCAGCGTCAGCGGCGCGCTCGAGGCCTGCTGCGCCCGGGCGGGCGGCGGGGCGACGACGTCGGCGATCCCGACGACGACGAGCGGTGCCAGCAAGATCGCGAGCAACATCGCGGTTGATCGGCGGGCTAGGGGCATCGAACTGCTCTTTCGGCCTGTCAGCAGCCGCCAGCGGTTCGCCGCTGGCCGTCCGTGGCGTTGCTGCAGATGGTGGCGGTAGGGACGTCGGCGATACAGACGTCGGCGTTCGTCGCGCTCAGCTTTAGTCCCCGCAATGCACCTCAACTCTGGCGTCGCCGACGCCGCTTCGCAACGACCTGTCGAGGAATTGTCGATCGGGCGTGATTCGCCGCGCCCGATCGCGCTCAGCGTGGTTGCCGACCGTCACGGACGACCTCGGAGAGTCGCGTAAAGGCGCGGAGGCGGCCGAAGCGCCCCAGGCGGCCGACGTTGACACCGATGTCCGCGGCGGCGAGGAGACGCCGGTCACCGGCGCTGTTGCCGTATGCCCACACGTAGGCGGAGGACCAATCCGTCGCCGCCTGGTCGGCGATCCAGCGCCGGAGTCGCTCGACCTTCTGATCGCCCCGGCAGTTGCGCCCGTCGTAGCGGCCGGTGATCCTGCCCGTGGGGTCCACGGCGAGCCGGGTGGCGATGACCGCGTCGACACCGAGCTCTGCGGCGGCCGACGCCACGTAGGACTCGGGAGACGCGGAGACGACCACCACCCGATCGCCACGCGCTCGATGCCACTCGAGCCGAGCCCGGACGTCGGCACGCGCGTGGCGGTGGTAGTGCGCCACGCCGAACGCGGCGGACCGTTCCTCGAGCTCGTGCGCGTCGAGCCCGGCCAACGTCCGGACGAACAGCGCCTCCTTGGCCGCGTCGATGGCGGGACCGCCCACGACGGCTGCGTAGGCCAGCCGGGGCAGGATGACGAGCCCGGCGAGCGCGACCTTGCGCCGGCCGACCATGGCCGCCACGTAGCGCCACACGCTTCCGCCGTCGGTCAGTGTGCCGTCGAAGTCGAAGGCGGCGACGACGAGGGCGCTCATCCGCGCTCGGGGGAGCGCCCGTGGCGTCCCTCGCCCGCGGCGAAGCGCTGCGCGCCGGCCATGGTCTCGCCGCTGTCGATGGTCTCGAGACCGACGCGCGCCTCGTTGGCGAGCGCCTCTCGTTCCGTCAGTCCCCACTGCGCGATGGCGGCACGTCGGTCGTTGCGCATGCACGTCTGGGGGAACGCGGCAATCTCGGTTGCCAGCGCGACGGCGCCTGCCAGCGCCTCGCCCGGGGGGGTGACGCGGTCGACGAGGCCGATGGCGATCGCCTCGGCGGCCCCGACGCCGCGGCCGGTGAGGATCAGGTCCATGGCGCGGCCGTGGCCGACCAGCCGGGGGAGCCGGACGGTCCCTCCGTCGACGAGGGGGACGCCGAAGCGGCGGCAGTAGACGCCGAGCACAGCGTCTTCGGCGGCGACCCGCAGGTCGCACCACAGTGCGAGCTCGAGGCCCCCGGCCACCGCGTGCCCTTCGATGGCGGCGATCACCGGCTTGCCCAGCTCCAGCCGGGTCGGCCCCATCGGCCCGGGGCCCGATTGGGACACGGGTCGATGGTCGCCCTCGGCCAGGGCCTTGAGGTCGGCGCCGGCGCAGAAGGTCCCGCCTCGGCCCGTCAGCACGGCCACCGACGCGCCGGGGTCGTCGTCGAAACCGGTGAACGCCTCTCGGAGGGCGGTGGCGGCGGCGCCGTCGACGGCGTTGCGCCGCTCGGGGCGGTCGATCGCCACCACCAGGACGGGTCCGTGCCGCTCGATGTCGATCCCATGGGCCATGAGGCGGCATTCTCCCAGGCCGGCGAGGTGGGGACCCCCACCTCGGGACGTTCTTCCCGTGCCAATTGCGCCTCGCGCTTGCTGGTCGCGAACGCGAGGCGCAATTAGGACCGGATC
>DASPTT010000151.1:0-39665 GCA_035623275.1 Acidimicrobiales bacterium
CATCGGAGCCGATGGCAGCGTGTGGATCATCGGGACCAATGCAACGGTCGATGGTTACGGCATCTACCGATGGAACGGCGCGAACTGGTATCCCGTTGATGGAGGGGCGGTGAACGTTTCGGTCGACCAACACGGATATCCGTGGGTGACGAACGATCTCGCGAGCATCCTCCAGCGCAGCTAGCTGACGCGACCTGACTAGGACGAGGACGACGGCCAGGACCGACGGAGGCCATCCGGTATGTGCCCGGTGAGGTCACCCCGGCCCTGAGCCCACCCGCCCGGTAACGACACCTCAGGATGATGCCGGACGGCCCCACCCTCCCTGGGAGTCGTACCAGCGCGTTGCCTTCCCAACACCCGCTCGAAACGTGCCGATCCAGTGCTCCCGTACGGGCCGGCAACTGCTCGGCGGAACGTGGAACGGCGAAGGCTCCTCTAACATCCTTCTGTCTATGGCAAGAAAGAAAGCCGCCAGGGAACTGGTCGAGGCTAGCTCCGACCTCATCGAATCCACGGACGACCTCCGAGCAGTCCTCCTTCGGTTCAAGAGGCGCATCGCCGACCTCCAGGCGGTCGCTCAGGGAGAAGGCGGCGTCTCTCTGGTCGAGGCGGTCGAAGACGCACGTGGCGATGTGATGCGGGCCCAGGTCACTGACGCGTTGGAGGTCTTCGAGACGGCTCGGCATCGAGTCCGAGTCGCCATGATCCGCCTCGCAATCGAGCAGGGTTCGAATGCAAGTGCGGTCGGACGATCAATCGGGATCTCTCGCCAGTTGGCCTACCGTCTTGCCTCCGAGGTGAAGTCCAACAACTCCTGAGGTGGGGGCGCCTGCCAATAGTGCATGAGTCTCGACCGCAGGAAATGTGCCGATGCAGCGCCCCTGGCCTGTCCGGCCACCCGTCCGACGCCCTGCGAGCGTGATCCCGAGCGGTTCGGGGTCCCTGACCTGGTCCGGCCGTGTATCCCAGGGGGCGAAGGATCCGGCAGGGCGGTCCCGCCGAGCAACTTCGCTGACCTCGGCTGCCCCTCTATGACGTGGGCGCGAGGTCGCCGAAGAAGTAGGAGGCGGTGACCCCTCCGTCGATGAGGAAGTCGCTGCCCGTGATGAACGCCCCGTCTGGACCCATGAGGAGCGCGCCCACCGCGGCGACTTCGTCCGGCGTTCCGGCTCGACCGGCTGGCGACAGCTTGAGCATGCGCCGATAGCCCTCACCGCGCGGACCGGTCAGCTCGTCCTTGGCCAGCGGGGTGATGATGATGCCGGGGCTGATGGTGTTCACCCGGGCGCCCCGCTTGCCCCAGCGAACGGCCTCGGCCATCACCCGGAGCGAGTTGGCGCGCTTGGCCAGTTGATAGGCATGGAGGGTGTCGGTGACCCGGTCGGGTTGCAGCATGGGCAGGGCCAGCAGCTCGTCGGTCGGCGTGGTGGCGAGCGCAACGTCCTGCTCGGCCGTGAGGGCACCAAGCCGGTGCCCGGACTGCGACGCGATGATGAGACCGGACCCGCCCGAGGCGATGACGTTCCCGAACTCCTCGAGCACGAGCGCCGTGCCGTACAGGTCGACGGCGAGAATCGCCTCCGGCGGCGCCTGGCTGGGCGAGACGCCAGCCGCGTGGATGACCCCTGTCACCTCTCCCAGCGCGGTGGCCGTCCCGACAAGCGCATGCACCGAGTCGCGTGAGGAGACGTCGACGGTGGCGGTGCTCACGTCGAAACCGACGTCGGCCAACACCCCCGCCGCCGCATCGGCGTTGGCTTGACGGAGATCGGCGAGCACGACGTGCTTCCCTGAGCTGACTCGGCGGGCTATCGCCACGCCGATCTGCCCGGTGCCGACGACGACGATGACGTCGCTCATGAGGACCTCCTTGCCTCCGCGACGGGCCGGTCCAGGCGGACGGTCACAACATGAGCGCCCGGTCCCGTGACATGACCCACGATGGTTGCGCCGTAGCGGTCGTACTTGGCGTGGTACGCGGCATCGACCTGCGGGTTCATCGCCGGTGCGGCGGTCGAGAACTCGACCTCGGCGTCGACGCCCCCGGCCCCGATGCGGCCAGACCCGCTTGCTAGTGCATGGCGGTACCACGGCCGGTCCGGTCCACCCGCCGAGCGGACGTAGAGGTCATCGCCGACCCGGACGACCCACATCGTCGTGTACGGCCGCAGGGTCCCGTCGCTGCGGCGAGAAGCCAGCCGAAGCTCGTCGGCGCCGCCGATGCGCCCTAGCTCCTCATCGGTCCAGCCACTCACAGCGACCGACCCGGATCAGGGTCGATGCGCTCGACAACAATGCGGTTGGACGTCACCAGGGCAGCCTGCCACGACCGTCCTGGAAGTGGCTTCGATCCAGCGCTACTCGGGTTAGCTTCAGTTAGTGGCGTGGGCTCTCGTGGTGGCCGGTGCGATCCTGGTTGTCTTCACCTTCCTGCTGGCCTTCACCATCTACGGCGAAATCGCCCTCGTCCTCGGCGTTGCGTGCCTTGTATCGGGCATCTGGATCATGGCCAGGAAGCCCCCTAATGAGGCAGGCGGGCCCGCACGGTAAGTGCCTCGGGTGTGGTCACCCATCGCTCAGCCCGAGCCTGCGACGAATAGCGCTGACGATGTAGCTGGCGTGGCGGTCCAGGTTGTTCTTGGCCCGGTCGTATCGGGTCGTGGTCCTCGGGTCGGCATGGCGGGCGGCGATCTGGACGTCCCCCAGTGACACCCCGGCATCGAGGGCCGCGGTAATGAAGCTGTGGCGCAGCGAGTTTGCGAGATCCGCTTGGTGATCCCTGCGCCTTTGGCCAGTCTTCGGACGATCCGGGTAGCGGCGTGGCGGTTGAGCCGGTTGCCCGCCCTCGTCAGGAGCAGGGGCCGCTCTGGCGCTCCCCAACAACCAGCTCCAGGGTCCTGGCCACCCGGGGCGGGAGGGGCATCAGGGCGGGCTTGGAGCCCTTGCCGACGAAGCGGATGGTTCGATGCCCTCGCTCGGTCGAGTTGGTTGGTGGGCGAGGGGGGACTTGAACCCCCACATCCTTTCGGACACAGGAACCTGAATCCTGCGCGTCTGCCAATTCCGCCACTCGCCCTAGTGACCAATCCAGGTTAGCGGACACCCTGGTGGGCCCTTCCCGACGTGCGCGCGTGACCGAGGCTGGGATCGGCGGTCGAGCGACGGTCGGGGCTCGGCGCCCGCGCCGCCGAGCGCCGCGCGCGACGCGGAGCCGGGCCCCGGCGGCGGGTCCCGGAGGGGAGGCCGAAGGCCCAGGTCACGCGCCGTCTCTCCCCGTGCCGTCCTCAGCACGCGGCGTCCACCACGAGGGGTCGTGCCACCCCGGACGGGGACCCTGCGCCAGTAGGCTGTGCCACCACGATGGGACTCCAACAATTCGAGCAGCGCATCGAGCGCCTGGTCGAAGGTGCCTTCACCCGGGGTCTGCGCGGGGGCCTCCAGCCGGTCGAGATCGGTAGGCGGCTCACGCGCGAGATGGACCTGAAGCGCCGGGTGGGGGTGCGAGGCCTGACCGCGCCCAATGTCTTCGTCGTCACCCTGTCGACGACCGACGCGGCGCGCTTCGAGAGCTTCCTCGACGCCTTGGCCCGCGAGCTCGGCGACGCCGCCCGGGAGCACGCAAGGACCGAGGGCTACGAGTTCCTCGGGCCCGTCGAGGTCGAGGTCCAGAGCGACGACTCCCTGAAGCCGGGCCGCTACACCGTGCGCGCCGAGATGCGAGAGGGTGTGATGGGGCTGCCGGCCGCCTCGCTCATCCTGCCCGACGGCTCGCGCATCGCCCTGGGGGAGGAGCCCATCGTGATCGGGCGGATGCCGGAGTGCTCGGTGGTGCTCACGGATCCCAACGTGAGCCGCCGGCACGCGGAGGTCCGACGCCGCGGGAGCGACGTGGTGGCGGTGGACCTCCAGTCCACCAACGGCACCAGGGTGAACGGCCTCCCCATCCGGGAGCGGGTCCTCGAGGACGGGGACGACATCACCGTGGGCACGACCATCCTCCGCTTCCAGAGCTCGTAGGGCGACCGAACATCCCGCCATGGTGCTGCTCGCCGCGCCCTCGTTGGACAACCAGAACCTTCTGCGGGCCCTGGAGCTCCTGGTCGTCGCGCTCATCTGGCTGTTCTTCTTCCGGGTCATCCGCGCCGTATGGGTGGAGATCCGCCCGCCCCGGACCCGGGGCGGCGGCGCGGAGGCGTCGGCGGCGGCAGCCGGCGGCGGCAGGCGTGAGCGCCGGAGCCTGCGCCTCAAGGTGATCGAGCCCGAGGACAAGCGCGGTGAACTGTTCGACCTCGGCGACGAGCTGACCATCGGCCGGGCCGCCGGCTGCGGTGTGCGCGTGGACGACTCCTACACCTCTGCGCTCCATGCCCGCCTGTTCCGCCGTGACGGGACCCTGTGGGTCGAGGACCTCAGCTCCACCAACGGCACGTGGGTGAACGCAGCGCGCATCGACGCCGCCACGCGGCTCGGGCGCGGCGACCTCCTGCAGGTGGGCGGCACCGTCTTCGAGGTGTCGCGATGACGATCCTGCGCTCGGGCTCGGCCACCGACGTCGGCCGGGTACGGGCCATCAACGAGGACCAGGCCCTGGAGGGCGCCACCCTGTTCGCCGTGGCCGACGGCATGGGGGGCCACGCGGGCGGCGACGTGGCCGCGCAGACCGCCATCAGCGCGCTCCAGCAGGGCTTCGGCTCCCAGCCCTCGCCCAACGGGCTGCTGCAGGCCGTGCGCGACGCGAACCAGGCGGTGTGGGAGCGCAGCCAGTCGGACCCGGACCTGCGCGGCATGGGGACCACGCTCACGACCATTGGGCTGGTCTCCACGGGCGAGGGCGACCACTTGGTACTTGCCAACGTGGGGGACTCACGTGCCTACCGGTACCGGGCGGGCCGCCTGGAGCAGCTGACCGTCGACCACTCCGTGGCCGAGGAGCTGGTGGCCCGCGGCGAGTTGACGCCGGCACAGGCCGACGTCCACCCGCACCGCCACATCCTCACGCGCGCCCTCGGGGTGGGGCCCGAGGTGGACGTCGACATCTGGGACGTGTCGCCGCGCCAGGGCGACCGGATCCTGCTGTGCTCGGATGGGCTCACCAACGAGCTCTCCGACGACGAGATCATGGTCCTGCTGGGGTCGGTGCCCGATCCCCAGGAGGCGGCCGAGACGCTGGTGGCCAGGGCCAACGCGTCGGGGGGCAACGACAACATCACGGTTGTGCTGGTCGACGTCCTGGTGGCCGACGGCGAAGCGGACGACGGGACCGGCGCGGGCGTGGCCATGGCGACCGACGCGGCGGACCGGGCCGGTTCGACACCACCGCCGGGCGTGGCCGCGGATCCTGGGGATGGAGGTGCGGAGGGTCTCGCCGGCGCGGCAGGCACGGTGGGCGCGGCCGGTGCGGCGGGTCTCACGGGCGCGATCGGCACGGCACCGGCCGGCGAGGGGTCCGTCAACGACGGGGACGGCACCCGGGGCTCGGTGGCCACCCTGTCGAGTGCCACCATCCCCGCGGGCCTCCTCGACGGGCCACCTCCCCAGGTCGACACCACGCCCGCACGGCGCCTGGACCGCAAGGGCCGGCCCAAGCGGCCGAGGCGGATCACCCTGCGGGTGATCCTGTTCGTGCTGCTCCTGGCCGGTGTCGGTGTGGCCGCGTGGTCGCTGGTGCGCTGGTATGCGAACTCCTCCTACTACGTGGGGCTCACCTACGAGCCCTCGCTGGCGGGGTGCCCGCCGGGGGCGTCCGGGGACCCGCGCTGCCAGGAGGTCGTGATCTACCAGGGCCGCGCCGGCGGCGTGCTCGGCATCCAGCCCAAGATCGTCCGCCACACCGGGGTCTCCCTCGCCCAGGTGCCGGCGGCGGCGCTGCTGCTGGTGCCCAACGTGAAGAGCAACGTCGAGGAGCCGTCGCTCAAGGCGGCCGACAGCTACGTCCTCGGGCTCAAGTGCCAGGCCAACCTGGTGGCCCCCGTGGGCGCACCCGTCTTCCCCGACGTCGTCGACGAGTGCGCGAAGACGTCGCTGCCACCGTCGACCTCGACCACCACCGGGCCCGGGGGGAGCACGCGGGGGCCCGGCACGACCACCACCACGTCGCACGCGCTCGGCGGGCGCGTGGCGCGGGTGCCGGCGCAGGGCCAGGTGGCCTGATGGCGAGCCGGATCCGGTGGCTCGGCGCCTTCCTGCTCCTGTGCTTCGCGATCCTGTTGCTGCAGCTGAGCAACATCCAGGTCGTCCAGGCGCACAAGTACGCCACCGCCCCGGCCAACCCGGCGGTGATCGCGGCGCGCGAGATCCAGCCTCGAGGGATCATCCAGAGCGCCGACGGCATCGTGCTGGCCCAGTCGGTGGCCGCCACCGGTCACGGGTCGTACAAGTACCAGCGCCAGTACCCGACGGGCCCCCTGTTCTCCCAGATCGTCGGCTACCTGTCGACCAACTACGGCGCCACCGGCGTGGAGTCCTCCTACAACCAGTACCTGGTGGCCCACAACAAGCCGGTCAAGACCCTGGGCGACCTCCTCACCACCACCACGGTGACCGACACGGTGACCCTGACGATGTCGAGCGTCCTTCAGCAGGAGGCGGTCAAGGCCCTGGCGGGGCGCAACGGGGCCATCGTGGTGCTCGACCCGAGCACCGGCGCGGTCGAGGCCATGTACTCGAACCCGACGTTCGACCCCAACCCGCTCACGGTGAACAGTGCCGCAGTCCAGGCGGCGGCTTTCAAGGCCATCAACACCCGCGACCCGGTCACCGGTTTCGCCCCCGCGGTGTCGCTCGCCTACCAGGACATCTTCCCGCCGGGGTCCACGTTCAAGACCGTGACCACCGCCGCCACCTACGACCACGCGCCCCCGCTGGTGAACACGCCCATGCCGGGGTTCTCCTGCATCCCCCCGCACTACTTCGGCGGCCAGACCACGCCGCTGTGCAACTACGGCGCGTCCTACTGCGGCGGGACGATCGCCGTCATGCTCCCGCCCTCGTGCGACACCGGCTACGCCATCCTCGGGACCAGGGTGGGTGCGCCCTCGATGGCCGCCGAGGCCAACGCCTTCGGCTTCAACCAGCAGCCGCCCATCGACCTGCCCCACAGCGCCTTCCAGGTGTCGCAGTTCCTCCAGCCGGCGTGCTATCAGGGCGCGCAGGTGTACCTGGCCTTCTCGTCCATCGGCCAGAAGTGCACCATCGCCAGCCCGTTGCAGATGGCGCTGGTGGCGGCGGCCTTCGCCGACGACGGGTCGATCATGACGCCCCATGTGGTCCAGCAGGTGCGCGACTCCCAGGGTTCGCTGGTGACGACCTACCGTCCCACCACGTGGCTCACGGCGACGTCGCCGGCCACGGCGGCGGCGGTCACCAAGCTCATGGAAGAGGTCGTCCAGTACGGCACGGCGTCAGGGGTCGGCTTCCCGCCCCAGGACCAGGTGGCGGCCAAGACGGGAACGGCGCAGGTGGGCGTGGGCAACACGGCCACCACCGACTGGATGATCGCCTTCGCCCCCGCCAGTCACCCCAAGGTGGCCATCGCGGTGGTCATTCCCAACCAATCCCTCTCCGCCACCGGCGCCGAGGTCTCGGGGCCCGTCGTCAACCAGATGATCCAGGCGGCGTTGGCGCTGCCATGAGGACGCACCGGCCCGCGACCACAGCGCGGCACCACAGGAAGGAACTGACGTGACCATTGACGAGGGCGGCACGATGCACGGACCTAGGCTCTGACCGCCATGGATTCGACGCAGACCCCCCGAGTGCTCTCGGGACGCTACGAGCTCTCGCACCTGGTCGCCCGGGGGGGCATGGCCGAGGTGTACCGCGCCCACGACCGCATGCTGGACCGCCCGGTCGCGCTCAAGGTCCTGTTCCCCGAGCTGTCGGTGGACCGGTCCTTCGTCGAGCGCTTCCGCCGTGAGGCACAGGCCGCCGCCAACCTGTCGCACCAGAACATCGTGCCGGTCTTCGACTGGGGAGAGGACGGCGGCACGTACTTCATCGTCATGGAGTTCGTCGACGGGCGCGCGCTGTCGTCGATCCTGCGCACCGCGGGCCCGCTGCACCCCGACCGGGCCGTCGAGATCGCGGCCGACGTGGCGGCCGCCCTCTCCTACGCACACCGCCACGGGGTGGTCCACCGCGACGTGAAGCCGGGCAACGTCCTCATCACCGACGAGGGCACGGTCAAGGTGACCGACTTCGGCATCGCCCGGGCCGTGAACACCGAGGAGAGCCTGACGCAGACCGGTGCGGTGATGGGGACCGCGACCTACTTCTCCCCGGAGCAGGCCGAGGGGATCTCGGTCGACTCGCGCAGCGACATCTACTCCCTCGGCGTGGTCCTCTTCGAGATGGTCACCGGCCGTCCTCCCTTCGTCGGCGAGTCTCCGGTGGCGGTGGCGTCCAAGCACGTGCGCGAGAACCCCCCGTCGCCGCGCGAGATCAACCCGGGGGTGCCGCCCGATCTGGAGGCCATCATCCTCAAGTGCATGGCCAAGGCGCCCGAGTACCGCTACGCCACGGGCGACGACCTGCGCGTCGACCTGATGCGCTTCCGCGAGGGACGCGCGGTGAGCGCTGGGCCGCTGCCGGCGGCGGCGATGGGCACCACGCAGACGATCGCCGCCTACGGCTCCACCCAGGCCCTGCCCCAGGTCACCCCGGCCGGCCCCGAGCTCGAGGAAGCCCCCAGCCGCACCGGCCTCTACGTGGGGATCCTCGTCGTCCTGCTCGTCGCCCTGGCCGTGGTGGTGTTCTTCCTCGGCAAGTCGCTCGGCTGGTGGGCCACCACGACCGCCACGTCGAACCAGGTCACGATCCCGAACCTCGTGGGCCAGACGGTGACGCAGGCGGAGCAGACGCTCACCAACGACGGGCTCAAGTCCAAGGTGCAGGCGGATCCCGCCTCCAGCGCGCCGAACACGCAGGTGATCCGCACGAGCCCCGGCTCGGGGACGAAGGTCAACCACGGCAGCACGGTGACGCTGTTCACGGGGAGCGCGGGGAGTCCCGTGACGGTGCCCGACCTCACCAACCAGTCGGTCCAGGCGGCCACGTCCCAGCTCCAGCAGCTCGGGCTGCAGGTGCAGGTGGCCCAGTCGGCGAACTGCATCCAGATCAACGTCGTCTGCGACCAGAACCCCAAGGGCGGTCAGACCATCGTTCCCGGCGGCACCGTGACGCTCATCACTGCCCAGCAGTCGACCACGACGACCACCTCCCCCACCACGACGACCACCTCGGCGACGGTGAGCGTCCCGAACGTCGTCGGTCAGCAGCTGACGACCGCGTGCAGCCTGCTCGGTCAGAGCGGTTTGACGTGTGGCACCACGACGTACCAGTCGAGCTCCTTGGCACAGGGACAGGTGATCAGCACGACGCCGGCGCCCTTCACCCAGGTCAATCGAGGTTCGTCTGTCAACCTGGTCGTTTCGAGCGGACCGGGGACGACGGCGGTGCCCGGCATCATCGGCGATACGCCGAACGGGGCCCATTCGGCGTTGCAGGCCGCCGGGTTCACCCCGAACCCCGATGCCTCGTGCGTGTCCGGTACGCACGTGATCAGCCAGAACCCGGCGGCGAACTCGCAACAGCCGTCGGGCACCTCGGTCAACTACTCCTGCGCGTAGGCCCCGCGTCGTGTCGGGTGGGTCGGTCCGCCCTCGACCGAGGGAATCAGTCGGTCAGCGCGTCGCGCCGGCTGCGGCGTCGGCCAGGAAATTGGCGAGCAGCGTCGGTCCGACCGGCGTGAGGATCGACTCGGGGTGGAACTGCACCCCTTCGACGGCCAGCTCGCGATGGCGCAGCCCCATGACCAGGCCGTCGGCCGTCTCGGCGGTGACCTCGAGCACGTCGGGGACGCTGTCGCGCTCGACCACCAGGGAGTGGTAGCGGGTCGCCTCGAAGGGGTTGGGCAGGTCCCGCAGCACCCCGACGCCCGTGTGGAAGATCGGTGACGTCTTGCCGTGCATGAGCTCGTGGGCGCGCCCGACGGTGGCGCCGAAGGCCTGGCCGATGACCTGGTGCCCGAGGCACACGCCGAGGATGGGGATCTCGCCGCCGAGCTCGGCCACCACGGCCAGGCTGATCCCGCCCTCCTCGGGCCGGCCCGGGCCCGGGGAGATGATGAGCGCGTCGGGGGCCAGCGCCCGGATGCCGGCCACGTCGATGGCGTCGTTGCGGTAGACGACCGGGTCCGCCCCGATCTCGCCGAGCTCCTGAACGAGGTTGTAGGTGAACGAGTCGTAGTTGTCGATCAGCAGGACCCTCGCCGCCATGGGCCGAGGCTACCGGCGGCGAGGTCGCCGGCGGCCCGCCCCGGAGGGCGGTGGCCGGCTGGCTATCCTCTGGGGCCGTGCCAGGGGGACGGGGACCGGGAGGGGCGTCGAGGAAGGGCCGCTCCGCGGGCCGGGCCGCGCCGGGCGCGACCAAGGCGTCGTCCACCGGTCGCTACACGCCGCCCATCCCGCGCAACGTCAAGAAGAGCCCCCGATGGATGGGCGTGTCGATCCTGGCCCTGCTGATCGTCGGCGGCCTCACCATCATCCTCAACTACTTCAAGGCACTGCCCGCCTCGCCCACCAACTGGTACCTGCTGGCGGGCATCGCCCTCATCGCCGGCGGGTTCGGGCTGGCCACGCGCTACCACTGACGCCGGACGCGCCACGCCCCGGCCGGAGCCGGGGCATGGCGGTGATCGCGTGGTCCCGATGGGGCGAAGCCGCCCGCGAGGGACGGGGTCAGCCGAGGCGCTCGATGATGGTGGCGTTGGCCATGCCGCCGCCCTCGCACATCGTCTCCAGGCCCCAGCGCCCGCCGGTCCGCTCGAGCTCGTTGAGGAGCGTGGCCATGAGCTTCGCCCCCGACCCGCCGAGAGGGTGGCCCAGCGCGATGGCCCCGCCGTTCACGTTCACCCTCTCCATGTCCGGGTGCAGCTCCTTCTCCCAGGCGAGCACGACGGAAGCGAAGGCCTCGTTGATCTCCACGAGGTCGATGTCGTCGATGGACATCTTCGCCTTCTCCAGGACGCTGCGGGTGGCCGGGATCGGGCCGGTGAGCATGGTGACCGGGTCCACGCCGGCCAGCGCAAAGGCGTGGAAGCGGGCACGGGGCGTGAGGCCGAGGGCCGCGGCCTTCTCCTCGCTCATGACGAGCACGGCCGACGCCCCGTCGGTGATCTGCGACGAGTTGCCGGCCGTCACCTTGCCGTCGGGCTTGAACGCCGGCTTCAGGTTGGCGAGCACCTCGGCCGTCGTGTCGGGCCGCACACCCTCGTCGCCGGTCATGATCTCGTCGGTCACGTTGCCCTCGTCGTCCTTGATCGCGACGGGAACGATCTCGCGCCCGAAGCGGCCCTCGGCCGTGGCACGCGCCGCGTACTGCTGGCTGCGGGCGCTGAAGCGGTCGAGGTCCTCGCGCGAGAGGTCCCACTGGTCCGCGATCATCTCGGCCGAGATGCCCTGGGACACGAGCCCCCCGCGCTCGGCGTAGCGGTTCATCATGGTGGGGCCGAAGGGGAACCCGAGGTCGCGCACGACGCTCGATCCCATGGGGGTGTGGGTCATGTGCTCCACGCCCGCGGCGATGACCACGTCGTAGGCACCGGCCATGACGCCCTGGGCGGCGAAGTGGAGGGCCTGCTGGGAGGACCCGCACTGGCGGTCGATGGTGGTGGCGGGCACCGACTCGGGGAAGCCGGCGGCCAGCACGGCGTTGCGCCCGACGTTGAGCGCCTGCTCGCCCACCTGCATGACGCAGCCGACGATCACGTCGTCCACCACGGCGGGGTCGAGGTCGTTGCGCTCGACAAGGGCCTTGAGGGGCTGGGCGGCGAGATCCACGGCGTGCCAGCCGCGCAGCTTGCCGTTGCGCCGGCCTCCCGGTGTGCGCACCGCATCGACGATCACGGCGTTGGTCATGGCTGACGCTCCTTCCTGGTCCGGCGGGCCGCGGGGGTCCCTACCGGCCGTCGGTCGCTCGGGGGAAAACCTGACTGATCGGTCAAGAGTCTTCCCGCTGCTCAGCGTAGCGGTCAACCCGCCGTCCGCCCGCCGGCCGGGCGCCGCCGCGGCCCAGGCCAGGGCACATCCGGACGCTACGGTGAGCCCGTGAGCCGACAGGTGAAGGACATGGACCGCTGGCTGGGCGACGGCGGGATGGAGGTCATCGGGCTGGTCGGCGCCGCCTTCGAGGCCTACGGAGTCGACGGCGAGGACCTGGGCTGGGTCGACGCGGCGTGGACCCCGACCCCCCTGGCCTGCAACCCCCATGGGATCGTCCAGGCGGGCATCCACTCCCTGGTCCTCGACGCGGCCATGAACTTCGCCATCAACTCGGCGCTCCCCGGGCGCGACCGGACCAGGGGGACCCTCGAGATGAAGACGGAGACCATGCGCCCGGCCCGCCACGGCGAGCCGTATGCGGTGCGAGGCGAGGTCGTGCGCATGGCCCGCCAGGTCGCCTACGCGGAGGCGACCGTCCGGGACGCCGAGGGGGCCCTCGTCTCACGGGCCACCGGCACCTTCCTGCTACAGCGCGAGCAGCCGGTCACGGCCTGACCGCGTCCTCGGGGCGAGGCGCCGGCGCGCCCGCCGCCCCCGTCGTCGATGCACGCGCGGTCTCGCCCGTCGAGCCGTCGGTGCCGAGCGGAAACGGTCGCCATGTCCGTCTTCGGGTCAGCGGTCCCGCCCGTGCAGGTGGGCGTGTGCGCCCTCTGCCACGGGCCGGTGCGCGCGGGGCGAGCGCTGTGCTTCTGCTGTCGGACCGGCGCCGGCGCCTGGGGTGCCGACGCGCCGCCGGCGGTGGTGGCCCTGGCCCTCGCTCGCAACGGCGACCCGCTGCACCGGGCCCTGCGCGGCTACAAGGACGCCCCGGGCGCGGCGGCACGGCGCGCGCACGCCGACGCACTGGCCCGGTTCCTGACCCGCCAGCTGGCCGGCCATCGTCCCTGCCTCGACGCCGCGGGCCTGCGCTGGGACGCGCTGGCCGTCGTCCCCTCCGCCTCGGGGCGCCGCCCCGACGCCCCCCATCCCCTCGTCGACCTGTGCGGACGTGTGCCGCTCCTGGCGGGAGCCGACCATCTCGACGTGCGCGTGCGACCCGGTGCCGTGCGCCGCCTGCACCCCGCACCGGCGGCCTGCACGATCGCCGGGAACGTCGCCGGCCGTCGTGTGCTCGTCCTCGACGACGCGTGGGTCAGCGGCGCCCACGTGCTGAGCGTCATGGGTGCCCTGGCCCGTGCCGGCGCGCGGGTGGTCGGCGCCTTGGTCCTGGCCCGCCTCGTCGACCCGTCCGCCGCGCCCGCGGTGGCGGCCTGGTGGGTGCGCCACGGCGCCCGCGCTCCGGACGCGACGGCCGCAGGGGCCCGGTGCTGCCTGGCCACCTGCGTCACCACCCGTCGGTAACGTGCGGGGATGCATTTCGGGGTGGCGTTGGGGGCCATGCATCCGGGCATGTTCGTGGAGGCCACCGAGGCCGCCGACGCCCTCGGGTTCGAGTCGGTGTGGCTCCCCGAGCACCTGGTGCTCCCGGTGACCATGGCGGGCTCGCCCTACGCGGGGGCGGCACACCCTCCCGTCCCCCCGACCACGCCCATCTTCGACTCCCTGGCGTACCTCTGCTTCCTCGCCGGGCGGACCACCCGCGTCCGGCTGGGCACCCACGTCTACAACCTCGCCCTCCGGTCGCCCTTCGTGGCCGCACGCGCCGTGCAGACCCTCGACGTGGTCTCCGGCGGGCGCGCCGAGCTGGGTGTGGGGGCGGGGTGGCTGGCGTCGGAGTGGCGGGCCGCGGAGCTCGACTTCGCCACCCGGGGGCGGCGTCTGGACGAGGCACTCGAGGTGTGCCGGCGCCTGTGGACCGAGCCCGTCGTCTCGCACCGGGGCGAGTTCTTCGAGTTCGACGAGGTGATGTTCGAGCCCAAGCCGGTCCAGCATCCCCACCCGCCGGTGCTCGTCGGGGGTGAGACCCAGGCGGCGCTGGGCCGGGCCGCGCGCCACGACGGATGGATCGGCCTGTCGCACGACGCCCGCAGCGCAGCTCCGCTGGTCGAGGCCCTCCGTGTCCGGCGCGCCGCGCTCGGGTTCGGCGAGGCCCCCTTCACCTGCACGGTGGGGGCGGCCATCGCCGAGGACGCGGACATCGACGCGCTGACCGGGGCCGGGGTCGATCGGGTGATCGTGACGCCGTGGACCCGGACCCGGGAGGTGCCCGAGGCCCTCGGCCGCTTCGCGCGCCGCTTCATCGGCTGACTCCCGCCCGTCACCTGGCGATTTGCGCCGGGAATGGATGGCCGAGATACTTGGTTGTACCAAGCAGTATCCCTGGACCCGGCGAGGGGCGCGGTCGAGGCCGGTACGAGGACGGACGCAGCGAACGACATGGCGACGACGACGACGGACCCCGAGCCGCCGGCGAAGGCGCGGCGCCCCGGCGGCGAGCGCAAGGGCGCACCGGCGTCCGTGGAAGACCTCGAGCGCGCACTGGTGAGCGTGGCCCGCACGATCCTCCGTCTCGGGGTGCCACCGCATGCGCTCCACGAGGGCGAGCGCATCGACCGCTCGGGCTACTGGATGCTCAACCGGCTCGACGAGTCGGCCGGACCGCAGCGGTTGTCGGACCTGGCGGCGCTCCTCGAGCTCGACCTGTCGACGGTCAGCCGCCAGGCCAAGCAGCTCGTCGACGGCGGCCTCGTCACGCGCGTCGCCGACCCGGCCGACGGCCGGGCCTGCCGGCTCAGCGTCAGCGAGCGCGGCCGCAGCGTGCTGGAGGCCGTGCGCGCGGCGCGCCACCAGGTCCTGCGCCGGGCCCTCGAAGGGTGGAGCGCGGCGGAACGTGGCGCGCTGACCGGTGCGCTGGCCCGCCTCGCGGCCGACATGCAGGGCGTGTCCGGTGGAAGTGCGGCATGAGCGCCGCCGCCGCAGCCCGCGACCGCAGCGAGGGCGCGCCCCTCAGCCACCGCCAGATCCTGATCGTCTTCGCCGGGCTCATGCTCGGCGTCCTGCTCGCCGCGCTCGACCAGACCATCGTCGCCACGGCGCTGCCGAAGATCGTCTTCCATCTCCACGGCTTCGCCCAGCTGTCCTGGGTGGTCTCCGCCTATCTGCTGGCGTCGACGGTGACGACGCCGCTGTACGGCAAGTTCTCGGACCTCTACGGCCGCAAGATCGTGTTCCAGTTCGCCATCGTGGTCTTCCTCGTGGGATCGGCGCTCTCGGGGTTGTCCCAGAACATGGACCAGCTGATCGCCTTCCGGGCCGTCCAGGGACTCGGCGCGGGCGGGCTGCTGGCACTGGCCATGGCCATCATCGGCGACGTCGTCGCCCCCCGCGAGCGTGGCCGCTACCAGGGGCTGTTCGGCGCGGTGTTCGCGTTCGCCAGCGTCGTGGGGCCGCTCGTGGGCGGGGTGATCGTCGAGCACTTCAGCTGGCGGTGGATCTTCTACATCAACATCCCCATCGGCATCGTGGCCCTGGCGGTGACCACGAGCGTTCTGCGTCTTCCCTTCCGTCGCCAGCCCCACCGCATCGACTATCTGGGATCCGCCCTGCTCGTCGGCGGGGTGAGCGCCCTGCTCCTCGTCACGGTCTGGGGCGGCGCCGAATACCCGTGGTCGTCGGGCGTGATCCTGGGCCTGGCCGGCATCGGCATCGCCCTGCTCGTCGTCTTCGGCTGGTGGGAGACGGTCGCGGCCGAGCCGCTGCTCCCGCCTCGTCTGTTCCGCAACGACGTCTTCAACGTGTCGAGCGGGATGTCCTTCCTCATCGCCATGGCCATGTTCGGGGCCATCGTCTATCTGCCCTTCTACTTCCAGGTCGTGCGGGGCGTGACCCCGATCATGTCGGGCCTCATGGTCCTGCCCATGATGGCGGGGATCCTCACCGCGTCGATCAGCTCCGGGCGCATGGTGACCAGGACGGGCCGGTACCGCGTCTATCCACTCGCCGGCACCGTCACGATGACCGCGGGGATGGCGGCCATGACCCTGGTCGGTGCCAGCACGCCGTACGGAGAGCTGGCCCTGTTCATGGTGCTGCTCGGTGCCGGGATGGGCATGGTCATGCAGAACGTCGTCCTGGCCACGCAGAACGCGGTGGAGGTCGAGGTGCTCGGCACGGCGACGTCGGGACTCATGTTCTTCCGCTCGCTCGGTGCGGTCTTCGGTACGGCCATGTTCGGCGCCATCTTCGTGAACCGCATCAACGCCTGGCTGCCGCGGCTGCTGCCCGCCGGCATCCGCTCGAGTCTGCACATCCACGCCAGCGCGTCGGGGTTCAACATCGCGCCCGACGCCCTGCACCGGATGCCCGTCGGCGTGCAGGTCGCCGTGACGCAGGCCTTCGTGCACTCGATCCACACGGTGTTCGTGGTGGCCGTGCCCTTCGCCGCCCTGTCGATCCTCTTCGCCCTGCGGCTGCGGGAGATCCCGTTGCGAAAGACCACGGCCATCTCGCAGCCTGCACCTGCAGGCGAGGTGGCCGTCGCCGGGGATGCCGCCGAGGCGACGTCGGGCGGCGGGATCGACGCCGGGATCGGTGCGGGGGTCGAGGTCGGGACCGTCGGCTGAGGCCCCGGCGGGCTCAGGCGCTGCGCCGGCCTCCGAGGAGGTCGTCAGGGTGTCCGCGGCCGGCGACGGTGCCGTGCTCGAGCACCACGACATGATCGGCCAGCTCCACGGCCACCTCCTCGTGGCGGGTGGCCACCAGGATGGCCGTGTGGGCGTTGGTGCGCAGCCGGTCCACGAGCTCCAGGATGCGCGTGCGCACCGCCTCGTCCAGGCCGATGAGCGGCTCGTCGAGCAACAGGGCGTCGCTGCGGCGGGTCAGCGCCTTGGCGATCTGGATCCGCTGGCGCATCCCGGCGATGGGCACGGTCGGGCGAGTGGCGGCGAGCACCACGCCGCCGCGGGTCGCGGGGATCGTCCGGTCCGGCTCGTCGGCGGGCGCCGGTGGGTGGACCAGCTCGATCGCCTCCGTCCGCAGGCGGCGTCGGCGGTCGGGCGCCAACCCGGTGATGTCCACGCCGTGGAGCAGGATGTGCCCCGACAGCGGCGCGAAGTCGAGCCCCATGCACCGCAGCAGCTGGGACTTCCCGGCACCCGGCCCGCCGAGGACGGCCGTCACCGAACCGGGCCAGAGGGCCAGGTCCACGCCTCGGCATGCCGGGGCCGTCGGATCGCCGGCCCACAGCTCGCGCACCTCGAGCACGGGTCGCCGCCCCATGGGGGCCACGCTAGGGAATGCGAATGAACGGGCTGCGACCTGCGCGTGACCGCTCGGGGAACTCTTGGTGACCCCTCGGTGACCCCCGGAGGCCGAGCGGCCCTCACAACGACGACCGCAGAACGCTGTCGCCGCGTGGCACCAAATTGTTGACGCAGAGTGGTCACCCGGGATCGGTGCCCGGGGTCCGTCGGCCACAGGCTGGTCACCGGGTGCTGCCTGCGATCGGGGAAACGTTGTCCGTGACATGCTTGTATCCCCGCTGAGCGTTTGACTTCGCGCGTGCCGTGGTGCAGGCTTGATGCGCCGCGGGTGGCAAGGGGGGTGCCGTGCGGGGATCGGGGAAGCGCAAGTCGTTCGGGATCTCCCTCGTCGCCGTCGGCCTCTTCGTGGTCATCGCCGCGGCCAGCATCGCCGGCTACGTCGTCACCAAGCGGTCGGTCGACGACCAGAACCGGAGCCTCCTGAGCGAAGACGTCCTCCAGGCGGGGAGCGTCCTGCAGGGGCTCATCGGCAACCTCGGCGGCACGCTGCGCTCCGTCTCCGCGCTGGCGACCGTGAACGCCTCCGGAGGCGACATCGGTCCCAACAGCGCGCAGGAGATCGCCAAGCTCACCACCGGCCTGAGCGTGGCCGTCGTCTCGCCCGCCTCCGGCGGCGGCTACACGGTCACCTACGCCAACGGGCCGGGGTTCACCACGGGCCAGAGCATCACCGGCCCCGTGGCCGCCGCGGTGGCGTCGTCGACGGCGCAGCTGTCGGAGACGAGGATCTTCACCGACGCCGGCCGTCCGGTGGTCGCCATGGTCCAGGGGCCGGCGACGGCGGGCCTCGGCGCGGTGGTCCTCGAACTGCCCCTGGTCCCCTACGCGTCGGCGAAGACGGGGATCAAGGGGCCGTTCTCGGACCTCGTCGGCGCGGTCTACGCCACGCCCGGCCAGGACAAGTCGCAGGTCATCCTGGCCACCACCTACCAGGTCCCCGTCACCGGGGACACCGCGAGCACGACCGTCAGCTACCAGAACGTGCACTGGTGGGTGGTGGCCCGCCTGCGTCCCGGCTACAACGCGGTGGGGAACCTGGCCAGCACCACGCCGTACCTGGTGCTGGGCCTCGGCCTGGTGGTGGCGCTGCTCGTCGCCGTCATGGCCGAGATCCTGATCCGCCGCCAGCGCGTCACCGCCGAGCTCGTGGCCGACCGGACCGCCGAGCTCGAGCAGTCCCTGGAGCACCTGCAGGAGGCCCAGAGCGCGCTGGTGCGCAGCGAGCGGCTGTCGGCCATCGGCGAGATGGCGTCCGTCGTCGGCCATGAGCTGCGCAACCCGCTGACCGCCGTCACCAACGCGCACTTCCTCATCCGCCAGGCGCTCGGCGATCCCGCGCCGCCGGCCGTCGACAAGCACCTGGCCATGGCCGAGCGCGAGACGGGCAAGGCGGCGAGGCTGGCCGAGGACCTCACCGCCTTCGTCCGGCCGCGTGACCCGACCTTCGCCCCGGTTCGCCTCGCCGATCTGGTCCGCGAGGTCATCGAGGCCACGCCGCCACCGGAAGGGGTGGCGCTGCGGGTCGACACGGACGACGGCGTCGTCGAGGCCGATCGGGGCCAGCTGGCCGAGGTGCTGGCCAACCTTGTCACCAACGCCTACCAGGCGATGCCCGAGGGGGGCGAGGTGCAGGTCACGAGCGCGGCCAGCAATGGCACGGCCTCGGTGGTGATCGCCGACACGGGCGAGGGTGTGGACAGCCAGACGGCGCGGCGCATGTTCGAGCCGTTCTTCACCACCAAGACCAACGGCACGGGGCTCGGCCTGGCCATCGTGCGCCGGCTGGTCGAGGCCCACGGGGGCCAGGTGACGTTGGAGAATCGCAGCCCCAAGGGCACGCAGGTCACCGTGCGCCTGCCGGTGCAACAGGAACCGGTCGGCCGGGAGGAGGCCGGCGGGTGAGCGCGCCCGCCACGGGCCGGGCACCGGTCCTCGTGGTGGACGACGACGAGGACATCCGCACCTCGGTTGCAGACATCCTCGCCGGCCAGGGCTACGAGGTGCGCACCGCCGACGACGGCGACGAGGCGCTCCGTCTCATCGGCCAGGAGCCATTCGCCGTCCTGGTCCTCGACGTGCGCATGCCCCGGCGCGACGGGCTCGCCGTCCTCGACGCGCTGGAGCACCCGCCCCCCGTGGTGCTCATGTCGGCGCACTCGTTGGACCGGGAGGCCAAGGGTCGGCTCCGACCCAAGGTCAGCACCTTCCTGAAGAAGCCGTTCCCCCCGCGGTTGCTCATCGAACAGATCGCGGGCATCGTGTCGGGTGCGGGGGGGACGCAGTGATGACGGCATTCGAGCGGGGGAACGAGGGCCTCGTCCTCGTGGTCGACGACGACGAGTCGATCCGGGAGACGCTGGTGAACGTCCTGGCCAGCGCGTCGGTGCGGGCCGTAGGTGCGGGCAGCGCCAAGGAGGCCCTGAAGCTCCTGCGGCTGCACGAGCCGGCGGTCGTGGTCGTGGACTACCGCCTGCCCGATTCGAGCGGGATCGAGCTGGCCAAGGAGATCAAGGACCTCGACCCCGAGATGCCGGTGCTGCTGCTCACCGGCTTCGCCTCGCTCGACAGCGCCATCGCCTCGGTCGGTCAGCTCGACGCCTACCTGATCAAGCCGGTCGCGCCGCAGACCTTCCTCCAGACCATCCGCAACGCGTTGGCGCGGCGCGGACTGGTGGCGGAGAACAAGAACCTCGTCGAGCGTCTGCAGCGCCTCAACGCCTACCAGGCGCTCTACGACCCGCTCACCGGCCTTCCGAATCGTGCCCTGCTCGACGACCGTCTCAGCCAGGCCATCGCGTCGTCGCGCCGGACCGGCACCTCGCTCGCCGTGCTCTTCGTCGACCTCGACGGGTTCAAGGTCGTCAACGACCTCTTCGGCCACCACGTCGGCGACCAGCTCCTGCGCGAGATGGCCGACCGTCTGGCCGAGGCCCGTCGCTCGTCCGACACCGTGGCGCGATTCGGCGGCGACGAGTTCGTCGTGGTCTGCCCGGACGTCCGCACCTCCGCCGCTGCGTGCCGGATCGCCGAGCACCTGCTGGAGGAGCTGTCGCGGCCGGCCATGGTCGACGGCGTCGAGCACCGGCTCACGGCGTCCGTCGGGATCGCCGTGACGTCACGTGGCGCGCTCAGCCAGAGCGCGGAGACCCTCCTGCGCAACGCGGACACCGCCATGTACCGGGCCAAGGAGGAAGGGCGCGACGGCTGGGAGATCTTCGACGACGCCATGCGCGACCGCGTCCTCGAGCGCTTCGAGATCGAGCGGGGGCTGCGCGCCGGCATGGAGAACGGCGACCTCTCCCTGGCCTACCAGCCCATGGTCGACCTCCGCACCGGTGCGGTCGTCGGCGCCGAGGCCCTGTTGCGCTGGCACCGCGCCGGCTACGGGACCGTGCTGCCCGGTGGCTTCCTCAGCGTGGCAGAGGAGTCGGGCCTGATCGTCCCCATCGGCCGCTGGGTGCTGGAGGAGGCGCTCAAGGACCTGGCCCGCTGGCAGCACGAGCAGCGCGTGCCCGACGGCTTCCGTCTGTGGGTGAACGTGTCGCCCCACCAGCTGGCCAACCCGCACTTCGCGGACCTGGTCGGCGAGCTGATGGACGAGCGCGACCTGCCGCTGCGCCATCTCGGCGTCGAGATCATCGAAGAGGCGCTGCGTGACGTGGGGGCCACCGCCAAGGTGCTCCAGGCCCTTCGCGAGCTCGGGGTGTCGGTGAACCTCGACGACTTCGGGGCGGGACACTCCAACCTGAGCTGGCTCCAGGAGCTGCCCATCACCGGCATCAAGATCGACCGGCGGTTCGTGGCCAACCTCGACCGCCTCGGTGACGACCGCGGATCGGCCATCGTCAGCGGCCTCATCGGGCTGGGCAAGGCGCTCGGGCTCTCCATCGTGGGCGAAGGCGTCGAGAACCGGGCCCAGGCCGACACCCTGGAGCGCATGGGCTGCGAGCACGCTCAGGGCTACTACTTCGGGTATCCCGGCCCTGCCGCCCAGCTGTGGGAGGCGCCCGTCGTCGGCGGCATGCCGGTCGTCGGCGGCGACGGTCGCGGCGGCCCGGCCGGCGCCTCGTCGGGTCCCACGCCGGCGCCGTAGGTCCGCCGGGCAATTCACGAACACGCAACACCGCGCTCAACGCCCGTTCACAGCCGCTCCGTACGCTGCACCCGGGGGTATCCACCGGAGAAGGCGAGGGGGTATGGGGGCCATCGAACACGCGACGCGGCGAGCATTGCACCGAGTGCGGCCGACGCGGCACGACGGCGTCGACAAGGCGTCCCCTGGCGATCCCGCGGGCACGCCCGGCGCCGGGTTCGACGCCGCAGGCCTGCCCATGGCGGGCGCCGGATTCGAGGAGCACGAAACGGGCGTGGAGAGCCTCTGCGTGGGCGAGGCCCGCTAGGCGGAGCCGGCGCCGCCCCGTCGGCCGCGCGCGATTGCGGGTGCCAATGATCGATGCTTCGCTCGTAGACCGCGAGACGGAGGAGCGTCATGGGGACCTGGGAGATGATCGCCGCCGAGCGGGCCGCGCTGGTCGACAAGCTGGCGGAGCTGCCCGAGGACCGGTGGGAGCAAGCGTCGCTGTGCAGCGGCTGGACGGTGCGTGACGTCGCCGGGCACATCACCGCGTCGGCGTACCAGACCCAGCTCTCGTTCTTCGTGGGCCTGGTCGGTGCGGGGTTCTCGTTCGACAGGTTCGTCGACAAGGGCGCGCACAAGCAGACGCAGGGCCGCTCCACCAAGGAGGTCGTGGACGCGCTCCGGGCTCGGATCGACGCCCGCAACCACCCGCCGGGGCCGTCGCTGGCCATGCTCGGCGAGGTGGTGATCCACGGCGAGGACATCTTCCGCGCGATCGGGATGCCCGGCGTGGACCACCCGACCGAGCACGTGGTGGCGGTGGCCGACTTCTACAAGAGGAGCAACCTGATCGTGGGGGCCAAGAGGCGCATCGCCGGGCTCACGCTGCGGGCCAACGACACGGACTGGTCCAACGGCAGCGGCCCGGAGGCCTCCGGTCCTGTCCTGTCGCTCGTCCTGGCCATGACGGGCCGGACCGCCGCGCTCGACGAACTCGCCGGCGACGGCATCGCCACGTTGCGGGCGCGCTACTGACGGCTCGGGGCAGGCCCGGCGCCGCCGTCAGCCGGCGCCGCTCGGTTCGAGGCGCGCCAGCATCGTGGCCAGCCGGGCGCCGAAGGCCCGGGCCCGGTCGCACTCGCCGGGGAGCGGCTGACCCTTCTTGCCCACGAGGAAGCTCTCCGGCCCGCTCACCATGTGCATGCCCAGCTTCCTGAGCCGGCGCGCGATGGCCTTGGACGCACGACCGGTGAAGGGGGCCAGACCGTCGAAGCGCGTGTCGAAGGCGACGGCGTGCAGCGGCCGCGGAGTGAGTCCCGCCATCCATTCGCGCACCCCGGGGCCCGTGTCGGCCCCGGGCTCGAGCACGAGCCCGCTTTCCGGTTTGGCCGCGTAGCCCGGCGCTCGTTTGCGCGAGGCGGGACGCGACATGCCGTGGAAGTGGGTCGGGCCCCCCACCACGAGCAGATCGGCGCCTTCGAGCACCTCCGGTCCCGCATCTGCCACCCGTACGACCCGGACGTCGGCGCCGGGGCCGAAGCCCTCGGCCATCGATTGGGCGACGCGTCGCGTGCTGCCGAACATCGATTCGTAGACGATCACCGTGCGCATGGCGCACCTCCTGCACTCGTCTCCATGCCCAGCGTCCGTCCCCGGCATCCTGCCCACCAGGGTCCAAGGTCACCCGGCGGGCGTCCCCTCAGGCGGGCACGGCCGGATCGGGCCTGCTACCGGCGGAGGAAGCGGGCGCCGATGGGATGGCGCATGGCGAGGACGATCGCCGACTGCTGGAGCCCCGAGGGCAGGCGGGCCAACAGGTCGATGGCGGTTGCGTCCGGCCCCACCAGGACGCGGCGCCGGTCGGTCTCCACCGCGCCCAGGATCCGGCGGGCGGCGCGCTCGGGGCTGGTGCGGGCCACGAGGTCGAAGGCGTCGGGATCCGGGTCGAGGCCGGTGAGCTCCTGCATGCTGGTGTCGATCCGGGCGTTGCGGGCGATGTTGGTCCGGATGCCCCCGGGATGCACGGTCGTGCACGACACCGGGGCGCCGGCGATCTCGAGCTCCATGCGCAGCGCGTCCGTGAAGCCGCGCACGGCGAACTTGGCCGCGTTGTACGCGGACTGGGAGGGCACGCTGATCAGGCCGAAGACGCTCGAGAGGTTGACGATGTGCCCCTCACCCGCCTCGAGCAGATGTGGCAGGAACGCCTTGGTCCCGTGGACGACGCCCCAGAAGTTGACGCCCATGAGCCATTCGAGGTCCGCGTAGGACATCGACGCCACGGTGGACCCGAGGGCCACACCGGCGTTGTTGACGATCAGGTTGACCCGCCCGTGGTCCTCGACGGCCGTCTGGGCCCAGGCCTCCACCGCGGTGCGCTCGGCCACGTCGACGCGTGCGGCGCTGACCTTGACGCCCGCGCCCTCGCACACCGACACCGTCTGGGCCAGGCCTGCCTCGTCGATGTCCGACAGCGCCAGCGGACAGCCCCGCCCCGCCAGCGCCACGGCCAGCGCCCGCCCGATCCCCGAACCGGCCCCGGTGACGGCGCCCACCTTCCCGGCGAGCCTCACCGGGTCCTCACCGGGTCCTCACCGGGTCCTCACCGGGTCACGCCGCCCCGACCGGCGCCGGCACCGGCACCGGATTGGTGAACTCCATCGTCCCGTCGTCGACCGGGGTGCGCTCCATGGCCCGGTAGTCGCGCAGGTAGCTCTGGTGCACCTGCCACGGGAAGCGCGACCCCTGCTTCGGCAGGCGGTGCGCGGCGCGCTGGACGTAGCCGGAGCTCAGGCCCATCACCGAGGAGGACGTGATCTCCGTGTCGTGGTCGACGGGCGTGCACTGGCGCAGGCCGCGCTCGTGCAGATGGTTCAGCAGCCGGGCGACGTAGCGGCAGGTGAGCTCGCACTTGAGCGTCCACGACGCGTTGGTGTAGCCGATGGCCACGGCCATGTTGGGGACGTCCTGGAGCATCATCCCCTTGTACATCATCTTCTCGGACACCTCGACCGGGCGTCCGTCCACGCGCACGTCCATCCCGCCGGCGAAGAGCAGGTCGAGCCCGGTGGCGCTGACGACGATGTCGGCCTCGAGCTCGGTGCCCGAGCGCAGGCGGATCCCCGTGGACGTGAACGTGTCGACGTGGTCCGTGACCACCGCAGCGCGCCCGCGCCGGATGGCGCGGAAGAGGTCGCCGCCGGGGACGAGGCACACGCGTTGGTCCCACGGGTCGTACGAGGGGGTGAAATGGGTGGTCACGTCGTAGCCTTTCGGGAGCTGGCGGGCCACCTGGCGCAGCAGCATCCGCCGCACCAGCTTCGGTCGCCGCCGGCTCACCTGGTAGAAGGCCTGGGTCACCAACGCGTTGGCCCAGCGCGTCACCCCCGGGGCGATCGACCGGGGCAGCACGCGGCGCAGCACGGCGGTGGTGGCATAGCGATCGGGCATGGTGATGATGTAGGTGGGCGAGCGCTGCAGCATGGTGACGTGCGCGGCCCGCTCGGCCAGCGCCGGGATGAGCGTGACCGCCGTGGCCCCGCTGCCGATGACCACGATGCGCTTGCCCTCGTAGTCGAGGTCCTCCGGCCAATGCTGGGGGTGGACGAACGTGCCCCGGTAGTCGTCCACGCCCTCGAAGTCGGGCTGGTAGCCGTGGTCGTAGCGGTAGTACCCCGTGCAGGAGAAGAGGAACCCCACCGTGAGCTCGAACGTCTCGCCGGTGTCACCTCGCTCGGCGGTGACGTGCCAGCACGCCTCCGGCGTCGACCAGTGGGCGGCGACGACGCGATGGTGGAAGCGGATGTTGGCGTCGATGCCCTCGGCCGTGGCCGTCTCGCGGATGTAGCGCAGGATCGAGGCACCGTCGGCGATGGTCTTCTCCTGGTCCCAGGGCCGGAACCCGAATCCCAGCGTGTTCATGTCCGAGTCCGAACGGATGCCGGGGTACCGGAACAGGTCCCAGGTGCCGCCCGTGGCGCCGCGGGCCTCGAAGACGGCGTAGCTGGCCCACGGGCACTCGGCCTGGAGGTAGTGCCCCGCGCAGATCCCCGAGAGGCCGGCACCCACGACGAGGACGTCGAGATGTTCCATGGACGGCACCTTTCCTCAGGCGGCGGAGCCGACGAGCTTGTCGTTGAGGGTGCCGTCCTCGCCGAAGAGCTCGGCCCGCCACTGCTCGATCAGCGCGCCGGTGTCGCGGTCGTTGGGATGGAAGTCCGGCCGGCAGTAGTCGCGCAGCCGGATCCAGACGTCGCGCTGGAGGTACGGGGAGCGGCGGATCTCGCGCCAGCTGCGTCGCAGCTCGCCGCGGTGGTAGGTCGCCCGGTCCCCGAGCAGCGACAGCAGCGTCTGGAGCCCCATGACGAGGAGGAAGCCGAAGCGCAGGACGTGCATGGTCCACACCCGGGTGCGCTCGCTGCCGCCGACCGCCTTGTAGACGTCGAAGGCGACCGCCTTGTGCTCCGACTCCTCGAGCGCGTGCCAGAGGAAGAGGTTGCGGACCTCGTCGTGGCCGATCTGCTGGCGGGTGCGGGCGTCGGTGAGCACCACCTCGGCCAACGTAGCGGTGAAGTGCTCCAGGGCGGCGGTGGCGGCCAGGTTGGCCTTGGCCGTCGCCACCTTGGTGCGCAGGGCCAGGCCCCTGCGGGTGAGCCACTCGTAGCGCTTGGTGGGATAGCCGAGCTCGGCCAGGCGGTCGTTGAGGACCCGGTGCTCGCGGCCGTGAACCGCCTCCTGGCCGATGAAGCCGCTCACCTGGCGCTTGAGGTCGGGGTCCGTGATCCGGTCGCGGAAGTGGCGCACGGAGCGCACGAAGTAGTCCTCGCCGTCGGGGAAGACGGACGACAGCGCGGCGATCAGGTGGCAGGCGATCAGGTTGCCGTCGAAGGCGAAGTGCTTGGGCAGGTCCTGGAGGGAGGCCTCGAAGGAGATCCGCCGGGTGGGCACCGTGCGCCCGGGGTCGCTCGACTGGCTCACGGGACCGGGATCCTTGGCGTGGGGCACCGCGCTGCTCCTTCCGTTTCTTCCGCTTCTTCCGCCGGTCGTTGCCGTCACCATAGAATATTTGAGGGATTGCCTCAAATACTAATTTTCTGCTCTAGGATGAAGCCGTGGCGATCGAGGGCGAGGTGGGTGCGACGAAGCGGGGCTCGGGCACCAAGGGCGAGCAGACCCGCCAGGCCATCCTGGGAGCGGCCGTGGCCCGCTTCGGGCGCGACGGCTACCGGGCGACCTCGGTGGCCGACATCGCCCGGGACGCCGGCGTGGGGGGCACCGTGGCCTACGCCTACTTCCCGGGCAAGGAGGCGCTGTTCCTGGCCGCCCTCGACGAGGACGCCGCCGCGGTGATCAACGAGGGGCTGGCCAGCGTGCTCGACCAGCCCGAATTCGACGTCTTGGGGAGGACGCTGGTCTTCAGCCTGGTCCGGGCCCTCGACGACCACCCCCTGGCCCGGCGCATCATCGCCGGGCTCGAGCCCGGCGTGACCGACCGGGTGCTGGACCTCCCGGCGCTGGCGGAGCTGCGCAAGGCGCTGGCCGAACGGTTGCGCACCGACCAGCTGGCCGGGACGGTCCGCACGGACATCGACCCGGTGACCATCGCCAACGGCGTGGTGGCCATCGTGATCCCCCTCATGATGGCGGTGGTCCAGGTGGGGACGCGCGCTGCCGCCGTCTACGCGCCCGACGTCATCGCCGTGTTCGAGGCTGCGCTGGTGGACCCCGCACACCGGCGCGGCTGAGGCCGGCGCAGCTGACAAGCCCGCTCCCCTCCTCCCTCACGCCTCCCCTCTGCCCACCCTGGTCGTTCCCGGGGCATTCGTCGACCGACGGAAGTGCCATGATCCTCGGGTCGGCGGCGGCGTCTCACGGCGACGCTCGCAGTGCAGGACGAACATCGGGAGGCAACCGTGATCCGTCGTCTGCCGCACCGCAAGGGTCTGATGGCGCTGCTCCTGCCCTTCATCGACATCCGCGACGACCTCGTCCACTCCTACGTCCCCGGCCCGGTCGGAAACCTGGTCGAATACGTCGATGGTGCGCTGCTCGGTCACCAGTGGAACGCGTGGGACCTCACCGCCGGGTCGGGTGGGCCGACGGTCACGAGGAACCCGTCGGCGGTCTTCACCATCGTCGCCGGGTAGTCACATCCTGCGTGGGGCCGACGGGAGGAACGCCCGCCGCCGAGGCTAGGCGCTCTTCTGGCGTTGGGCCTGGGCGTCGCCCCTCCACGTGGGCCACCCGAGGAGGTTGGGTCGTTCGGTGACCCAGGCGCGGGTGTCGTCCCCGATCTCGGCGTCGATGAGCGCCTCGAGCTTGGCGAGGTAGGTCGCGACCAACTCGCGCTTCGCCGGGTCGGAGGCCAGGTTGGTCATCTCGTCCGGGTCGGCCTCGCGGTCGTAGAGCACCACGTCGTTGTGGGCGAACAGCTCGTCGGCCGTCCTCGGCCGGTTGGGCTCGAGCGGTGAGAAGTAGCGCCCGAAGCTGAAGCGCTCGTCCGTGAAGCCGCGCAGGAACCCCCGCTTGGTCCAGTCCGGGCGGAGCTCGCCCGAGGCGATCTTCTCGCCGACGTCAGGGTCTGCGAAGTGGCGCCAGAACGCGGCGTCGAGGTTGGCCACGTTCTCGACCGCCGTGAGCACCCCCTGCCGGCTCGCCCGTCCCTCCAGGGCAGGGAGGAACGACCGGCCGGGCAGTGCCGGGAACCGGGTCGTCGCGGCCGCCGCGTCCATGCCGGCGATGTCCAGCAGCGCGGGGGCCAGGTCGACGCCCGATGCCAGGGTTTCGGTCCGGGTGCCGCCGGCGACGTCGGGGTGGACCACGACGAGGGGCACGTGGAAGTTCTCGTCGTAGACGAGCGCGCCCTTCTGGCGCAGCCCGTGGGACCCCACCAGGTCCCCGTGGTCGGCGGTGAAGATCACCACGGTGCGCTCGGCCTGCCCAGAGGCCTCCAGGGCGTCGAGGACGAGGTCCACGCTGCGGTCCACGTCGCGCAGGCAGTTGAGGTAGAAGTTCATCCCCGCCCGCCAGGCGTCCTCCCCCGCCACGGGCCCGAAGGCCACATCCGTCACCGCGGCGTACTCGCGCACAGCGGGAGCGGCGCCCGACAGGTCGTCGTGGAGGCTCGGCGCGAGCTCGAAGTCCCACTGCGCCCGGTAGACGGGGACGTCGGCCGGCGGTTTCGTGACCACCGCGTGGGCCAGGGCGGGCGGCAGCTGCACCTCCGAGACGCCGCCGTAGTCGAAGCTCATGATGTCGTGGGGGTTGACGAAGTTGACCGCCATGAACCAGGGCTGCGCGGCGGCGACCGATCCTGCCCGCTCGCGCAGCCACTTCACCGCCTGGCCCGCGATCACGGGGTCGACACGGAGCCCGGCCCACGCCCCCCCGTCGATGTCGCCCCAGTCGTTCCACTCGGAGAAGCCGTAGGGCTCGAGGTCCCCGACCGTCGAGCGGGGGTTGGCCGGGTCCATGTAGGCGTTGGAGAGGTGCCATTTGCCCTGGTAGGTGCAGTAGTAGCCCTGGGAGCCGAGCATCGTGCCGATGGTGCCGAGCGCCGGGTCGAGCGGACGGACGTAGGGCATGTTGTCGTTGTCGTAGATCTCGGTGTGCACGACGTGCTGGCCGGTGTAGAGCACCGAGCGCGACGAGCTGCACATGGCCGAGGCCACGTAGTAGTTGTCGAAACTCACCCCCTGCTCGGCGAGGCGCTCGCGAGCGGGCAGGGAGAAGCCCGCCGGACGCGGGATCCGCTGACGCTCCTCGTCGGTCACGATGAGCAGGATGTTCGGGCGGCTGCTGGTCATGGGTGCACCTCGTTGTCCTCGGTCATGGTCGAACGCGGTCGGTCACAGGCGCTCGCGGGGCTTGCACGGCGACGTCCCGGGTCGTAGTGGCGCTGGTCTTCGCCCCTCATGGCCTCCCGGTCCCGGCCGTGGCGCGGCGCTCGACCTTGAGGGTGCGCAGCGGGAGCCCCGGCGCACCTTGGTGCTCCGGGCGTTCGGCGTGCAGACCGCGCACATGAACGCCGTAGCGGCGGGCCAACGGCGAGGCGGACACACCGTGGGCGAGCACGCTCAGGGCGACGGTGACGACCACGGCGCCGAGCACCACCTTGGCGTCGGCAGGCGCCAGGCTGTCGACGGCGATCAGGCCGAAGACCACCGAGGCCAAGCCGCGCGGGCCGAACCACCCGACGAATGCGACCGTGGCGCGATCCAGGCCGGAACCGGTCAGCGCCACGGCGACGGGGACCATGCGCACGACGGTCAGGGCGAGAACGGCGAAGAGGAGGTCGCGCCAGCCCGCCGCCTGCAATCCCGGTACCAACATGACCGCGCCGAAGGCGAACCACACCAGCAGCGACAGGAGCGTCCCCACCTCCTCGCCGAAGGCGAGCTCGTCCTCACGAGCGCCCAGGACCGTGCCGAAGGCGAGGCCGCCGACGAAGGCGGCGACGAAGCCGTTGGTGTGCGCGACGAGGGCGACTGCGTAGGCGAAGACGGCGAGCGCGAGAACGGCCAGGGGCCGGAACCCTGGCGCACTCCACCCCCTCTGGGTGGCCAGCGCCAGCAGCAACGCGCCGGCCAGGCCGACCCCGGCGCCGATCGCCGCACCTCCGACAAGGTCGACGGCGGCCTTCCCGACGCCACCGCCGCTGATCGACTCGGTGGCCAAGGCCCCGGCCAGGAACAGATTGACGAACGGCGTGGCGATGCCGTCGTTGAGGCCGCTCTCCACGTTGAGGACTCGGCGCACGCGCGCGGGGACGCGCCGGTCCGACATGATCGACGCGCCGAGGGCGGCGTCGGTGGGGGCGACGATGGCACCGACGGTGGCGGCCACCCAGATCCCGCCGGAGGTGAACAGCGCGGCAGCGACTGCCGCTCCGGCGCCGATCGCGAGGGGCAGCCCGATCCCGAGGAGGCGGACGGGGATGCCCACGTCGGCTCGCAACGCCCGGGCGTTGACCCGGGAGGCGTCGGCGAACAACACCAGGGCGAGAGTGATCTCCGCCACCGACCGGATTGTCGAGGAATGCAGCTGCAGATGGGTGAGGGCGAAGGGGCCGTGGGTGACGACCAGGCCGAGGAGGACGAACGCGATGGGGGCGGTGACCTGCCAGCGCTCGAGGCGAGCCGACACCAACCCCCAGAGGACGACGCAGGCGGCGACGACGGACAGGGCCGTGACGTTGAGGGCGTGGTCAGCGGCCATGGGCGCCCTCGCGTGCGACAGTCCGCGGGCGCGGCACGCCCCGCCGCTCTTCGGTCACGTCCCCACCTCCAGCGCCCACCTGGCGCCCTATACGACCAACGCCGTCGTCATTGTCCGCAGCAACGGTCGGCCCGGATCAGGGCCGAAGGTCCCGATCCGCCGGGGCACCTGGGACGAGGCGCAGTGGATCGCCGAACGGCGTGGCGACTCGCGAGCCCGCACGCGCCTCTGGTGGAGGTGATGGGGATCGAACCCACGACTTCCTGCTTGCAAAGCAGGCGCTCTACCACTGAGCTACACCCCCGGGACCCGCGTCCGGTGTGTGCGCACCGAGGACCGCTGCCGGGAACACGGCCCGGCCAATGCTAGGCGGGAGCGGGGGGCCGGAGGTCCGCCACCGTCCCGCGGGGCCGACCGGTGCCCGACCCGGGCCACGTCGCGACGACGCCCCGCCGCCACCGGGTCCGAGCCCGGCGCGACGGGGCGCCGCAGGTCCCGTCACCCGAGGATCTTGGCCTTGCCCTGTTGGAACTCCGCCTCGGTGATGACGCCCTTGTCCCGGAGGTCGGCCAGCTTGGCAACCTCGTCGGCGCTGCCGCTGCCCGCCGCGTCGCGCACATAGGCGCGGAAGGCCTCGTCTTGCTGCTTGGCCTCACGAGTGGAACGTTCGTGCATCGAGCCGCCGCGGGCGATCAGGTACACGAGAACGCCGATCAGGGGCACGATGATCACGAAGATGAACCACCCGGCCTTGCCCCAACCCCCCATGTCCTCGCTCCGGAAGATGTCGATGATCACCGTGATCAGGATGAAGATCCAGAGGAAGAACAAGAAGAACCACAGCAACGTCAGGAATGCATTCAACAGCGGATAGGTGTATCCGAGCACGCCTTCCTTCCTTTCCCTATGACGGTGGCCCCGCCATCGGGGCTGTCCTCGGTCATCGTGGCACCGGGCTCGCGAGGCCAACCAGGGTCGAAGGTCCCGCCGACCGGGTTGCTCAATCGCGGCACGACCTTTGTCGGGCAGGGGTCTGACGCGCCATCAGCGGCGTCGCCCCACCCGACGTGTGGCCAGGCCAAGGACCTGATCCGCGAGCGCACTCGGGCGCTGTCCGCCCACCCGACGTGGGCGCGTAGCCTTTGCATGCCCCTCCCACACGAACGCCCGCACCTCTCCGCGCATGAGCCCGCACCGTCCGCCCCGTCACGCCCATCGCCGCCGCGGCGCGCACCGCGCCAGGGGCGCCCGCCCGGCGCGGTGGTGGATGGTGCTCGGCGCGGTGGTGGTGGGCCTGGCGGGGGCCATCGCCTTCGGCGGCTGGGCCGGTGGGTCCACCGCTCCGGACGGCGCACGGGACCGTCCGCCTCTGGCTCCGGCGGGCACCAGCTCGACGATCACCAGCTCGACGACCACCAGCTCGACGACCACGACCACCGCCACGGCGCCGCCCGCCGCGGCCGCGCCCGCCCCGGTGGCGCTGGTGCCCGCCGTGCCCGGCGGCGCCTTCGCCGTCGGCGACTCCGTGCTCGTCGACGCACAGGGGGCGCTGGCGGCCGCCGTGCCCGGCATCGAGGTCGACGCGGCCGTGAGCCGGCAGTGGGGGGAGGGCGAGCCCCTCGTCGCCGCGGCGCGGGCCCGGGGGATCACCGGGACGGTGGTGGTCTTCCTCGGCACCAACGGCCCCATCGCCGCCTCCGACGTCGACGCCATGATGGCGGCGGCCCAGGGTGTCCAGCGGGTCGTGTTCGTCACGGTGCATGTCGACCAGCCCTGGCAGGACCCCAACAATGCCGTGCTGGCCGCGGGCGTGGCCCGCTACCCGAACGCGGTGCTGGCCGACTGGTACGCGCTCAGCACGCCGCACCCGGAGTGGTTCTACTCGGACGGGACCCATCTGCCCATCGGGGGTCCCGGCGCGCGGGCGCTTGCCGCGCTCATCGCCTCCAAGGTGGGGTAGGGCGGCGGGTCCGGGTAGCGTGCCGACGATGAGCGAGTCATCCGGGTCTCGGGCCGCCCCCACCCGCCATATCGAGCTGTCGGGTTGCTGCAACTTCCGCGACCTGGGCGGGTATCCCGCCGCCGACGGCCGCTCCACGGCCTGGCGCCGGGTCTTCCGGGCCGACGGGCTCACCAACCTGACCGAGGACGACCTGGCCGTGCTCGAGGACATCGGGATCCGGACCGTGGTCGACCTTCGCACCGACACGGAGACGGAGAACCGGGGACGGTTCCCCGCCCATCTCGACCACATCGCGTACCACCATCTCCCGCTCACCGAGACCCTGCCGGGCGAGGAGCAGGCACCCGAATGGGGTGACGCCGGCTTCGTGGCCGAGCGCTACAAGGGGATGCTGGTCGACGGCGCCACGTCGGTCGTCGCCACCGTCCGCCTGCTGGCCGACGAGGCCTGCCTCCCCGCCGTGTTCCACTGCAGCGTGGGCAAGGACCGCACGGGCGTGCTCGCTGCCGTCGTCCTCGGTTTCCTCGGGGTGCCCGAGCCGGTCATCGTCGAGGACTACGCCCTGTCCGCGGCGGCCATGGTCCGCGTGCTCGAGCGTCTGGAGGCCGAGTTCCCCGACGCCCGGGAGGTCATCGACCGCTACCGCCCGGTGATCCTGTCCGTGGAGCCGGCGGCCATGCGGGGGTTGCTCGACGCCGTGCGATCGGAGCACGGCTCCTTCGACGGGCTTGCCGCCGCGCTCGGCGTCGGGGCCGAGGTCGAGGCCCTGCGAGGGGCGCTGCTCGAGGCGCCCTGAGCGCCGCCCCGGGCCGGTGCATCCGGCGCGCCGGCATCGGGGGCGCCCGGTCAGCTCCAGATGGTGATCTCGTCGATCCGGGTGAGCACCTTGTCGTCGAGCATGGGCAGGACCTCCAGCGCCCGCAGGTTCTCGTGGACCTGCTCGACCCGGCTCGCCCCTGTGATCACGGTGGAGACGTTGGGGTTGCGGGCGCACCAGGCGATCGCCAGCTGCGACAGCGTGCAGCCGAGGTTGTCGGCCACGTCCTTCAAGTCGCGCACCTTGGCGTTGCGCCTGGGGTCGGTGAGCGTGTCGCGCAGCCATTCGTAGCCGGGGAGCGAGGCCCGGCTGCCTTCGGGAATGCCGTCGAGGTACTTGCCCGTGAGCAGGCCCGAGGCCAACGGGCTCCACGTGGTGAGGCCCAGCCCGATGTCCTCGTAGAGGCGGGCGAACTCGTGCTCGACCTTCTTGCGCCACAGGAGGTTGTACTGCGGCTGCTCCATGACCGGCTTGTGGAGGTGGTGGCGATCCGCGATCTCCCACGCGGCACGGATCTCGTCGGCTGTCCACTCCGAGGTGCCCCAGTACAGCGCCTTGCCCGCGCTGACCATGTCCGACATGGCCCACACCGTCTCCTCGATGGGGGTCTCGGGATCGGCCCGGTGGCAGAAGACGAGGTCCACGAAGTCGAGGCCGAAGCGCTCGAGGCTCCCGTCGATGGCCTGGGACAGGTACTTGCGGTTCAGCGTGTTGCGCATGTTCACGTCGTCGTGGATGCCCCAGTAGAGCTTGGTGGAGACGACATAGCTGTGGCGGGGCCAGCCCAGGTGACGGAAGGCCTCGCCCATGATGCGCTCGGACTCGCCGCCCGAGTACGCCTCGGCATTGTCGAAGAAGTTCACCCCCGCGTCTCGGGCCGCGCCCAGGCAGTCGGCGGCCAGGCCGACGTCGAGCTGGGGTCCGAAGGTCACCCAGGAACCGAAGGAGAGGACGCTCACCTGCAGGCCCGAGCGGCCGAGTCGTCGGTACTCCATGTCCATGGCGACGTGCTCCTTCCCGCGCCCCTCGGGGCGGCGTCGGATTGGAGCCTAGGAGCAACCCCGCGACCGTGCGCCGCGGGTGCGGCGTTGGCGGGGAGATGCAGGGCCGGCCGGTGTCAGGGCCGGCCGGTGTCAGGGCCGGCCGGCGCCCACCAGGCCGTTGTCCCAGATGGCCTGGATGCGGACCGTCGACCCGGTGCTCGGTGCGTGCACGACCTCCCCGTTGCCGATGTAGATGGCCACGTGGGAGACGCCACCCCCGTCCGACCAGAAGACGAGGTCGCCCGGCTGCATGGCGGAGAGCGGGATGTGGACCACGGCGTCGTACTGCTCGGCGGCCGTGCGGGGGATGGACACCCCGGCCTGGCCCCAGGACCACTGGGTGAGCCCGGAGCAGTCGAAGCCCACCCCTGGGGACTCGCCGCCCCACTGGTAGGGCACGCCGATCTGGCTCTCGGCGGCGGCCACGGCCTTGCCCGCTGCGCCGTTGACCGGGACGTTGGAGACGTTGGAGACGGTGGTGTGCTCGGCGGCGATCCGGGCCAGATAGGCGGCGTGAGCGGCGGCCTCCTGGGCGGCCTGCTGCTGGGCGACGAGGGCGGCGACCTGGCTGTTGGCGTGCCCGAGGGCCGCCTGCTCGTCGGCCATGGTGGCCGCGGCGGCGCTGCGGGCCGCGTCGACCTGGTCCAGAGCGGCCTGGGCCTGCGCCTCGCTCCCTTGGAGCTGGGTCTCCTGGGCGCTCAGGTGGGTCTCGGCCTCCCTGAGGGCGTCCACGGCGGTGGAGACGTTGCCCGAGGCCACCGAGCGGTACTCGCTGGCCGCCGCCTGGTTGCCGGCGCTGGCGAAGAGGGCGTCGAGGCCGCTGTCGGTGCCCCCGGCCATGTAGGCGTCGAGCGCCTGGGCCCGGAGGTCGGCCTGGTCGGCGGCGACCGTGGACTGGTCGGCGGCGATGGTCGCCTTGGTCTGGGCGATCTGGCCCTGGAGCGCGGCGACCTGCGCCTGCGCCTCCTCGTACTGCTGCGAGATGGCGTCGAGCTTCTGCCCGTCGGTCGCGACCTGAGCGGCGATCTGCGCGGCCTGCGCCTTGGCCGTGGCGATCGGGTCCGCGAACGACGCGCGTGGCGCGACGACGCTGACGGCAGCGGCGACGGTGACGACAGCGCCTGTGAGCGCGGCCACACGTGTGCGCAGCCTCTTCCTACCGCCCATGCGCGCCGTCGAGGGGTTCTCGACGTCAGTCACAACGGGACTAGTGCTTAGCAAGTCCCGGACAACGCGGGCAAACCAATCGAATGGCACCCTGTGAAAAAAATCCGTGACCAGGGATGACGCAATGGATCAGGCGAAGACCTCTCCGCCGTTGACGTCGAGTGCCTGTCCCGTGATCGCGCTCGAGCGATCCGATGCGAAGAACGCCACCGCGTGCGCGACCTCGTCGTCGGTGGGCACGGTGCCCAGTGGTATCGCCGACGCGATCTCGTCGACGACCTCCTGTTCGCTGATGCCGCGTCGCTGCGCCGTGAACTGCACGTAGAGCTCGACCTGTGGCCCCCACATCCATCCGGGAAGAACCGAATTCACCCGAATATGGTGCCGTCCGAGCTCTTGGGCGAGCACCTGCGCCGCCGTGAGCAACGCCCCCTTGGACACCGCATAGCCACCCTGAAGGGCAATGGGCTTGCGCACGATCATCGAATTCACGAACACGATCGAACCTCCACCCTGCGCGCGCATGTGCGGGACCACTGCTTTGGTCAACTGCAGCGGTCCGAACAGGTTGACCTCGACGATGCGACGCCAGTCGTCGAGATCGACCTTCTCGAAGGTCTTGAACACGTCGGGGACGTATGCGTTGTTCACCAGCACGTCGACGCGGCCGAACGCGTCGACCGCGTGTGCGGCGAGGCGCGCACACTGCGCGACGTCCGTGACGTCGGTCGGCACCACCTCGGCGCGTCGTCCGGCGACCTCCACCTCTGCGGCGACGTCGCGCAGCACCGACTCAGTGCGCGCGCCGAGCACGACGTCCGCCCCCTCCGACGCAAGCAGGAGCGCGATCTCTCGCCCGAGGCCGGGGCCCACCCCGGACACGATGCACACGCGACCTTCCACGACCCGTCCTCCCTCACCGGCGTTCGCCGCGCCCGGCGCGGGGACCCTAGGTGGTGCGGCTACGGCCCCGCCAGCACGCCGTGGGGCTCCTCCAGGTGGAGCTTGGCCAGTTCGACGTCGACCATGTGCTCGCGCTCCTCGGCCTCGCGCCGGGCCACCGCCGGGCTCCACGTGCCCCGCATGAAGAAGATGATCACCAGGAACACCACCTGGCCGCCGATGCAGACCCACCACCAGCGCTTCCATTCGGCAGGGGCGGCCTTCTGGGCCTTGACGATCGTCCCCTCGATCTCCAAGAGGGCGGCCAGCTGGGGCGAGTTCACCCGCACGGTGGCGATCTCGCTGGGGGTGACCTGCTTGCCCGCCTTGATCTGCGACGCCAGCGGGTTGAAGGTCAGCAGCCCGTTGACCTGTGCCTTGAGGGCGTCGGGCACTGCGGCGAGCGACCCGAAGAGGTTGTGGGTCTTGGCATAGCCGGTGAGGATGATGGCCAGGGCCTCACCCGGCGGGCCGGCGTTCTGCTGGAGGCCGGTGACCACGCTCTGCGGCGCGGCCGGCGGGCTGGCGACCGTGGCACTCGGCAGATAGGGCTGCGCGGCCTGGAAGGCCTGCAGGGCGACGGCCGACTTCTGGTTGTCGACGATGGGGTTCGACGTGGTGATGACGTACGGCAGCGCTAGGAACGAGGCGGCGACGACGATGCGCAGGACCCAGCCCCACAGGGCGAGGCCGGTGGCGGTGAGCGCAGGGTTCTTGTCCTCGACCGCCTCGGTGTAGTTCGCCATCCACGCCGGGTAGGCGGTGCCGAGGGCGATGCCGAGCACCATCACGATCAGTGCGTTCGTGTAGTAGCCGGTCATCGGGTGGTCCGTCTTGCTCAGCAGGAGATAGGTCATCACGATGGCGCCGATGCAGCCGATGAGCATGAAGGGCTTGCGGACCCGCACGAAGTCGGAGAGGAATCCGATCACGACGACGGTGATGGCATTGGCGATACCGAACCACAGGTTGATGCCGTTGGCGTCCGCCGTCGTTTCGTTGAAGACCACCACCCAGTACAGGGTGAAGATCGTGACCGCCGCGTAGAAGATCAGCAGGAAGGTCGAGATCCCGAACGAGGAGGCGAGCAGGTCCCACTTGAGCATGGTGCGCCAGGGGTGGGCGATGGCCGCCTCGACGTCCACACCCTTGGCCCTGGCCTCCACGAGCACACGCTCCCGTTCGGTGACCATCAACTGGTCCCGCAACGCCGGGTCGAGTTCGCGCAGGCCGAGGAAGGCGACGACGAACACCCCGAGGGTCACGGCCCCGGAGATGACGAACTGGTCCTGCCACGGCTTGAGGTGCGTCAGCGTGTGGGTGGCCACCAGGCTGGCCACCACGTAGCCGAGGGTGGGCCCCACGGTCCAGAACCCCATGGCCGTGGCCCGGCCGACCTGCGGGGAGAAGTCGCGGATGAGGGCGGGGGTGACCACGAGGATGATGCCCTCGACGATGCCGATGATCGAGTACTCGATCGAGAAGAGCGCCTTCGACGAGGTGTTGGGGATCGCCGCGAATTGCAGGATGCCGATGACGAATGTGCCGATGAGGCAGAGGTTGACCCGCCCGATCTTGTCGGCGAGCCCGCCGAGGATCGCCGCGAACGCCCCGAGCCCGTTGGAGACGACCACGAGCAGCAGGAAGTAGCGGAAGCTCATGTGGTAGTAGGGCAGCAACAGCGGCAGGGTCGCGCCCTCTTCCCAGTACACGTAGTAGAGGACCACGGCGATGAGCACGACGATGCCGAGGTACATGTAGCGCCTCGGGTGCGACGGGTACCGGTGGATGCGGCGGGACCACAGCGTGTTGGCCCACGTGTCCTGGGGAGCCGACATCGGGACTGCCATCGCCTCGGCCATTGTCACCCCTCCCCCTCGGCCGGCGCCCCGCTGGGGCGCCCTCGCCAGCCGCCTCGTGCCTCCCCCTGGACCCACCCTGTGCGCGCAACCGGTGCTTGCTGCGATGTTACGCCGGACCCCGCTCCCGGCCAGGGCCGGAATGCCCCTTCAGGGGGGTGCGGGCGGGTCCTGCCGTCGAGGCCGCTTGCCATTTGGGCTGGTGCGGAGGATGCTGAGGGAGGCGACCTGCGCCGCGAAGGGGACGCGCATGGCCATCGATCCCGTCTTCGACCCGGGACCCGACCCGTTCGGGCACACCTGGCTCATCGAGATGGCACAGGAGCTGAGCGGCATCGCCAACAAGGGCGATCACCCGCGCCTGAGCCTGCAGGCCTCCGTGCTCCTCGAGGCGTTCGCGCGCCACGTGGAGGAGGAGCGTCACTTGGTCCTGCGACTGCCGCCCATCACGGCCCGGCTCATCGAGAACGGCCAGCAGCGGGTGGTCGACCGGCTCGTCTCGCTGGTGCTGTCGGCCGACCTGGCCGAGGAGCCCTGCACCTGCGGGGAGCTGGCCGACGAGGTGGCTTTGCTGATCGAGCTCCAGATCATCTCCGAGGAGTGGGACCAGTCGGACCGCTGAGGGCGGTTCGGCGCCGCCCTCAGGGCACCGTCACCCGCTGTTGCTGTTGGGGTGCCGTCTGGTAGTCGGCGTTGCCTTTCTGGTTGGCGTCGACGATGCAGGACCCTGCGCCCTCGAACGTCACCTTCTTCGTGCCGCTCGAGTAGGTGCACGCCCCCTTGGCCGATGCCGTGTCGATGGTGATCGCCACCGCCAGGCCTGACGACGCCGTGGCGCCCACCGTGGAGTTGCTCCCGATCGGCGGGTTCGAGGGCGGGCTGGAGGTGAAGGTGATCGACTGCGGACCCTTGACCACGGTGATGGGCAGCGTGACCGTCACCTTCTGGGCGGGTGAAACTCAGGAAGACACCGGACGAAACAGCACCACTCGACGGAGGCCATCCGGCACGTGCCGGTGAGGTCGCCGCCGCCCAGCCGTCACCCGCACGCAAACGACGGCCCGCTTGGGCTCAAGTGGTGACCGCGACATCTCCTGACCTGGAGGTGTCAGATGGGCATGACGCGGCGTTGTTCGCAGGAGGACCTGGACGCGGCCGTCGAGGCGGTGCTCGCCGGAGCAAGCTACAGGGCCAGCCGAGGCGTTGACCGGGGTCCCTCATACGACGGTGAGGGACTACGTCTTGCGGTGGGGTTTCGTGCGGCAGCGCGTCCCCCGGGGCGGCCCCAAGCGTGTCGTTGACGGGGTGAAGGTATCC
>DASPTT010000152.1:0-19434 GCA_035623275.1 Acidimicrobiales bacterium
TTCTGTGCCGGCACCCAAGAAAGATCATCAGTAGTGACGATGCCCATGGTCGGCGTTGCTCCGTAGAGTGGCCGGACAGGGGCAGAGAATGCGACGCCACGTGTGATCGCGTGGGCGATTCGTGTGGGGGGAAGACGTGGACGACAAGTGCGCAACGGCGTGGAGCCGGCGGAACGCGGCACGGCTCGCGGCCGCCGGATCGGTCCTCGGATCGTTGGGCTTCGCGGCCATGGCCGGCGCGTCGCCCGTGTACGCCGACACGCCCGCCTACGAGCTGTACTGCCCGGGCACGCCCATCGGGAACATCGTGCTCAACGACGTGGTCACCACGGGCACCCTCTCGGGCTCGGGCTCGACGTACAACCTGACCAACTACACGACGAAGGTGACGATCCCACAGAACCTGGTCACCGCGTCGTCCGCCTTCGGCTCGACCATCTCCGGCTCGGCGACCGCCGGGGTCACCGTCACCGGCGCCACGCCGGCCACCATGTCGTCGGGCACGATCCAGTTCAGCTCGCCCATCCCGACCCCGCTGGCCGCCGTCACCCTGCAGCTCCCGACGCCGGCCGGGACCCTGGGACCGTTCACGTCCACGGGGGGGACGGTCACCGTGTCGACGCAGCCGACGTCGAGCCTGACCCTGCTCGTGTCGGGGAATCCGCTGTCGCTCTCGTGCAAGTCGTACCCGAACAACACGCTTCCGACCGAGAGCAACGCCACGTCGCCTCCCCCGGGGAATCCGACCTCCCAGGTGATCGCCACGTCGTCGGGTGCCGCCACCACGCCGACGACCGCGCCCCCCACCGCGCCGGCGAGCTCGACGCTGCCACAGACCGGCCCCGGGGCAGGCCTGTATCTGGTGGGAGGCCTGGCTTTCCTCGCCTTGCTGGCCGGCTCGCTGGTCCTGGTGCTGGACCGGGCGCGCCGGCGCCTGGCGCCGGTCGATGGTGACCGCCGGCCCCGCCGCGGCCGCCCGTCGAACTGACGCTCGTCAGCGGGCCAGGGCCCGGACGGCGGCGACGATCCGCTCCTGATCGTCCAGGGCGAGGTTGGAGCCGCTCGGCAGGCACAGGCCCCGTTCGAAGATGCCTTCGGCGACGGCGCCGCCGACCCGGTCGGCATCGGCGAACACCGGCTGGAGGTGCAGCGGTTTCCACGTGGGCCTCGCCTCCACGTCGAGCGCCTCGAGCGCCAGCCGGACGTCGTCCCGTGAGGCCCCGAAGGCCTCCGGTTCGATCTCGACGCACGAGAGCCAGCAGTTGGGCTCCCCGGCCGGGTCCACGGGCATGAAGGTCACGCCCGGCAGGTCGGCAAGTCCCTCCCTGTACGCCTGGTTCACGGCCCGGCGCCGCGCCACCCGCTGCGCGAGGCCGCCGAGCTGCGCCACGCCGATGGCGGCCAGCAGGTTGCTCATGCGGTAGTTGAAGCCCAGGCGTTGGTGCTCGTAGTGGGCGACGGGCTCCCGTGCCTGGGCGGCGAGGTGCCGGGCGCGCGCCGCCAGCTCACCCGAGTCGGTGACCATCGCGCCGCCGCCCCCGGTGGTGATGATCTTGTTGCCGTTGAAGGAGAACACGCCCGCAGCGCCGAAGGATCCCGCGGCTCGCCCCCGGTAGCTCGCGCCGAGGGCCTCCGCAGCGTCCTCGATCAACGGGACGCCGGACGCCGTGCACAGTGGCCCCAGCCGGTCGTAGTCGGCGCACTGGCCGTAGAGGTCGACGGAGACGACCGCCGCGGGGGGCTTCCCCGACCGGCGCCGGTCGTCGAGCACCTGCGCCACCAGGTCGGGGTCGAGCTGCCATGTCGCAGGGTCGACGTCGACCAGGACGGGACGAGCACCGACGTACACGGCGGCGTTCGCGGTGGCCACGAACGTGAGCGTCGGGACGATGACCTCGTCCCCGGGCTCGACGCCGAAGAGCAGCAGGGCCAGGTGCAGTGCGGCGGTGCCGCTCGAGAGGGCGACGGCGTGCCCGGCGCCGACCTGCGTGGCCAGGTCCCGCTCGAACGCGTCGACGTAGGGCCCGAGGGGCGCGATCCAGTTCGAGTCGAAGGCGTCGAGTAGGAGCCGGCGTTCGTCGTCGCCGACGTCGGGCGGTGAGAGGTAGACGCGGCTCATCGTGTCCCCGCGGTCGCTCCCATGTCGGCCCCCCGATCGTCGCTCGGTCCCGAATCCGACGTTCCGCGGCCGGACGGCCCGCCCGCTCGATTGTAGACGGGCGTTCTCCAGCGACGAGTCCCGTCAGGTCAGCGGGCGCGGCGTCGCGCCGAGGTACTCGGGCTGCTCCGCTCCCGCCCGGCCGAGCAGGCCGGGTATCCGGGCCAGGCCGAGTGCGATGGGAAGCACGGAGAGCGCCAGGAACGCCGACGCCGTGACCCAGGCCGGGAGGTGGCCCGCGGCCGGGGCCAGCACGTAGCGCGTCGTCACGATCCATCCGATCGCCCACAGCGGCGGCCGGCCGACGGCCAGATCGAGAAGGAGCAGGAACGTGCCCACGGCCAGGAAGTAGTAGTTGAGGATCGAGACCTCGAAGACGAGCCGCAGCGCCAGGACCGCCAGGGCGAGCGCGATGAGCGGGACCGGCGCAAGCAGGCGGTTGCCGGCCCGCCATGCAGCGACGAGCACCATCGCCCCGGCGGTGAGGACCGGGCCGTCGCGAGCGATCTCGAGCTTGAGCTGCTCGGCGATGGCGAGCTGGCCGAGGACGGTGGGCGCCTTGACGACCCCCGCACCCACGACATAGGTGCCGGTCAGCGCGTGGAGGGCGTCGGTGGAGTCGACGAGGAGGAAGGGCAACAGGACGACCGCTACCACGAGCACGAAGGTCCCGGCCACCACGGCCCGCGGACGCCAGCCGGGTACCGCCGCCAGCGTCGCCAGCAGCGGGAGGAGCGCGAACTGCTTGCAGAGACAGGCCGCCGCGAAGGCCAGGCCGCAGAGGATCCACCGCCGCCGAAGCGCGTACGACAACCCCAGGCAGGCGCCGGCCACGCTCAGGAGGTCCTGGGGGTGGAAGCTCTCGACGATGGTGTCGGCGGCGGCGGGCAGCAACGCCAGGGCCACCACGAGCAGGAGCTCGGCCCGATCCCGACCACCTCGGGCCGTGCGCAGGAGGTGGACGGCCCCGGCGACCAGCGCGAGCCACGCCAGGACGGCCAGGACCGCCTGGGACTGGTACCAGTGGGGCCGTGCCCGGCTGGTCGCAGTGGAGCCGGGGCCCGAGCACGGGCCGATGATCGCTTCGAAGAAGGCAGCGCCCGGAGCCTCCCGCAGCACGGCCGGCAGCGGCTTGTCGCTGCACCATGTCGGCGAACCGACCCAGGGGCGCGCCAGCGCGACGAGGGGCGCGGTGAGGAGGGGGTAGCCCGGCGGGTTGGGGACCGTGGTCGCCCGCTCGGCGGCCCGCAGGTCGCCATGGGTGAGCGCCGTGGTGGGCTCCGTGACCGCCTTGGCGTCGACCTCCGCCGGGTTCGGACCGCCGTGGGCGAAGAGGATGGCGACGAAGAGCGCGCAGGCGCCGGCGTAGGCGAGGCGTCGCAGTGCGGTCGGGACCGGCGTCGACATCGACGCTCGCCACCAGCGGTCCATGACCGAACCCTACGAGGTGGCGGCCTTGGGGGTGTCGCCTTGTGTCCCGTTCGCCAGCGCAACCGCCGCGAGTTGGGAGCTGACGCCGAGCTTGCGCAGGATGGCGCGGATGTGGGAGCGCACGGTGGCCACCGAGACGACCTGCGTCGCTGCGATCCCCGACGCGGATGCGCCCGTCATCATCTGGTACAGGACGCGTTGCTCACATTGTGTCAAGGACGCCAACGCGTCGATCGGACGGGCGGGGACTCGCGCCCGCCTGGCCCGGATCGGGGCGGCGAGGTCGCGTCGCGACCGAACCGGAGCCCCCGAGGAGGCCGCCGCGTGCAGCCACTGGAGATGTTCGGCGAGCTCCCAGAGGTCGACGAGGCCCACCGCGCCCTCGCTGACGCACGAGGCGATGGCTGCGACGCTCGCGCCGGCGCCCACGGCGACCACGTCGGCGCCGGCGTCCACCAGCGCGCGAGCCATCTGTACCCAGTCCTCCCATGGCGCCGCCACCGCGGGTGCGCACGGGACGGGCCGTGGCGTCCGCAGGGGGAGGATCACGACGTCGGCGCCGGCCCGGTGGTACCGGGCGACCGCTTCGGCCGGGTCCGATGTTGCGACGAGACCCGGCTCGATCCCCAGCCGCTCGGTCACCACGAGCACACCCTCCACGGCCTCGCTGTGGCCTCCGGCCACAGGCGCTTCCGGCCCGATGACGAGCACCGAGAGCCGGTGTCCGTCGGACGCGGGCGGGTCCGCCCCTGCGCGCCCCACGGTGACGTCGGCGCCCGAGCGCGTCTGCTCGGGGATGCGGACGACGTGCCGGATGGTGACGCGCCCGGCCCGGCGGGTCGTGTCGGTCCCCTCGGGGAGGTGGGAGACGACGACGCACGGTGCGTTTCCTTCGGGCCGGCGCCGGTCGCGGCGCGCGACGCCGTCACCACGGGTCGACCAGAGCACCGCGCGCGCCAGCCACGCCGACGACGCGTACGGGTGGGCGTCGCCGATGCCGACGGTGACGTGGCGACCGATCCTCTCCGACCGGGCAGCGAGGTCGTCGAGGGCGGTGGCGAGGCGCGCCCCGAGCGCGAGCGTGGACGTGCGCGTCGCGCCTTCGGCGAAGCAGACGGCGACGCGGCCCGCACCGACCGGGCAGATCCAGTCACCGGGGCGCAGGCACTCGGCGATGCACCGGGTCGCCGACTCCGCCGGATCCTCCCCGCCGGCTGGAGCACGCCGCGCCGGATGGTCGTAGTCGACATGGGCGAATGCCATGACCCGCCAACTGTCGTCGCGCCGCGCGCCGGCCGCGCGTCGGTGCTTGGAATTCCTCGTCATGCCCCCCGCATGCCCCACAGCGTCTGCACCCCCGCGCATCGGGCCCCGTTGCCCGGCACCGTCGCGGAACCCCCCAGGCCCACGGTGTCACGACGGAACGGACCGTCACGCTAACGCGGGTGGTGCCTCGTGTTACGTCGGGATGTCCCTTTGGTTGCGCGTGGATGACAGGATGCAGTGGGCAAAGGTTGCAGCGCGATCGCACACCGCGCCGTGGATCGGCTCAGCCGGGTGTCGCAGCAGGCGGTCCGAGCGCACCGAGCCGTACGGCGACGACCACCAGCACCGCGGCCACGACGACCACGGCGACGGTGGCGACCGCCGCCGTCGCGTGGGCCGCGACCACGGCCACGGCCACGGTCGAGGCTTCGGTGACGACGTACCCGGCACTGGCCCGGCCCGCCGGCCAGCCGCGCGCGACGAGCAGGTCGTAGGGATGGCGACGGTCGCCCGCCGACAGCGGCGCGCGGGAGCGCAGCCGTCGGACGACGGCCAGCGCGACCTCCAGGGCGGGCACGACGACGACGCAGAGCGCGGCGGCGGAGGTCGCACGCGCGGTGCCGGGCGACCACGCCAGGGCGAGCATGGCGGCCAGGCTCGTGCCGAGCAGGTACGAACCGCCGTCGCCCAGGTAGACGCGGGCAGGGGGCCGGTTGTACGGGAGGAACCCGGCCACGGCCAGGGCGACCACCACGCCCAAGGCCCGGCCCGGCCCGGCCAGCAGGATGGCGAAGCCCACCGCGGCGACGCCGACCGTGCCGGCGGCCAGGCCGTCGAGCCCGTCGATGAGGTTCACGCCGTTGACCAGCACCACCGTGGCCAGGACCACCGCGGCCGGCGCCGCCGGCCCGGCGAGCCGCGGGTGGACGACGGCGGCGATGCCGCCGCCGATCGCCAGCTGCCCGACGAGCCGCAGCCACGGGGGCAGCGGCAGGCGGTCGTCGACCGTCCCCAGGGCCGTCGCGGCGACGAAGGCGAGGAGCAGGCCACTGCGGCGGGGGAACATGCCCAGCGCCACTGCCGCCCCCACGGCCGCGGCGACGGCGACCAGAACGGCTGCCCCACCCAGGTAGGGGACCGGTGCGGCCTGGGGCTTGAGCGGGCCGGGACGGTCGACGATCCCGGTGCGCCGGGCCACATGCATGGCGACGGGCGTGGCCACCAGGGCGACGGCGAAGGCGACGACGCCGGCGACGATCACCGGCGTGGGGTGGGGTCCGCGTCGCGGACCGCGCCGCCGGCCGGTGCCGGTGCCGGTGCCGGTGCGGGTGCGGCGCGAATCGACAGCACGATCCGCGTGCCGCGCCCACCCGCCACCGGCGAGTCGGCCCGCACCCCCGCACCCATGGCCGCCGTCAGCTCGGCCACGATGGCGAGCCCGAGCCCGGTACCGACCTTGCGCGCCGACACCCGGTCCGAGGTGAAGTGGCGTTCGAAGATGTGGGGCAGGTCGCCGGGCGCGATGCCGGGCCCGTCGTCGGCCACCCACAGCGTGACCACGGGCGGGGCGGCGCCGACGAGGATGGCGCCCACCTCGATGCGGGTGGCGGCGAACTTGAGCGCGTTCTCGACCAGGTTGGCGACGATCTGGGCCAGGCGATCGGGATCGGCGTCGACCCACAGGCCCGCGCCCGCACCGGTGTCGACGGCCGACGCCAGCTCGATGCCCAGCCCCGCAGCCTCGGGCCGGAAGCCCTCGACCACCCCGGCCACGACCTCGGCGCAGTCGACCCGCTCGGGGTGCAGCGAGAAGCGGCGGGCGTCGAGCCGGGCCAGGTCCAAGAGGTCCTGGACGATGCGCTCGAGCCGGCGTGCCTCGGCGCCGATCACCGCCACCGCCCCGGCCACGTCGTCGGTCATGCCCTCGTGGAGGGCATCGGCGTAGCCGCGGATGGAGGTCAGCGGGGTGCGCAGCTCGTGGGACACGGAGAGCAGGAACTGCCGTTCGAGCCCCCGGGCACGCTCGAGGCTCTCGGCCATGGCGTTGATGGCGTGTGCCAGCTCCACCAGCTCGGGGTAGTCCTCGTGCCGGACGTCCACCCGCGCGTGGAGGTCACCTTCGGCGATGTGACGGGTGGTGGCCACCGCCCGCACCAGCGGCGCGCTGATGCGCCGGGCCAGGAACGCCGCCACCGCGGCGGCCACCGCCACGGCCCCGGCGGCCACGAGGAGGAAGTAGGGGAGGCCGTTGACGGGGCTGGTGATGTGGCGTGTGACCACAAGGACGGGCACCTGCTGGGCACCGACGCCGAACTGGGTGCGCTGGCTGGCGTCTAGGGCCACCGGGACCAGGGCGAACACGGTGTTGCGCACGTTGCCGACCACGGCGTTGCCGTTCTGGAGGGCGCCGGGGTTGGCCAGACCGGGCGTGACGGGGGAGGGGAGCGTGGCGAACGTGCCGTCCGCGTTGAGGCCGACCACGTCGAGGGTCTCGTAGTCGCCCACTCGCCGCAGGACGTTGAGCGTGCGCTGCAGGCCGATGTCGTGGTTCGACACGGCGGCCCCGATGGTCTGAGCCTGGGCCGTGATCTCGGACTCGGCGGTCGACAGCGCGGCGCGTCGCACGAGGAAGAGGCTCCCCGCGCTGGCCACGAGCAGGGAGCCCACCACGACCGCCAGGATGGCGATGGTCAGGCGGCGGCGCACGGCGACCGCTCAGTCGAGCCGGTACCCGACGCCCCACACCGTCGCCAGTGTCAGGGCGTCGCCGAGCTTCTTGCGCAGCTGGCGCACGTGGACGTCGACCGTCCGCTCGTCGCCGTACCAACCCTCGCCCCACACCCCGTCGAGCAGGCGCCGGCGGGAGAGGACGATCCCCCGGTTGGCGGCAAGGTAGGCCAGCAGGTCGAACTCCCGGGTGGTGAGGGGTACCACCTGGTCCCCGGTGCGCACCTCGCGCCGGTTCGAGTCGACCACGATGGCGCCCAGCTCGACCACCGCGGCCTCCGCCTTGGCCGACCCCCGGACCCGGCGCAGGACGGCGCGCACCCGCGCCACCAGCTCGCGCGGCGAGAAGGGCTTGGTCACGTAGTCGTCCGCCCCCAGCTCCAGCCCCAGGACGCGGTCGAGCTCGTCGTCCCGGGCGGTGAGCATGATGACGGGGACCCCGCCCCGGCCGAGCACCCGCCGGCACACGTCGAAGCCGTCGAGCTCGCCGGGCAGGCCGATGTCGACGATGGCCAGCACCGCCGGCTCCCGGTCCAGGTAGGCCAGCCCCCGCTCGCCGTCGTCCGCCTGCAGGACCCGGAACCCCTCGCGCCGGAGGTACATGGCCACCAGGTCGGAGATGTTGTGGTCGTCCTCGATCACGACGATCGTGTCGCCGTCTCCGGGCACGCGCACCAGCCTGCCATGGCCGGCACGCGGCCCAGCGGCATGGCCGGCACGCGGCCCAGCGGCATGGCCGGCACGCGGCCCCGGCGCCGCGGGGAACGCGGCGGCGGAAGGGCGCGGCGGTAGGCTCGTGCGGGTGTCCCCGGCGACCTACCTCGACGACATCGTCGCCGCGCACCGGGCCCGGCGGGCCAACGACCCCGCTGACCTGGGTGAACGTCTGGCGCGGGCGGAGGCATCACCCCCGCCGCGCGGCTTTCGCGCCGCCCTCGGCGCGGCCAGCGCGAGGGGGACGCTGGCGCTGATCGCGGAGGTCAAGCGCCGCTCGCCGTCCAAAGGGGCACTGGACGCGGAGCTCGACCCTGCCGGGCTGGCACAGGAGTACGCCGCCGGCGGCGCCAGCGCCCTGTCGGTGCTCACCGACGAGGAGTACTTCGGGGCGCGCCCCGACGACCTGGCCCTGGCCCGGGCCGCGTGCCCGCTGCCGGTGCTGCGCAAGGACTTCACCGTGTCGGAGCTCGACGTGTGCGAGGCGCGCTGCATGGGCGCGGATGCCGTGCTCCTCATCGTGGCCGCGCTCGACGACGACGAGCTGGCCCGGTTCGCGGCGCTGGCGGAGCGCCTGGCGCTCGACGCGCTGGTGGAGGTGCACGACGAGAACGAGCTGGCCCGCGCCCTCGCCGTCGGGGCCACCCTGGTCGGGGTGAACCAGCGGGACCTCACCACCTTCGAGGTCGACCCGGGCCGGGCCGAGCGGGTGGGGGCGGCCATCCCCCCGGGTGTGGTGGCGGTGGCCGAGTCCGGCATCCGCGGCGGCGAGGACGCCGCCCGCCTGGCCGCGGCCGGCTTCGACGCCATCTTGGTGGGCGAGACCCTCGTCACCGCGCCCGCGCGTGCCGCGGCGCTGCACGCGCTGGTGGGCCACCGGGTCACCCGGCGCGGAGGCTGAGCGTGCTCGTCAAGATCTGCGGGATCACCAGCGAGGCCGACGCGCTGCTGGCCGTCGCCCTCGGTGCCGACGCGCTCGGGTTCGTCTTCGCGCCCTCGACGCGCCAGGTCTCGCCCCATGCCGTGGAGCGGATCCTCGAGCGCCTGCCCCAGGGGCCCAACGGCGTGCTCACCGTCGGGGTGTTCCGCAACGAGGCGCGCACGCGCGTGGCCGAGATCGTCAACGGCATCGGGCTGCGCGCCGCCCAGCTGCACGGCGACGAGACGGCGGAGGACGCCCGCTGGGTCGCCGAGCGGGTGCCGTTGGTCATCAAGGCGTTCCCCGCCGGCGATCCGCGCATCCGGCGGGTGAACGACTACGGCGCCGGGCTGGTCCTGGTGGACGCGCCGTCGCCGGGTTCGGGCCAGGTCTTCGACTGGCGCCTGGCCGAGGGCGTGGTCGACCCCAATCGTCTCGTGGTCTCCGGCGGGCTCGACGCCGACAACGTGGGCGACGCCATCGCCTTCCTCCGCCCCTACGGGGTGGACGTGTCGTCGGGGGTCGAGTCCTCACCGGGACGCAAGGACCCGCGCAAGCTGCGCGCCTTCGTCGTCGCGGCGCGCCAGGCGGCCGAGGCCGCGGGCCTCGGCGCGGGGCGCGACGGTGCTGTCGACGTCGACGGCGCCGTCGACGATGCAGACCTGTCGGAGGCCGGCAACGGGGCGTACGACTGGCAGGAGGACGGGTGAGCGCCTCGGTGATGGGGGAGCCCGACGCCTCGGGGCGCTTCGGCGACTTCGGCGGACGCTTCGTCCCCGAGTCGCTCGTGCCGGCGTGCATGGAGCTCGACGCGGCCTTCACCGAGGCGTGGGCCGATCCCGCCTTCCGTACCGAGCTGACCGAGACGCTGCGCGACTACGGCGGCCGGCCCACCCCGGTCACCGAGTGCCACCGGCTCTCCGAGCGCCTGGGTGTGCGCGTCCTGCTCAAGCGTGAGGACCTGGCGCACACGGGCTCGCACAAGCTCAACAACGTGATCGGCCAGGCGCTGCTGGCCCGGCGCATGGGCAAGCAGCGGCTCATCGCCGAGACGGGTGCGGGCCAGCACGGGGTGGCGACGGCCACAGCGGCCGCGCTCTTCGGCATGGAGTGCACCGTGTTCATGGGGGCGCTCGACACCGAGCGCCAGGCGCTGAACGTGTTCCGCATGGAGCTGCTGGGGGCCACCGTCCGGCCGGTGCACAGCGGCAGCCGGACCCTCAAGGACGCGGTGAACGAGGCGATGCGCGAGTGGGTGGCCACCGTGGAGGACACCCATTACTGCCTCGGGTCGGTGATGGGCCCCCATCCCTACCCGTGGATGGTGCGCGAGCTCCAGCGGGTGGTGGGCGACGAGGCGCGCGCCCAGTGCCGTGCCGTGCTGGGCGAGGACCCCGACTGGGTGGTCGCGTGTGTGGGCGGGGGGTCGAACGCGGCGGGGACCTTCGCCGGCTTCGCCGACAGCGACGCCGTGCTGGTGGGGGTGGAGGCGGCGGGCGGCTCGGCCATGGGCCGGGGTGTGCCCGGCGTGGTCCACGGCATGCACTCGTATCTGCTCCAGGACGAGGACGGGCAGGTGCTGGAGGCCCACTCGATCTCCGCCGGGCTCGACTACCCGGGCATCGGCCCCGAGCACGCGCACCTCGGCGCCATCGGCCGCGCCCGCTACGTGCAGGCCGACGACGAGGAGGTGCTCGTCGCCTTCCGGCTCCTTTCGGAGACCGAGGGGATCATCCCGGCCCTCGAACCGGCCCACGCGCTGGCCTGGCTGGCACGCGCCGCGGGGTCCGAGATCCCCGCCGGGGCCACCGTGCTGCTCACGCTGTCGGGGCGCGGCGACAAGGACGTCGCCCAGGTGCGCGAGCTGCTGCGGTGAGCGGCGCCGCTTCGGCGTCCGAGCCGGGGGCGCTGGAGGCCCACCTGCGGGCCCGGCGCGCCGCGGGCCGCAAGCTCCTCGTCCCCTACGTCACCGGCGGCATGGCCCCCGACTGGGTCGACGTCGTCCACGCGCTGGCCGATGCCGGGGCGGACGCCATCGAGATCGGGATTCCGTTCTCCGACCCGATGATCGACGGGCCCACCATCCAGCAGGCGTCGGTGCGCGCCCTGGCCGCGGGGACCACGCCGCGTGCCATCCTCGGCGAGCTTGCCCGGCACGACGTCGGGGTGCCGCTGGCGGTCATGACCTATTACAACATCGTGTTCCGCGCCGGGCACCGCCGCTTCGCCCGCGCCCTGGCCGATGCCGGGGTGGCCGGCGCCATCGTCCCCGACCTCCCGCTGGAGGAGTCGTCGCCGTGGCGGGCCGAGGCCGAGGACGCCGGTGTCGAGACCGTGCTGCTGGTGGCACCGTCCACGCCCGACGACCGGGCCGCCGCGATCTGTGCCGCGTCGCGGGGCTTCGTCTACGGCGTGGGAGTGATGGGGGTCACCGGCGAGCGTGCCGCGCTGGCGTCCAGCGCGCGGGCGGTCGGCGCACGGCTCCGCACCATCACCGACAAGCCGGTGTGCATCGGCATCGGGGTGTCGGACCCGGGGCAGGCGGCTGCCGTGTGCGAAGTGTCCGACGGCGTGGTGGTGGGCTCCGCGCTGGTGCGGCGCCTGCTCGACGGCGCCGGTCCCGCCGGTGCCGCCGAGTTCGTGACGGCCTTGCGCCGCGGCATCGACGGCTGAGTCCGCGTCCGGGGGAGGCTCACCCTAGAGGCCCTGTGCCCCACGGCCCCGTGTGTCAGACGGCGAGGGGGTAGGCGTCGTGCTGCGTCGCGCCCGACAGGGTGACCGGCAGCGCCAACGGGACGTGCCCCGCCTCGCGCGCGTACGCCCGGCACCACACGGGATCGACCTCGGCGAGCGCCTCCCACACCCGGTGTGCCTTGGTGCACCACGCGCCGAGCGCGGCCTCGGTGACGAGCGTGGAGCGGGCCTCGCGCCTGCCGTGCGCCCAGTCGTGCAGGAGCGTGCGCGCCCACTGTCCCCAGGCGGCGAACGCGGCCAGGTCGGTGGCGTCCCAGCCCGCGGCCGGCGGGAAGGCGGCGAAGCGGGCCAGGACGGGGAAGTACGCGTCGAGCTCGGCGGCGCGCTCGGCCGGCTCCCGCCGCCACAGGCGCCACGAGCGGATCGGGCGTGCGCAGTGCGGGACAGGGCAGCGAGCGGTCACTACCGCAACCCCTTTGGTTCCGAGCATCGTGGTCCTTCCTTCCACCGCGCCTTCCTTCTCCTTCCGCCCGGTCGGGGCACCGGCCGCATGCCCTATATCGGCACGGAGAGCGGTCAACCTAATAACCTCGACCACAACAGGTGACCGTCGGGTCAGGACGGGCGGTGTCAGCGCCTGCGGCCGCCGGCGGGCCCGCGTCGCTGCTCCTCGAAGCGGCGCCGGATGACCTCGCGCCGTTGGCGCAGCTCGCGGTGGGTGAGGGTCTCGACCGGTTCCACCAGTCCGAAGGAGGCCCGGATGCCGTCGAGGTCGATGGCCGGGTCGGCGGCCGGGTCCAGACCCAGCTCGCGGGCCAGGCGTTCGCCGTGGTGCTCGTAGAAGTACGTCACGATGCGCACGATCTCCCCCAGGAGGTCGATGTCCGGGGCCATGGTGGCAAGCGAGCCGTCGAGGAAGAGCATGTCCTTGACGTAGAGCATGAGCTCCTTGGGCATGCGGGCCCCGTAGCCCAAAAGGGACTTGGTGATGTCGCGCAGCTCGGCCGTGAGCTGCTCGGCCGTGAGCGTCGTCGGGTCGACGGGCGGCCGGTCCAACCCGAGGTCCCGGATCACCCCGGCGACGTCGACGTCGGTCGGCAGCGCCCCCAGGTCGCGCAGCGCGGCGATCTGACCCCGCACGTCGTTGGCCGCGGCCCCGATGATGAGGCGCAGGAGGGCCACGCGCTGCACCTCGCCGAGTCGCCCGGTGATGCCGAAGTCGAGGAGGGCGACGCTGCCGTCGTGGCGCACGAAGAGGTTGCCGCCGTGGAGGTCGCCGTGGAAGACGCCGTAGAGGAGCGCGCCCTCCAAAAAGGCGATGAGACCGGCGCGCAGCACCTCCTCGGTGTCGATCCCCGCCTCGCGCATGGCATCGGCGTCGCCCCACGCGTAGCCCTCCAGGCGCTCCATCACGAGCACGCGTCGTGTCACCAGGCGGGGGTGGGGGCGGGGGACCAACAAGGCGCGCTGGCCCGTGTCGGCGAGCACGTGGGCCACGTCGAGCATGTTCTGCGCCTCGAGGCGGAAGTCGAGCTCCTCGACGATCGTCTCGGCGAACACCTCCACCAGCGCGGGCGGGTTGGCCAGGGCCGTGACCGGGATCCTGCCCACCAGCAACGGCGCGATCCAGCTCATGATGGCCAGATCGCGATGGACCAGGCGGGCCACGTCGGGGCGCTGCACCTTCACCACGACGTGCTCGCCGCTGGCCAGCCGGGCCGCGTGCACCTGGGCGATCGATGCCGCGGCCAGGGGGACGGGGTCGAAGGAGGAGAAGAGCTCGCCCACGGGCGCGCCGAGGTCCTCCTCGACGATACGGCGGACGACGTCGAAGGACTCGGGGGGCACCTGGTCGCGACAGAGCCGGAACTCCGTCACGAGCTCCTCGGGGAAGACGCCCTCACCGGAGGAGAGGATCTGGCCCAGCTTGATGTAGGTGGGGCCCAGGCGCTCGAAGGCCTTGCGCAACCGGCGCGACAGGCCGGCGCGCGACGTCGACGCGCCACGGCCGCGCTCGACCACCTGCCAGGCGAGCAGGGCACCCAGGAGCTGCGCACCCACCCGCAGGACGCGCGAGCCGGGTGGGAGGACGCGCCGGCGGGTCAGGGAGGGCACCTCCGCCTGGGTCCGCGACCGCAGCGCGTCGATGCCGACGGACCACGACAGTCGGCTCGGGTCGACGACCCAGGGTGGCGTGGAGGAGAAGGCGCCCACCTCGAAGTCGGCGGGGACCTTCGAGCCGGCGGGCACCGCCACCGGGCCGGTGCGCCGGGGCCGAGAGGGTGTCAGCGGTCGACCGGGGCGATCACGAGGCAGCCGTTGTGGCCGCCGAACCCGAAGGAGTTGGACAGCACGGGACCCGGCGTCCACGGCCGCGGCGCACCGTGGACGACATCGAGCCCGATCTCGGGGTCGGGCACCTCGTAGCCGGCCGTCGGCGGGATGAGCGCGCGCGCCACGGAGAGGACGGTGGCCACGGCCTCGATGGCCCCCGCACCGCCGAGGGCGTGCCCGGTGATGCCCTTCACCGAGGTGACCGGGGGCCCCGGGGTGCCGAAGACCTTGCCGATCGCCTGTGCCTCGGCCAGGTCGTTGAGCGGGGTGGAGGTGCCGTGCGCGTTGATGTGGCCGACGGCGCCGGGCGAGACGCCTGCGTCGGCCAGGGCCAGCTCCATGCACGTCGCCGCGCCGGCGCCACCCGGGGCGGGGGCGGTGATGTGGTGGGCATCGGCGGTGGAGGCCGCGCCGAGGACCTCGCCGTAGACGCGCGCGCCGCGCCGGCGGGCGTGCTCGAGCTCCTCGAGGACCAACGCGCCCGACCCTTCGGCGGCGACGAAGCCGTCGCGTCGGAGGTCGAAGGGCCGCGACACGCCTTCGCGCGACAGGGCCGTCATGTTGGTGAAGGCGCCCACGCCGACCTCGGTGAGCGCGGCCTCCGAGCCGCCGCCGATGGCGACGTCGCAGCGGCCGGCGGCCACCAGGCGCGCCGCGTTGGCGATGGCGTGGGTGCCCGCCGCGCAGGCCGTGGTCACCGTCTCGCACGGGCCGCGCCAGCCCAAGCGCATCGAGATCCCGGCCGCGCCGGCGTTGGGCATCATCATCGGGATCAGGAAGGGCGAGATCCGCTCCGCCCCCTTGTCCCGGGCCACGCCCACCTGCGCCTCGAGCGTCTCGAGCCCGCCCACCCCGGTGGCGAACACGACCCCGGCAGCGTCGGGGTCCACCTCGATCTCGCCGGCGTCCTCCACGGCCATGGCCGCGCTCGCCACCGAGAACTGGGCGAACCGGTCGACGCGCCGGACCTCCTTGGGCCCGAACCACGTCGTGGGGTCGAAGTCGGGGACCCGTCGCAGCCCCTCGGGGGCGGGACCGAGCAGTCCCTCCCAGAACGCGTCGAGACCGATGCCGCAACAGGCGACGACGCCCAACCCGGTGATCGCCACCCGTCGCCCCCGCACCGGGCCGTCGGCCCCGACGCCGAGGAGCATCAGAGCTTGGCTGAGATCAGCTCGTAGGCCTGGCCCACGGTCTCGATGCCGTCGAGCTCGGACTCGTCGACGGTGATGTCGAACGCCTCCTCCAGGGCCATGACGAGCTCCACGAGGTCGAGGCTGTCGGCGTCGAGGTCGTCACCGAAGCGCGCGTCGGGCACCACCTTGTCGGCGGGGACCTGCAGCACCTCCACCGCGCAGGTGCGGAACTTGTCGAAGGTGGCCTCGTCGCTCACCGGCTGTCTCCTTCTCGTCGGTTCTGGGTCGTCGGTTCTGGGTCGTCGGTTCTGGGTCGTCGGGTTCGCGTCACAGGCCCATGGCCAGCCCCCCGTCGACGGGGAGCACGGCGCCGGTCACGTACCCGGCGTCCTCGGAGGCGAGGAACGTCACCACGCCGGCGACCTCGTCGGGAGTGGCCGTGCGGCCGAGCGCGATCATCGAGCGGAATTGTTCCACTCGCTGCTCTGGCAGTGCCGCGATCATATCGGTCTCGACCACCCCGGGGGCCACCACGTTGACGGTGATGCCCCGGCTGCCGACCTCCCTGGCCAGCGAGCGCGCCAGGCCGACGAGGCCCGCCTTGGCGGCGCCGTAGTTGACCTGGCCGGGCGACCCGAGGAAGGCCACGACGGACGACACGAGCACGATGCGCCCCCGATGCGCCCGCACCATGGGCCCGAGCGCTCGTCGGACCACCCGGTAGACACCGCTGAGGTTGGTGTCGAGGACCTCGTCCCAGATGTCCTCGTTCATGCGCAGGAGCAGCGTGTCGTGGGTGATGCCTGCGTTGGCCACGAGCACCTCGACCGGGCCGAAGGCCTCCTCCACGGCGCGGTAGGCCTCCTCCACCTGTTCGGGCACGGTCACGTCGCAGCGCACGGGGAGCAGGTCGGGGGTGTCCGGGTCCTTGCCGGCCACGTCGTCGGGCGCGGCCGTCCTGTAGGTCACCGCCACGCGGTCGCCGAGCGCCTGGAACCGCCGGGCGCATCCCAGACCGATGCCACGCGAGCCGCCGGTGATGAGCACCACCCGTCCGGACATGGCGCTCATCGTGTCACGCCGCCGCGGTACCGGCCCAGCGGAGCACGGCGCTGGCCCACGACATGCCGGCCCCGAACCCCGAGAGCAGGACCACGTCGCCGGCTCGGAGCCGGCCCCGGTCGGCGGCTTCGGCCAGGGCCAGGGGGATGGAGGCCGACGAGGTGTTGCCGGTGCGGTCCAGCACGACGGCGGTGCGCTCCATGGGGATGCCCAGGCGTGACGCGGCCGCCTCGATGATGCGGAGGTTGGCCTGGTGGGGCACGAACAGGGCGACGTCGGCGGCGTCGATCTCGGCCCGCCCCAGCGCCTCGGCGGCCGAGTCGACGGTGGCGCGCACGGCCCGGCGGAACACCTCCCGGCCCTCCATGTGGAGCGTCCCTCCGTGCGGGCAGGTGAGGATGTCGTGCGCCGTGCCGTCTATGCCGAGGTCGAAGGCGAGCAGCCCCGAGCCGTCGTCGGCCGCCTCGAGCACCACGGCACCCGCGCCGTCGGCGAAGAGCACGGCGGTGGCGCGATCGTCGGGATCGGTGATCTGCGACAGGCAGTCGGCGCCGATCACCAGGACGCGGCGGGCGCCGGTGGCGATGGCCCCGTTGGCGACGGCCAGCGCGTACACGAAACCGGAGCACGCCGCGTTGAGGTCGAAGGCACCGCAGCGCAACCCGAGCTCGCGGTGCACGGAAGCGGAGGTGGCCGGCACGGTGAGGTCCGGTGTGGTGGTGGCCAGCACCAGGAGGTCGATGGCGTCGGGAGTGACCCGTGCGTGTGCCAGCGCGCAGCGGCCGGCGTCGGTCGCCAGCGTCCCGACGGTGCCGCCGATGCGCCGCTCGCGGATGCCCGAGCGCTCGACGATCCACTCGTCGGAGGTGTCGAGACGCGCCTCGAGGTCTGCGTTGGTGACCACGGTAGTGGGCAGCGCCGTGCCCCAGCCGCGCACCGTGCCGGTGGGCGTCACCCGCTATCTCGCCACTGCCACGCGCAGCCACGCCACGGGCTGCCCGGGCATCACCCGCTCGCCGGGGTGCACCAGGAAGCCGACGAGCCGGCCCTCGAACGGGGTGCGCACCTCGGCGTCGCCGACGTGGCCGACGAGATCGCCCACTCCGACGTCGCTGCCGGCCGCGTCGTCCACGGGGGTGGCGGCCGCGGCACCGGGCCCGCCGTTGCCGGGCCCGGGGACCACGATCGAGGGGTCGGGGGTGAACACGCCCGCGGCGGGCGAGACCACGACGCGCTCGGAGGTGAAGAGGCGCTCGCCCTGGTGCGCGGCGGCAAAGGCGTGGAGGGCGACGTTGCCGGAGAGCACGTCGACAAGCTCGTCGATGTCGGCGGGGGTGGCCACGGCCGCCGTGCGCAGCTCGGGGAGGACGCGCCGGGCCATGCCGGTCAGCACGCCCCCCGGGCCGACCTCGACGACCGCGGTGGTCCCCAGCTCGGCCAGCACCGCGAGGGTCTGGCGCCAGCGGACGGGGCTGCACAGCTGCGCCGACAGCAGCGAGGGCCACTCGACCGGGTCGTCGTGCACGCGGGCATCGACGTTGGCCACCACCGGGATCTCGGGGGCGGAGAACCGGGTCTCCGCCAGGGCCTTGCGCAGGCGGGCGCGCGCCGGGGCCATGAGCGGCGTATGGAAGGCGCCGGCCACCGGGAAGGGCACGACCTTGCGGGCGCCGAGCGTCTTGGCGATGTCCCCGGCGAGGCGCACCCCGTCGGGGTCGCCCGCGATCACCACCTGGCCGGGTGCGTTGTAATTGGCCACCCAGACGTCGCCCTCGGCCCGCTGGCAGGCGGACTCCACGGCGTCGTCGTCCGCGCCGAGCACGGCGGCCATGGTGCCGGCGCGTTCCTCGGCCGCCTCGTGCATGGCGTCGCCCCGCTCGGCCACCAGCCGGATCCCGTCCTCGAAGGCGAGCGCGCCGCTGGCGGTCAGGGCCGTGTACTCGCCCAGGCTGTGGCCCGCGCACAGGGTTGGGGCGATGCCCACGCGCTCGATGGCGTCGAGCACGACCAGGCTCAGCACGTAGGTCGAGAGCTGTGCGTTGGCGGTGCGGGTCAGCTCGTCCTGGTCGGCCTCGAGGAGCAGGCGGGCCAGGTCGCGCTCGGCGCGGGCGGAGGCCTCCTCGACCACCTCCCACGACGGGTGGTCGACCCAGGGGCCTCCCATGCCGGGTCGTTGTGACCCCTGCCCGGGGAAGGTGAACGCCAGCAACCCCGCAGCTCCTCTCGATCGGTCCCGAGCATTGGACCGGGTGAAGGGACAAAGGGTTACATGCGGCGTCGGCCGGCGTCACGTTACCCATCGGTAAAGTCCTCCGGCAGGCACGGCAGTCGCACTGGCGCGCTCCGGTCCTGGCAGGGAGGTCACCCGCCCGGACGACGGTGAATGGCCGACGACACATCTGGCGCAGGTCGTGTCAAGATGACGATCTGAGGCGCCTCCGATCTGCGAAGGTCGCACCGGGCGCGGTCGCGAGTGCGTCAGTTGTGGTCCTGGGCCGATGCGGCGACACGATGTCAACGAACGTGACACCTCCCTCTGCGACTAGCGCTCGCGCCGCCCTACCCCCCGCGTTGGATCTTGACCGACGCCCGACGAGGGCTCGGCGGGGCGCCCGGCGGCGCACGTGGCTCCTGTGGGTCACTGCCGCGGCCTGTGTCGCCGCTGCCGGTACGGGTTGGGTCCTGACGCGGGATGGTGCCCACGCACCTCACCGTGCCCATGTCCGGGAGAAGGCTGATGCCACGCAAATGTCAGTGGCGCAGATCGAACGGATCCTTCGGAACCTTCCGCCCGCACCGACGACGACGACCCTCGAGCCGCCGACGACGGACCCGACCCCCAGCACCACGACCACACCTGCGACAGTCCCCTCTGTGCCGACGAGTCCCGGATCTGCTTCCTCCGGCTACATGAACGGGGTGCAGAGCTATGGCGTGGGACAATCCGGCACCCTCTGGGACCCGGACAAGATGGTCCCGCTCGCGACCATCAC
>DASPTT010000153.1:0-8160 GCA_035623275.1 Acidimicrobiales bacterium
AGGGCACGCCCGCCCGGACCCGCCGGCGGCTCAGGCGTTGCGGGTCAGGATGTTCACGACCGAGACCCCCGAGCCCCGGCCGCCGACGTTGTGCTGCAGGGCGAAGCCGCGGCGGATCGCCACCTGCCGGCCCTCGGCCTCCTCGCGCAGCTGCCAGTAGCACTCGGTGAGCTGCGCCACCCCGGTGGCGCCGATCGGGTGGCCCTTGGCCAGCAGGCCCCCGGAGGGGTTCACCGGGATCCGCCCGTCGAGGGCGGTCTCGCCCTCGAGCGAGGCCGGGCCGCCCTTGCCCTTCTCCACGAAGCCGAGGTCCTCGATGTCGAGGATCTCGGTGATGGTGAAGCAGTCGTGGACCTCGGCCATGTCCATGTCGCCGGGTCCCACGCCGGCCATGGCGAAGGCCCGCCGGCTGGCCAGCGTGGTGGCCGGCAGGCCGACGAACGTGGACTTCTCGTGCAGGTAGGGATGGTCGCTGGCCACCCCGAAGCCGGCCACGAAGACCGGCTTGTCGGTGAACTCGCGGGCGCGCTCGGGCGTGGTCAGGATCATGGCCGCCGCCCCGTCGGTCTGGGGGCAGCAGTCGAGCAGGCGCAGGGGCCGGCACACGGGGGCCGACGCGAGCACCTGCTCGATGGTCACCTCGTTCTGGAAGTGGGCGTAGGGGTCGAGGCAGCCGTTGTGGTGGTTCTTCACCGCCACCGAGGCGAGCATCTCGGGCGTGGTGCCGAACTCGTGCATGTGCCGGGTGGCGAAGGGGGCGAAGAGCACCGGGGCGGTCTCCCCCCGGTTGTAGACGGGGTGCCCGGAGGCGGCACGGGCCAGGAGCCCTTCGGCCGTCGACTTGTCGCGCATCTTCTCCACGCCGATGACGAGGACGACGTCGTGGACCCCGCTGGCCACGGCCATGGCCCCGATGCGGAAGGCGTCGGAACCCGAGGGACAGGCGTTCTCGACCCGGGTGCAGGCCACGCCGGCCAGCCCGATGGCGGTGGGGACGGTGTTGCCGCCGATGCCCTCCTGCCCCCACAGCGTCCCGCGCTGGGTGGCGACGATGACAGCGTCGATGGCGTCCTTGTCCATGCCCTTGTCCACGCTGCCGAGCGCGGCGTCGAAGGCCCCGGCCGCCATCTGCTCGTAGCTCTGCCCGAAGAGCTCGCCGAACTTGATGAGCCCGGCGCCCACCACCGCCACCTTGTTCCAGCTCATCGCGTGCTCCCTTCCGTGACCGCGGCACTGGTGCCCGCACCGACGCCGGTGCCCGCACCGACGCCGGTGCCCGCGCCGGCGTCCCCACCCGCATCGACGGCGCGCAGGGCCTTGTACCCGTAGACGGGGATGTGGCGCTCCACCGCGTAGCGGCGCAGGTGCAGCGTCACCGCGTCGCCGATGCGCAGGTCCTCGGCGTCGGCCGGCGATCCCTGGAGCATGACCCGCGCCCCGTCCTCGAGGTCGATGACCATCAGGGGCAGCGGCGCCTGGAAGGGCGGCGGCATGGTCTGGTTCACCACGAAGGTCTCCACCCGCCCGCGTCGGGCCAGGTGCACGATGTCGCGCCCCACGCCCCCGCAGCCGGGACAGTGCGGATGGATCGAGGGCGGTGTGGCGATCGTCCCGCAGGTCGTGCAGCGGGCCCCCTCGAGCGACAGCATCTCGACGGCGCCGCGGACGAAGGCGGCCGATGCCGGCGGCACGCCCATGGGGATCGGGTCGGCCATGGCCACGAGCTGGCCCCGGGCCTTGGCGGCCTCGGTGTAGCCCACGGTGCGCCCGCCGGACAGCTTCGCCAGCCCGCCGGCCGCGCCCGGCACCGGCCGGGCGACCTCGACCAGCAGGGCGCTGGCCCGGCCGCCGCCGTAGCCGGCGATCCCGACGGTCCCCGCCTCGCCCAGCGCGGGGAGCGCCCCGAGCAGGGACGCGGCCGCGCCGGTGTCGCCGAGCTGGTCCGTCACCGCCGAGGACACGAGCGCTGCGCCCAGGGCCCGGGCCGCGGCCCCCGCCAGCTTGCCGTCGACGTCGCCCACCGACCACCCGCCGACGGGCGTGGCCGGAGCGGTCGCCAGCTGCGCCCCGACGCGGGACACGAGCGGCAGGAACACCTCCTCGCGAAACAGCCGGCCGTCGTAGACGTCGCCGGTGGCGACCTGGCCGTCGCCGCGGTAGCGGTCGACCACCGCCATGTGCCCCCTCGAGCGGGCGACGAGGCGCGCCGGGGGACCCGAGCCGTTGGCCGGCGCCGAGCCGGCGCCGAGGAGCCAAGCCACCGCGCCGGCCCCGGTGGTGGCCTCCCCCGCCGTGCCCAGTCCGGGGACGAGGGCGTCCGACGCCACGACCAGCGCCGTGGCGCAGTGCCCCGCGGCCAGCGCGTCCCAGGCGGCGAACAGCGCTTCGAGGCCCGCGTGGGGCGATCCTGCCGCCAGGGCGCCGCCCACGTCGTCGGGGAGCCCGAGGGCCGTGGCCAGAAAGGCGTGGCTCGGTCCCTCGGCGAAGGGCGGGCGGGACGTCCCCCACCACAGGCCGTCCACCGCCTCGGGCCGGAGCGCCGCCGCCCTCAGCGCGTCGACGGCGGCCGCCCAGGCCAGGGTGAGGGTGTCCTCGTCGGCGTCGCACAGCGCCACGGCGTGCTTGCCACCTCCCGCGCCCCACACCGCACCGACGTCACGGGCGGCAAGCCGCAGCGAGGGGACGCCCACGCCCAGCGCCAGCAGGGCGACCGGGGCGACCGCCGGTGCGTCTCGAGTGGGGTCCGGTCGGGGTTCGGTGCTCACGCCGGTGGAGTCTTCCACCCGGGGCCCGCCGGCATCGAACCGCCGAGGAGCGCGGTGCCGATGAAGTTGCGCTGGATCTCCACCGTGCCCGCGCCGATGCACAGCCCGCGGATGTCTCGATACGCCCGCTCCACGGCGTACTCGCGGCTGTAGCCGTAGCCGCCGAGCAGCTGGATGGCCTCGTCGCACACCCGCTTGGCGGCGAGGTTGCAGGCCACCTTGGCCATGGCCGACTCGAGCGGCGGGGGCGTGCCGTGGGTGCCGGCGAGCACCAGCGCCCGGGCGAGCAGGAGGCGGGCCCCCTCGAGCTCGGTGGCCATGTCGGCGATCTTCCACTGCAGGCCCTGGAGATCGGCCAGGCGCTTGGTGCCCGAGGCGCGATCGCGCATGTAGGCCATGGCGTACTCCAGCGCACCCTGCGCCGCCCCCACGCACATGGCGGCGTTGCCGCAGCGTTCGTGGTTGATGTGCGCGAGGAGGGTCTTGATCCCGCTGTTGTCGTCCGGGTTCCCCGCCACGAGGACGTCCTCGGGGTCGATGCGCACGCCGTCGAAGGCCAGCTCCGCCTCGGTGCAGCCGCGCAGCCCCATCTTCTTGTGGGTCCCGGCGACGCTCACACCGTCGCTGGACAGGTCCACGAGCACCGCGCCGATCCCCTTGCCCGTCCCCGGTTCGGCTCCCGGGAACCGGCACCACACCAGGCAGGCCACCGACTTGTGGCCGCCCGTGACGAAGTTCTTGTAGGCGTCGAGGCGCCAGCCGTCGCCGTCCTCGACCAGCCGTGCCCGCATGGCGGTGGCCGCCGAGCCGGCGTCGGGCTCGGTGATCCCGATGCAGAAGAGCTCGCCGGCCGCGGCGCGCGGCAGCCAGCGGCGGCGCATCGCCTCGTTGCCCAGGTGCTCGACGGCGCGAGGCGGCCCGTTGAACACCAGTTGGCACAGGATGGCGCTGGCCACGTCGACGCGGGCGATCTCCTCCAGGACGATGGCGGCCTCCACGTCGCCCATGCCCATGCCGCCGTACTCCTCGCCCACGGTGACGGTGAACAGCTCGGCGCGGCGCAGGGCGGCGAGGGACGCCTCGGCGAACTCCTCCGTCTCGTCCCAACCGGCCGCGTGGGGGGCGATGTCGCGCTCGGCGACGTCGCGCGCCAGCTTGCGCAGCGCGGCCCGGTCGTCGTCGTCGACGAGGGGGATCGACGTCACGCCCGGCTCCCTGACACCATCGTCAGGGAAAGTTACTACACTGACCTCCCGCCTCCCCGGGGTGGGGAGTGCGGCCACCGCCGGAAGAGGGGAGCCGATGCGCCAGGACCGTCAGTTCGAGGGACCCTCCGCATGAGCGCGCCGCGCGAAGCCGTGATCGTCGACACGCTGCGCACCGCCTTCGGCAAGCGTGGCGGCGCGCTGTCGGGCTGGCACCCGGTCGACCTCCTCGCCTTCGCCCTCTCCAACCTGGTGGAGCGCACGGGACTCGACCCCGAGCGCGTGGACGACGTGATCGGGGGATGCGTGAGCCAGGTGGGCGAGCAGTCCACCAACGTGACCCGCAACGCGTGGGTCGCCGCCGGGCTCCCGCAGTCGGTGCCGGCCACCACCGTCGACCGCCAGTGCGGGTCGTCGCAGCAGGCGATGCACTTCGCCGCGGCGGGGGTGGTGGCGGGCCATTACGACCTCGCCGTCGCCTGTGGGGTCGAGTCGATGAGCCGTGTCCCCCTCGCCTCCAACGCCCGCGGCGGCACCGGCCCGTTCCCGCCCTCGTTCCTCGAGGTGATCGACAACCGCCTGTGGGCGCAATTCCGCGTGGCCCAGGTGCTGGCCGAGCGCTGGAAGATCAGCCGCGAGGACATGGACGAGTACTCGCTCGAGAGCCACCGCCGGGCCGCGGAGGCCACCGACTCGGGCCACTTCGCCCGCGAGATCCTGCCCGTCCCGGTCAAAGACGAGCAGGGCGCGCTAAGCGGCGCGGTGGTGGACGCCGACGAGGGCATCCGCCGGTCCACCACGCTCGAGGCCCTCGCCGCCCTGCCCCCGGCCCAGAGCTGGGAGCCCGACACCGCGCCCGACATCACCGCCGGGAACTCGTCGCAGACCACCGACGGCGCGGCCGCCATGGTCATCGCCGAGCGCTCGGTGGCCGAGCGACTGGGCCTTCCCGTCCGCGCCCGGTTCGCGCACGTCGCGGTGGCCGGCGAGGACGCCGCGCTCGTCCTCTCCGCCCCCGTCCCCGCCACCCGCAAGCTCCTCGAGCGCTCGGGCATGTCGATCGACGACTTCGACGCCATCGAGTGCAACGAGGCCTTCGCGGCCATCGCCCTCATGTGGGCCCGGGCGTTCTCGCCGGACCCCGACCGCTACAACCCCCGCGGCGGGGCCATCGCCATCGGCCATCCCCTGGGGGCGAGCGGGGTGCGGCTCATGACCACGCTGCTCAACCAGCTGGAGGCGACCGGCGGCCGCTACGGGTTCCAGACCATGTGCGAGGGCGGCGGGCTGGCCAACGCCACCGTCGTCGAGCGCCTGGCCTGACGGCCGACGCGGCGGGAGGGGCGCCACCGTGGACTTCGCCTTCAGCGACGAGCAGGAGGAGTTCCGCCTGGCCGTGCGCACGACGCTGGCCAACGAGGCGCCCGCGACCTACGTGCGGGCCATGATCGACGACCCGGTCGGCGTCACCGACGACCTGTGGGACACCATGGCCGGTCTCGGCTGGCTGGGCGTCCTCGTGCCCGAGGAGCACGGCGGCCTCGGCCTCGGCCTGGTCGACGTGGTGGTGCTCCAAGAGGAGCTGGGCAAGGCCCCGTTCCCCGGCCCGTTCCTGTCGTCGGCCGTGGCGGCCACCCGCGCCGCTGTCGTGCTCGGCCTCGACGACCTGCTCGCCGACCTGGCCGCCGGCCGTCGCCGCGGCACCGTGGCCGTGGAGGAGCCCGGTTACGGCGACCCACTGGGTGCCATCGCGGCGCGGGCCACGGCCCCGGCCGACGGGTCCGGCCGCTGGACGCTGGCGGGGGTGAAGCCCCTGGTGCTCGACGGGACCGGCGCGCACTGGGCGCTGGTCGTCGCCCACGACGACGGAGGGCTCGGCACCTTCCTCCTCGAGGCACCGGACGCCGTGCCCGTCCCCGCGCTCGACGTCACCCGCAAGATGAGCCGGCTGCCGCTCGACGGCCGCCAGGCCGTGCGGGTCGGGCCGGCGGGAGACCAGACCGAGCTGTGGCGCCGCATCCTCGACGACGTCACCGTCGCCCTGTGCGCCGAGATGGTGGGGACGGCCGAGCGCGCGCTCGAGCTGGCGGTCGAGTACGCCAAGGTCCGGGTCCAGTTCGGCCGGCCCATCGCCACCTTCCAGGCCATCAAGCACAAGGCGGCCGAGATGCTCCACCACTTGGAGCTGGCCCGGGTGGGCACGCACTTCGCGGCGTGGGCGTCGGACACCGACGACGCCGAGCGCGCCCGGGCCGCGGCAATGTGCAAGGGCTACGTGGGCGAGGCGGCGGACGCCGTGACGGCGGAGTCGATCCAGATCCACGGCGGCGTGGGCTTCACCTGGGACGTGGACTGCCACCTGCTGTACCGGCGGGCCAAGCAGGACGACCTGCTCTTCGGAGCCCAGGGGTATCAGCGGTCCCGGCTGGCCGACCTCATCCTCGGCCCGGCGCGCTCGTAGGGCGGCGGCGGCGATCAGGTGCCCGGCGGGGTGGCGGCGAGCAGCTGGCTCCGGAGCTGCGCCTTGAGCACCTTGCCGGTGGCGTTGCGCGGCAGATCGTCCACCACCGCGATGCGGCGCGGCACCTTGTAGTCCGCCAGCCGCTCGGCGCAGAACTCGCGGATGTCGTCGGGGGTGCAGCGTGCATCGGGTGCCAGGACCACCGCGGCGGCCACGTCCTCGCCCAGCACCTCGTGGGGGACGCCCACCACCGCCGCCTCCACCACCCCTGGCATGTCGTGGAGCACGGTCTCGACGTCCTGGGCGTGGACGTTGTTGCCGCCGCGGATGATGATGTCCTTCTTGCGGCCGACGATGTAGAGGTAGCCGTCCGCGTCGAGGCGACCGAGGTCGCCGGTGCGCAGCCAACCGCCCTCGGTCCACGTGGCCGCGGTGGCCTCGGGGTTGTTGTAGTACTCGCGTTGGCGCCCCTGCATGCGCAGGAGGATCTCGCCGACCCCGCCCGGGCCCACGTCCGCGCCGTCCTCGTCGACGAAGCGCAACTCCAGGGGCGCCATGGGCTGGCCGACCGAGCCGATCCGCTTGAGGGCCTCGCCCTTGGGCATGGTGCAGTAGGCCGGGCCGGCCTCGGTCATGCCGTAGCTATTGGACACCGCGGCCTCGGGCATCCGCTCCTGCATGGCCCGCAGCGTCGCCGGGGCCAGGGGCGCGCTCCCGATGGCGCACAGCTGGATCGAGTCGAGCGCCGCCTCGGCGAAACGGGGGTGGGCCACCAGCAGCTGGGCCATGGAGGGGACGAGGAAGACGAACTGGGGCCGGAACTCCTCGACGACCTGCAGCCAGCGCCCCGCGTCGAAGCGTGGCTGGTAGATCCCCGTCAGGCCGAGCTGCATGGGGTTGTAGACGAACCCGATGCCGGCGAAGGTGAACAGCGGGCTGGCGTGCAGCCAGCAGCCGCCGCTCAGGTTCGGGTTGGGCGCGCCGGGGATCAAGGCGATGTTGCGGTGCCGGATGGCCACGCCCTTGGGCAGGCCGGTGGTGCCCGAGGTGTAGAGGATGTCGGCCAGGTCGTCGTCGGCCAGCGCGACCTGCGTGGTGCTGGCGTCCTGGCCCTGTGTCACTTCGCCCCAGGACCACGGCGGCGCGCCTGTCTCCTCGCCCATGGGTGCGACGACGACGTGGCGGGCCCCGCCCAGCGCGCCCGCCACGCGGTGGGCGAGGGGCGAGAGCTCGGTGTCGGTGAGCAGGGCCCGCACGTCCGCGTGGCCGAGCAGCAGCTCGAGCTCGGTGTCGGCCAGCCGGGTGTTGGTTGGCACCGCCACCGCGCCGGCCTTGTGGACGGCCGAGTAGCCGACCATGAACCGCAGGGCCTCCTCGGCGCGCAGGTACAGCGACACCCGGTCCCCCTTGGCCACGCCCATGGCGGTGAGGGCCCGGGCCAGGCGGTTGGACTCCGCCTCCCACTCGCCGAACGTCACGGTGCCGCCGTCGACGACCCGGTAGGCGGTCTCCTCGGGGAAGGCGTCCGCCATGGCGCGCAGGTGATCGGTGAGCAGCGTGGTCATGGACGGGGTGCGGTCACAGGCCGCCGTCGAGGACCACGGTGCGCGTGGCGAAGCGCCACCCCGCGGGGGTCCGGAGGAGCTCGTCGGTGTAGTGCCCCGTGCGCTGCAGTGCCGAGACGCGCCCGTCGGGCGGCGCGTCGGGCGCCGGGCGGGCGAGCACGAGG
>DASPTT010000154.1:0-27524 GCA_035623275.1 Acidimicrobiales bacterium
GATCGAGCGCACCGAGACCGTCTCCGCCATCGACCTCGCGGCACGCGCCGCCGACGCCGCCCTGGACCAGGCCAAGGGGCTGCGCGACCGCGTCGAGCGCGTCTCGGTGGTGAACATGCTCACGCCCGTGGGCCCCGCACCGGCGGCCAGGCTGGCCCGGCGCCTGGGGATCGACCCCGCGGTCCGGGAGGTCTCCACGATCGGCGGGAACTCACCACAGACGCTCGTGGCGCGTGCCGCCGCGGCGATCGCCGCCGGTGATGCTGAGGTCGTGCTGGTGGCGGGCGCAGAGGCGCAACGCTCCCAGCGCGCACGCCGCCCGGAAGGCGGCCGTGTCTCGGGCACGCCGAGCGAGCAGCACGAGACGGTTCCCGACGCCGTCGTCGGCGACGACCGCCCGGGTGTGAGCGACCACGAGCTCAGTGCCGGGCTCGTGGCCCCCGTCAACATCTACGCCCTGTTCGAGAGCGCGCTGGCACGACGCGCCGCGCGGGACTTCGCGTCGCACCGCGCCGCGTTGGGCCGGCTCATGGCGCCGTTCACGAAGGTGGCCGCCACGCACCCGTACGCGTGGTTCCCGCACCCGCGCGACCCGCAAGCCCTGGCCGACGTGGCGCCCGACAACCGGCTCGTGAGCGAGCCCTTCACCAAGCGCCTGTGCGCGGTCATCGGCGTCGACCAGGGGGCCGCCGTCGTGGTCACCTCTCTCGGCGCCGCCCGGTCGGCCGGCGTCGCGGACCGCGCCGTGTTCTGCTGGTCGAGCGCGTCCGCCGCCGACGTCTGGTTCCCGACGCAGCGGCCGGACCTGGCCCGCTCGCCGGGCATCGCCGCCGCCGTGGGGTCCGCCCTGGCGGGTGCGGGCCTGGGCGTGGACGACCTGGACGCCTTCGACCTCTATTCGTGCTTCCCCTGCGCCGTGGAGCTCGCCGTCGACGCCATCGGCATCACCGGGGACGATCCCCGTGGCCTCACCGTCACCGGCGGGCTCCCCTACTTCGGCGGCCCCGGGAACAACTACACGCTTCACGCCATCGCCACCATGACGGAACGGCTGCGCGACCACGGCGGGCGCGGCTTGGTCACCGGCCTCGGCTGGTACGCGACGAAGCACGCGGCGGGGGTCTACGCCTCGGAGCCGCCGCCCCGCGGTTACGTGTCGGCCGACACCACCGACGCGCAGCAGGCGATCGACGCCACCGCGGTCCCGGTCGTCGCCGGCGTCGACGGCGGCCAGGCGCGCCGTGCGCAGGTCCTCGGTGCCACCATCGCCTTCGGCCCCGGTGGCGAGCCCCACGCGGCACCGGTCATCGCCCGCCTCGAGGACGGGCGCCAGCTGGCGGCCGACGCCGCAGAGGGGGAGCTGGCCCCGATCGGCAGCCGGAACCTCGCCGGCGCGCAGATCGAGGTGGCGGGCACGCCGGCGCGCTACCGGGTGCTCGCCGAAGCAGGGGCGTGAACTTTCCCGGACGAGGCGAAGCGGACAAGATCTCAGCCATCAACCTGTGAACGGGAGGCACCCATGTCGGCAGTCGAGCGCGAGCGGCGAGGACACGTGGAGATCCTCACCATCAACCGCCCCGAGGCCCGCAACGCCATCAACGGAGAGGTGAGCAAGGGGATCGCCGACGCACTCGACGAGCTCGCGGCCGACGACGACTGCTGGGTGGTGATCCTCACCGGCGCAGGTGACAAGTCGTTCTCCGCGGGGATGGACCTCAAGGCGTTCGCCTCGGGCGAAGGGGGCTCGATCATGGGCGCCTCGGGCGGCTTCGCCGGCATCACCCAGCGCAACTTCCCCAAGCCCGTCATCGCCGCGGTCAACGGCACCTGCCTCGCCGGGGGGTGCGAGATCATGCTGTCGTGCGACCTGGTGGTCGCGGCAGAGCACGCCACCTTCGGCATCCCCGAGGCCAAGCGCGGCCTCGTCGCCGGCGCGGGCGGGCTCTTCCGGCTTCCCAAGCGTCTCCCGCGCGCCATCGCCATGGAGCTCGGGCTCACCGGCAACCCCATCGACGCAGCGCGCGCCGCACAGCTCGGCCTCGTCAACCGCGTGGTGCCGGCGGACCGGCTGATCGACGAGGCCATGGCGCTGGCCGACGAGATCGCCGACAACGCGCCCCTGGCGGTTCGGTGGACCAAGCGCATGATGCGCGAGGCGGCCGACCTCCCCGAGGACGAGGCGTGGAAGCTCAACGCCGAGGCCGTGGCCGCGGTCTTCTCCTCCGCTGACGCCATGGAGGGTCCCGTGGCCTTCGCCGAGAAGCGCAAGCCGAACTGGCAGGGTAAGTAACGTGATGGTCGGATCAGGTTCGGGGGGCCTCGCTCCGGCGCTCGACGCGGTCCGCCTCTCGCTCCACGTCCTGGCGGCGGCCGTATGGGTGGGCGGCCAGATCACGCTGGCCGCCCTGGTCCCCAGCGCCCGGGCCCTCGGCCCCGAGGCACCCCGCACCCTGGCCCGGGCCTTCGCCCGGCTCCAGTGGCCGGCATACGCGGTCGTGGTGGCCACGGGATTCTGGAACGTGGCCGCGGTGAGCAGCGGGCAGCCCCACGACTGGCAGGTCCTGCTCGGGGTCAAGATCGCCGTCGTCGCCCTGGCGGGGATCGCCGCGTACCTGCACACGCGCGCCTCGACCAAGGCCGGCCTCGCCGCCTGGGGCGCGATCGCCGCCCTGTCCTCGGTGGCCGCCCTGGTGATGGGGGTGTTCCTCGCCGGCTGAGGCCCGGCGCATTCCCAGCCGGGGCCGGGGGGTCTAACCTTTCGGGGTAGGCCTCCATCCAGCCGGAGGCCGGAAACGAGAACCACGGGCATGCTTGCCGAGATCTTCAGCGCCTACGACCTGATCATCGTCCTGGTCGTCGTCCTCCTCGTGTTCGGGGGCACCCAGCTCCCCAAGCTGGCCCGCTCGCTCGGCTCGGCGTCCCACGAGTTCAAGAAGGGACTCGAAGAGGGCGCCGAGGAGGGCGCGTCGGCCGCCACCGACACGACCAAGGCCGACACCGACGGCGCCGGCTCCAAGGGGTAAGGCCTCATCGCGACGGCGCCCCCCGGTCCCGACGGGACCGCCGATCGGCCCACCCGCCGGCCGATCCCCTTCTGGGTCCACCAGCTCGCCGAGTACGCCATCGCGCTCGCGCTGGTGCTCACTTCGGTGCACGTGGCCCACGGGGCCCTACTCGTCGGCGGCGGCGTCGCCTTCGCCCTGCTGGCGGCCACGACGCCCGGGCCCACGGCGATCGTCCGGGTGGTCCCCGTGCGTCTGCACGCCGTGCTCGACGTGGGGGTGGCGCTGTGCCTGGCGCTGGCCCCCGTCCTCCCCTCCCTCCGTCCCGACCTGACCGGCATCCTCGTGGTGGAGTTCGCCGCGGTGGGCTGGCTCCGCGTGACGACGCTCACGAGCTTCTCGGGCCGGCGACGAGCTCGCGCAGGCCCGGCGGGCGGCGGCGCGCAGCACGCCCTGGAGGCGGGCGCCGGCGCGCAGCACGCCCTGGAGGCGGGCGCCCGCCGGCTCGGCCGCCACACCGGGCGTGTCCGGCGCGCGTGGCAACGGCAAAGGTGAGCGCGGCTCCGTAGGCTACGGGCGATGCCGGACGACGTCCTCGACATCGCCGACCAACTGTGGCGCGGTGACATCGACATCGCGTCGCTCCACCCCGTGGGCGGGTACCTCGGGGGCATCGCCGAGGTGGACCGGGGCGTGGCCTTCGTGCCGTCGTTCGCCAACGTGTCGGCCTTCGCCACCGGTGACGGGCTGCTGCTGGTCGACACCGGTTCGGTCTTCGTCGCCGAGGGCGTGCACGAGACGCTACGAGAGTGGTCGCCGCTCCGGCTCAACACCGCCGTGTACTCGCACGGCCACATCGACCACGTCTTCGGCGTCCCGGTATGGGAGGCCGAAGCCCGGGAGAAGGGGTGGCCCGCGCCCACGGTGGTGGCCCATCGCGACCTGCCCGCCCGCTTCGATCGCTACATCGCCACGGCCGGCTACAACGAGATCATCAACCAGCGCCAGTTCGGCGTGGCCGACCTGCGCTGGCCCACGGAGTACCGCTATCCCGACCAGACCTACGAGCAGGAGCTCGAGCTCGAGGTCGGTGGCGTCGCCTTCGAGCTGCACCACGCCCGTGGCGAGACGGACGACCACACCTGGACGTGGGTGCCGGCCCACGGGGTGCTGTGCTGCGGCGACCTGTTCATCTGGGCGTCGCCCAACGCCGGCAACCCCCAGAAGGTCCAGCGCTACCCCCGCGAGTGGGCCGCGGCGCTGCGCCAGATGGTGGGCCTCGGCCCGGAGGTCCTGCTCCCCGGGCACGGCTTTCCGGTCCTCGGGCTCGAGCGCGTCCGCCGGGCCCTCACCGACACCGCCGACCTCCTCGACGCGCTCGTCGACCAGACCCTGGCGCTCATGAACGCCGGAGCCCGGCTGGACGAGGTCATCCACACGGTCGCGCCGCCGGCGCACCTGGCCGACCGCCCGTACCTCCAGCCGATCTACGACGAGCCCGAGTTCGTGGTGCGCAACGTCTGGCGCCAGTTCGGCGGGTGGTGGGACGGCAACCCGGCGAGCCTCAAGCCCGCCCGCGAGGCCGCGCTGGCCACCGAGCTGGCGGCCATGGCCGGGGGCGCCGGCGCGCTGGCCGACCGGGCACTGGCCCTGGCCGAGGCGAACGGTGGGCCGGGGGCGCCCTTCGCCGAGGAGCTGCGGGTGGCGGCGCATCTGGCCGAGCTCGCAGCCCTGGCCGCGCCGGGTGACCCGGGGGTGCACCGGGCCCGGGCCCAGGTGTTCGCACGCTGCGCCGAAACCGCCACCTCGACCATGGCGAAAGGGGTGTTCAGCTGGGCCTCCCGCTCCTCGGGGGAGCGGGCCGCGGACGGCGGGTGAGGGCGGGCCGTCAACTACCGGATCGCCGCGCGGGTTGGCTAAGGTCTCGCCCGTGAACGCCCCCGGGACCGACGCGCGCGCGGAGCGCCCGACGCGCGTGCGGCTCCGGATCGCCCTGCTGGCCGCGGTGGCCCTGCCGCTGGTCCTCGGCGGGTGCCAGGTGCCGAACTTCTGGGGCTACCGGGGATCGTCGACCCAGGCGCACGACACCTTCAAGCTCTACGCCGGCACCTTCATCGCCGCCATCGTCGTCGGTGTCCTCGTTGCGGTGCTGATCCTCTGGTCGATCGTGCGCTACCGGCGTCGCAGTGACGACATCCCGCGCCAGTTCCAGTACCACATCCCCCTGGAGATCGCCTACACGGTGATCCCCATCGTCATCGTGCTGGTCCTGTTCGCCTTCACCTTCGTCACCGAGAACAACGTGGACGCGCTGTCGCCGACACCGGCGGTGAAGGTCAAGGTCATCGGCTTCCAATGGGGCTGGACCTTCGCCTACACCAACGAGCACCTCCTGCTCACCGGCGAGACCACGGGCGACCCCGACCCGATCGGCCTCGACGGCCAGCCGTGCGCGCCGGCGCAGGACTGCCTCGGCCCCGGGCTCGTCATCCCCGTGGGCCAGGACACCCGTATCACGCTGGTCTCCAACGACGTGATCCACGGCTTCTACGTCCCCCAGTTCAATTTCAGCCGCTACGCGCAGCCCGGCGTGATCAACCACTTCGATTTCACGCCCACCAAGGCGGGCATCTACCGGGCCCAGTGCAACCAGCTCTGCGGCCTGTACCACTCGCTGATGTTCTTCCACGTCGTGGCCCTGCCCATGGACCAGTACAAGGCCTGGGTGGCGGCCGAGCAGATCAAGGGCGGCACCTTCTCGGCGGGCAGTGACTCCAACCTCGGGTCCTCGCCGTCGATCCCGGCCGTGCCGCCCGTGGCCACCTCGGGCGCGACGCCGAGCGCAGCGCCGAGCCGTTCCCCGTCCACCTCGAGCACCAAGGCGGCAGCATGACCCTCGTCACCGAGCGTCCGCACGCCGGGGCCGAAGCCCACGAGCCCCACGAGCACCACGAGGGCCCCCGGGGGATCCTCAACTGGATGACCAGCACCGATCACAAGGTGATCGGCATGAACTACATGATGACCTCGCTGGTCCTCTTCTTCGTGGCCGGCCTCATGGCGCTGTTCATCCGCTGGCAGCTGGGCTCCCCCCACGGCACCCTGCTCGACTTCCAGCAGTTCAACGAGCTGTTCACCATGCACGGCAGCCTCATGCTGTACCTCTTCGCCGGGCCCTTCGCCTTCGGCGGCCTGGCCAACTACATCCTGCCGCTGCAGTGCGGGGCGCCCGACATGGCCTTCCCGCGGCTGAACGCCCTCTCCTACTGGCTGTACCTCACGGGCTCGATCACCATGCTCCTCGGGTTCATGGTGTCGGGCGGCGCCGCCGCCTTCGGGTGGGTGGGCTACGCGCCGCTGTCGACCGCCGCCTTCTCGCCGGGCTCGGGCCCCGACCTGTGGATCCTCGGCATCGGCCTGACCGGCTTCTCGGCCATCTTCACCGCGGTGAACCTCGTGACCACCACGTTCTACCTGCGGGCCCCGGGCCTCACCATGTTCCGCCTGCCGCTGTTCACCTGGAACATGCTCGTCACGGCGATCCTCATCCTCATCGCCTTCCCGGTCCTCACCGCGGCGATGGTCCTGCTCTTCTGCGACCGCCACTTCGGCACCCACATCTACTCCGTGGCCGGCGGCGGGTCACCGATCCTCTATCAGAACCTCTTCTGGTACTTCGGCCACCCCGAGGTGTACATCCTCGCCCTGCCCTACTTCGGCATCGTCACCGAGGTCATCCCGACGTTCAGCCGCAAGCCCCTGTTCGGCTACAAGGGCATGGTCTTCGCCACCCTGTCCATCGCCGCGCTCTCCACCGGTGTGTGGGCCCACCACATGTTCACCACCGGCGTGGTCCTCCTGCCCTTCTTCTCGCTCATGTCGCTGCTCATCGCCGTCCCCACCGGGATCAAGTTCTTCAACTGGATCGGCACGATGTGGCGCGGCCAGCTCTCGTTCGGGACCCCGATGCTCTTCAGCATCGGGTTCCTCTTCGCCTTCCTCATGGGCGGCCTGACCGGCGTCATGCTGGCCATGCCGCCCATCGACTTCGCCACCCACGACACCTACTTCGTCGTCGCCCACTTCCACCAGGTGCTCATCGGCACGGCGGTCTACGGCGGGTTCGCCGGCTTCTACTTCTGGTACCCGAAGTTCTTCGGGCGCATGTACAACGAGATGTTGGGCAAGCTCCATTTCTGGTTCATGACCATCGGCTTCTACGTCACCTTCGTGCCCCAGTACGAGCTCGGCCTCATGGGCATGCCCCGCCGGATCGCGCAGTACCCCAGCCAGGTCGGCTGGAACCACCTCAACGAGATCTCGACGGTCGGCGCCTTCATCCTGGGCGGCTCGTTCCTGTTCTTCCTCGTCAACATGTGGGTCTCGTGGCGTCGGCCCCTGCTGGCCGGCGACAACCCCTGGGACGCCAGCGCGCTCGAGTGGTTCACCAGCTCCCCGCCCGTCCACCACAATTTCGAGAAGCTCCCCCCGATCCGCTCCGAGCGGCCGGTGTGGGACTTCAACCACCCGCAGGCCGTCGCCGTGGCGCATGGACATCGCAACGGCAAGCGGGACGTCCACGCGGACGACCAGGTGGACGTCAGCACCGGCCGCAGGATCGGGACCGGCGACGGGGCCGGTGGCACTCACTGACGAGGGACGGACCGGCTGATGCGAGTCGAAGCACTGATCCTGATCGGCGTGGCGGTCTTCTTCGCCATCATCGGGGCCTTCTACTGGTTCCTGGCCTACGAGGACGGCGGCACGGCCATGCTGATCGGCACGACGCTCCTCGGCCTCGTGCCCGGGACCTACTACCTGTGGTGGTCGCTTCGGATGAAACCGCGCCCCGAGGACCGGCCCGAGGCCTCGATCGAGGACGGCGCCGGCGCGATCGGCTCCTTCCCGAGCTCGAGCGTCTGGCCCTTCGTGCTCGGCATGGGCCTTTTCCTGGTCGTGCTCTCGCTGGTGTTCGGCCTCTGGCTCATGCCTCCGGGCTTCGCCCTGGCCATCTCCGCCGCCATCGGCGTGACCGTCGAGAGCCGCCGCGGCGGCACCGTCTAGCGGGTCCGGCCCGGCCTGGGTCCAGCGCGGCCTCGGTCTACAGCGACATCGGCGTCCCGGGCCCGGCGACCGCTCCTCCGCCCTCCCGGCGGATCGCGTCGGCCACCTCCCGGTAGCGCTCGGACCCGTCGCTGGGTGAGACCACCGGTGATGCCGCCGGACGGTCCCCGTACAGCCGGTCGCGCCGGCCCTTGCGTCGGTCCCGCATGAGCCGGCGCTCGCGGCGCCGGCCGTCGCCCGCGGCGGCGTCGTAGTCGGTGAGCACCCGGGCCAGCAGGCCGTAGGACCGCTCGATCAGGGCCACCGCCTCGCTGTCGTACTCGGTGCTGTGCGCCTTGGCCATGAGTTTGGCCACCGTCTCGACCGTCGCGCTGTCGAGACCCCCCGCCGTGCCGGCGTCCCCCTTTGCCACCACTGCCCCCCGTGCGAACCGCTTCCCTTCAGGTTACCGCCGTCGTAGGGCTACGTCGGGGGGAGGCCGCGGGATGCGTTCACCGAACGTTCACGGGCGTCAGAAGCCGATTGGGGAACGCCGTGGGCGCCGTGGGAAAATGGTCCGATGCGTGCGCTCGCCACCTGGTGCTTCCGCCACCGCCGGCTCGTCGTCGTGTTCTGGCTCGTCGCCCTGGTCTCCATGACGATGCTGTCGCGCGCGGTGGGGACCAACTACTCGAACAGCTTCTCCCTGCCCGACACCGAGTCGACCCGCGCCCTCGACCTGTCGAAGGCCATCAACCCGAAGGCCTCGGGCGACAACGAGCGGATCGTGTTCCAGACCTCGGACGGCAAGACGGTCACCGACCCCGAGGTGCAGTCCCGCATGACGTCGATGCTCGACCAGGTGCGCACACTTCCCAACGTGACCGCGGTGCAATCCCCCTACGGCCCCGACGGGTCGTTCCAGATCAGCCGCGACGGCACGGTCGCCTACGCCACCGTCCAGTACGACATCCAGCCCCAGAACGTCAGCGACAAGCACGCGCGGCAACTGGTGGCCACAGCGCAGACGGCCGACACCCAGGGCCTCAAGGTCGCAGTGTCCGGCCAGGTGGCCGAGCAGGCCAACCCGCGCTCGATCGGCGGCACGGGCCCTGGCGTCCTGCTGGCGCTGGTCGTGCTGCTCATCGTCTTCGGCTCGATCTTCGCCGGCATCCTGCCGATCCTCTCGGCCCTGGTGTCCCTGGGCACCGCCATCGGCGTCATCGGCGTCCTCAGCAACGTGATGAAGATGCCTGAGTTCTCCACCCAGCTGGTCCTCCTCATCGGGCTGGGAGTGGGCATCGACTACGCCCTGTTCATCGTGACGAGGCACCGGCAGGGGCTGATGGCCGGGTGGGACACCGAGAGCTCGGTCGTGAACGCCGTGAACACTTCCGGGCGCGCCGTGCTCTTCGCCGGGATCATCGTCTGCATCGCCCTGCTCGGCATGTTCGCCCTGGGCGTCAGCTTCCTCTACGGCCTGGCCGTGTCCGCTGCCATCGGGGTGGGGTTCACGATGATCGCCGCCCTGACGCTGCTCCCCGCCATGCTGGGCTTCATCGGCGCCCGCGTCATGAGCCGCCGCCAGAAGCGGAGCCTGGCCACCCAGGGCCCGCGGATGGTGGGGACGGGAACGAAGGGCTTCTGGCCGCGCTGGGCCGATTTCGAGTCCCGACGACCCCTGATCGGCGCCCTCGGCGCCCTGGCGATCGTCGCCGTCGTCGCCTTCCCCTTCTTCTCCATGCGCATGGGGTCGTCCGACCAGGGCAACGACCCTGTGTCGACCACCACCCGCCAGGCGTACGACATGCTGGCCGCCGGCTTCGGGCCCGGGTACAACGGGCCGCTCCAGGTGGTCGTCCTGGGCCACGGCGGCGACCAGAGCGCCGCGGTGGACCGGCTCCGGCAAGCCCTCGTCGCGCACCCGGACGTCGCCTTCGTGGGCTCGCCCGGCGCCCCGGTCACCAGCGGGGACGCCACGTTGACCCAGATGATCGTGATCCCGAACTCCGCCCCCCAGGACGCCGCCACCGCCGCGCTCATCGGCGACCTCCGGCAGCAGACCATCCCGGCGGCGGTCCACGGGACCGGTCTCACCGTCCTGGTCGGCGGCACCACCGCCATCTTCGCCGACTTCACCCACGTGCTGTCACAGAAGCTGCCGCTGTTCATCGGGCTCGTGGTGGGGCTCTCGTTCCTGCTGCTCGCCGTCGTCTTCCGGAGCCTCGTGATCCCCGCCACGGCGGCGGTGATGAACCTGCTGTCGATCGGCGCCGCCTTCGGCGTGATCGTGGCCGTCTTCCAGCACGGGACGCTGGGGTCGGTCTTCGGCGTGAACCGTCCCGGACCTGTCGAGTCGTTCCTCCCGGTGATGCTCTTCGCCATCTTGTTCGGGTTGTCGATGGACTACGAGGTCTTCCTCATCACCCGGATCCACGAGGAGTGGCTCAAGTCAGGGGACAACCGGACGGCGGTGCGCAACGGCCTCGCGGCGACCGGTAAGACCATCACCGCCGCCGCCCTCATCATGATCCTCGTCTTCGGCTCCTTCATCTTCGGCGGCGAGCGCGTCATCAAGGAGTTCGGCCTGGGACTGGCGGCGGGCATCTTCATGGACGCGGTGCTCATCCGCATGGCCATCGTCCCCGCCGTGATGTTCCTCTTGGGTCGGGCCAATTGGTGGTTCCCTGCAGCGCTCGACGGCGTCCTGCCCCGATTGGCCGTCGACCCCGACGACGTGATGGTCGGGCTGGGCACAGCGACGGTCGAGACCGCCACGTCGACCGGCGCGGCCGCGGAGCCGGCGACGGCATCGGAGCCGGCGTGAGCTGCCTGGCAGGAGATGCGGTGCCCGTTTGAGGCCTGCGCCGGACCCCTCGGACCGTGCGGCGCGCTCAGCGCTTGCCGGAGCGCAGCTCCTTGCGCCACACGAAGCGCAGGCCCGACCAGTTGGTGTCCAGGGCGGCCACCTTGACGTCCACCAGACCGGTCGGCAGCAGAACCTGGCGGAGCAGGTTCTCGGTGAGGTCACTGTCGTGGCCCCCGGCACGCCTCGGCCAGGCGATCCACAGGGCGTCCTCCGGGCGCAGCCTGGCCACCACGGGCTTGCAGACGGTGTCGAGCTCGGCCGCGGCCCGGACGAACACGACGACCACGTCGGCCGGCCCGCGCATACCCCGGCGCGACCTCGCCCCCTCGGGCAGACCCTCCACCTCCCACCCCGCCGGCGCACCGACCAGCGCGAGGACGTGGCCCGGGCGCAGCCCGAGCTTCTTGGCCAAGGGGGTCCCCGAGTAGCCGGCCCCCCGGCTCGGCGTCTTCGAGGGCCCGGCCACGGTTAGGACATTCTGCCCTGGCTCGGACCGGTCCACGGCCAGAAGATGTCCCCAGTGGCCGACCCGGAGGCACCGCCATGGCCGATCCGGACATCGTGTTCATGCGGGGAAGCGACGCATTCTCCTGGTACATGGAACGCGACCCTGTGCTGCGCTCCACCATCGTGGCGGTCGCCTGGCTGGACACCGCGCCCGACTGGGAGGTCCTGCAGAGGCGCATGGCGGCCGCGGTGGAGCAGGTCCCGCTCTTCCGGACCCGACCGGTCACCCCCCCGGCCCGCCTTGCCACTCCTCGATGGACCCTGGACCCGGAGTTCGACCTCGACTGGCACCTGCGGCGGGTCGCCGCGCCGCCCCCGCGCGGCCCCGAGACGGTGCTCGCCATGGCCGAGAAGGCCGCCACCACCGCCTTCGACCCGGCCCGTCCGTTGTGGGAGTTCACCCTGGTCGAGGGGCTGGAGACGGGCGGCACCGCCTTCCTCATGAAGCTCCACCACGCACTGACCGACGGCATCGGCGGCATGCAGCTGGCACTGTTGCTCTTCGACCGCAGCGCCGCGGGGTCGATGGGCGGTCCGCGCCCCATGGGCTTCCCAGAACCGCCTGCATACCCGGTCGGCGACACCCGCCGGGGGGCCGCGCTGGCCGCCTCCTCGATCGGCCACGACCTGCGCCTCGTCCTCGACGTCACCCGCCAGGGCGGCCGTGTCGTTCCGGAGCTCGGGCACCTCGTCCGCCACCCCGTCTCCACCACGGTGTCGATCCTCGAGACGCTCGCCTCCGCGGCACGCATCGTGGCCCCCGTGCGCCGGACGCTGTCGCCGGTGATGACCGAGCGGGGCCTGGGCCGGCGTCTCGGCATGCTCGACGTCCGCCTCGACGACCTGCGTGGCGCTGCGGCGGCAGTGGGCGGCACCGTGAACGACGCCTTCGTGGCCTCGGTCACGGGCGGCCTGCGCCGCTACCACGAGGCCATGGGCGCGACGGTCGAAGAACTGCGCGTGACCATGCCGGTGAGCCTGCGAAAGCCCGACGACCCCGTGGCCGGCGACCGGATCACGCTCATGCGCTTCGCCGTCCCTGTGGGCTTGGCCGACCCGGCCGAGCGAGTACGCGCCACGGGAGCACGGTGCCGGGTGGCATGCAGCGAGCGGGCCATCCCCTACTCGAACCTCATCGCCGGAACGCTCAACCTCCTGCCGCAGGGCGCGGTCGGCGCCATGCTCAAGTGCGTCGATTTCCTGGCCAGCGACGTCCCTGGGCTGGCCTTCCCCGTCTACCTGGCCGGCGCGCGGGTCACTGGGTACTACCCCTACAGCCCGACGATCGGCGCGGCGTTGAACACGACGCTGCTCACCTACGACGGAACCTGCTGTGTGGGGGTCACGATGGACAGGGACGCGGTCGACGACCCCGGCCTCATGGTCGACTGCCTGCGCCAGGGCTTCGACGAGGTGCTCTCCCTGCAGCCGGGCTCGAGGCCCGCGCACATCGGGCCTGGTCAGGCCCCCCGTGCCGCGAGCGGCGCCGGCACCACGCGCGGGCGCGTCCCCTCCGGCGCCGCGGCGCCCAGAACGCAGAGCACGAGCCCGGCCCGCTCCAGTTGATCGCGCTGTGGCGCGGGTCTCAGGCCGTCTTGGCCACCAGCACGTGGCAGGGCGCGCGGTGCGCCACGCTGTTGGGGACCGACCCGATCATGCGCCTGGCGCCCTGCATGCCCTTGGAGCCGACCACGATGATGTCGGCACCGACCGCCTCGGCCACTTGGATCACCATGTCGGCCGGCGACCCCACGACCGCGTGGGTCTCGATCTTGGCACCTTCCGCGATCCGCGCCGCCTCGGCCAGGGTCTTCTCGCTACTGCTCTTGAGGGCGGCGGAACTGAGCGTGGGATCGGCGGCGGCCATGGCACCGGCTCCGACGACGGCGACCCCGCCGGAGGGGATCTTGTAGGCGTTCACCAGGTGCAAGACCGAGTCGTGGAGCTTGGCCAGGTCGGCGGCCACCCGCACCGCCATGGCGGCCGTCTCCGACCCGTCCGTTCCCACCACGATGTTGTCGAACACGTGACACCCCCGTCTGGTCCAGGCCTTTCCAGCCGCCGCCCCGGCAGGAGGTCATCCAGTCTGACGACCGCCCGGGACGTTGGCAACCGGCCCCTTGCGCCAGGGGCTTTCTCGCACAGGCACTGCTCGATCAGCTGCGCCGGGCCACCCGGCGCACGCCCTCCCCGTCGGGTACGCCGAGCTCGTCCTCGCCGTCGACCTCGATATAGGTGGGCACGGGCTCAGGCATGAGCTCCACGTGCTCGTCGCCCGGCCGCACGTCGGTGGCATGGGTGGCGTACTCGCCGCCGGCCGAGCGCGTCACGACCACGGCGCGCTTGCGCTTGCCGATGCCGGGCACGCCTGCCATGTCCAGGCAGATGCGGTAGGTGACCAGCGCCACGATCGGCGGGATGACGATCACGACGATCCGGAACGTCCAGAGCACCGTGTTCAGCGACACCTCGAAGAAGTTGGCCAGGACGTCGGTCGAGCTCGCGCAGAAGAGCAGGAAGTAGAAGGCCAGGAACCCCGCGCCGACCGCCGTCCGCTTCGGCCGGTCACGGGGCCGGTCCAGCAGGTGGTGCTCCTTGCGGTCCCCGGTGATGGCCTGCTCGATGAACGGCCAGAGGTAGAAGAGGGTGAAAGTGAGGCCCGGGAAGATGATCGTGGGCAGGAAGACCTCGAAGGGGATCGTGTGCCCGAAGCTGGAGAACTCCCAGGCGGGCATGATCCGCAGCGCCCCGTCCAACCAACCCATGTACCAGTCCGGCTGGACCGCGTAGCTGATCTTGTAGGGCTCGTAGGGGCCGAATTGCCAGATCGGGTTGATCTGGGCCAGACCGCCCAGCGCCCACAGGACCCCGGCGATCATGAACAGGAAGCCGGTCGTCTTGGCGATGAACGTCGGGTACATCGGCGAGCCCACCACGTTGTCCTCGCGCCGCCCCTCGCCGGGGAACTGCGTGTGCTTCTGCTTGACCAGCAGCGCCAGGTGCGCGCCGATGAGGCCGAAGAGGGCGAGCGGTATCACCAGCACGTGCAGGATGAAGAACCGGGGAATGATGATCCCGTTGCCTGGGAAATTGCCCCCGAAGAGGAACGTGGCCAGATAGGTGCCGACGATGGGCATGGACAGCACGAACGAGTAGGCAAGGCGGATGCCGGTCCCCGACACCAGGTCGTCCGGCAGCGAGTAGCCGAGGAACCCGTTCACGATGGCCAGCGTGAGCAGGGTCACGCCGATGATCCAGTTCAGCTCGCGGGGCTTGCGGAAGGCACCGGTGAAGAAGATCCGGGCCATGTGCACCGCGATCGAGCCGACGAAGACGTCCGCCGCCCAGTGGTGCATCTGGCGCATGAGCAGCCCGGTGCGCACACTCAGGGAGAGGTCCACCGACGAGGCGTATGCGGCCGACATGTGCTGGCCGCGCAACGGCAGGTACGAACCGTGGTAGATCACGTCGGTCGCCGAGGGCACGTAGTACAGCGACAGGAAGATGCCCGTGGCGATGAGGATGACGAAGGAGTAGAGGGCGATCTCCCCGAGCAGGAACGACCAGTGGTCCGGGAAGATCTTGTCGAGGAGCGTGCGCCCGCCCTTGGCGAGGCCGAGGCGCTCGTCCAGCCAGCGGATGCCGCCGCCCACAGGGTCGATGGGCTTGCGGTCCGCGCCCGAGCCCGGGCGGAGCCGCTCGCGCAGTGTGGGGCTCATGTCGGCTTGCGCTCCCAGAATCCGGGCCCGACGGGCTGGTCGAAGCCGCTCTGGGCCCGGATGAACCCTGCACCGTCGATGAACAGCGGCAGCTGCGGCAACGGGCGGGGCGCTGGACCGAAGACGGGCTGCGCGCCGTCGAGGATGTCGAACAGGGACTGGTGGCACGGGCACAGGAGCTGCTGCGTGGACTCCTGGTAGAGGCCGACCGGGCAGCCGGCGTGCGTGCAGAGCTTGGAGTAGGCCACGTACCCCTGCGGCGCCCAGGTGACCCGGCCGGGCTTGGTGATGATGTCCTCGGAGCCGGCCCGGATCAGCATGACCTGGTCCTGGGACTCCCCCACGAAGCCCTCGGGGAAGACGGTGAGGGAGGAGCCGACCTCCAGGTCGGCCTGGTGCAGCGGGCGCCCGTTGATGTCGACCAGCCGCATGCCCGCCTTCCAGTCGGTGGTCTGGAGGCTGGCGCCCGGCTTGGGGCCGAGGGAGCGGACGAGCGGGAAGGCCAGGACCACGCCCATGATGGCGGCACCGGCCGCCAGCAGGCCGCCGAGGAAGCCGCGCCGACGGAACATCATGGTGCCCCGATCGACGACCGCGGCCCGCATGGCGGCCACGTCCTCGTCCTTCACCTCGAGGAGGTGGCGATCCTCGGAGAAGGGGCCCTGGGGAAGCAGGTACTTGCCCCACGCCGAGAGGGCGAAGCCGAAGGCGAAGAGGCCCACACCGAAGAAGACGGCCTGCCACTGGGTCGAGCCGTTGACCCAGTACACGGCCCCGAAGCCAGCGAACCCGACGATGCCCAGCGCCAGGAAGGCGGCGACGACGGCCTCGGCGCGCTTGGGGTGCTTGGCGTACGGCTGCAGGTGCGGGTCGTCGAAGGATGCGACGGTCGGGAATTCCTGGCTCTCCTCGGGGCGCACCGTCGTGTCGGTCATGCGCGGTCTCCGATCCAGAAGGCGAGCAGCATGCAGATCCCCACGCCGATCAGCAGGGCGATGAAGCCCTCGGCCACGGGTCCGATCCCGCCGAGGGCGAGGCCGCCGGCGTTGTTCGGGTGCTGGATCGGTCCCTTGACGTACGAGACGATGTCGGCCACCTCTTGGTCGCTCAGTGAGCCGGTGCCGAAGCGGGGCATGTTCCCGGGCCCGGTCCGCACCGCCTCGGCCACCTGTGTCGAGGTGGCCTCGTGAAGCGAGGGTGCGTGGAAGCCGTCTGCCAGGGCATCACCGGATCCGGTGATCGTGTGGCACGAGGCGCAGTTGAGGACGAAGAGCGAGTTGCCCATCGACACGTTCGCGCCCTGGAGGTGGACGACGGGGATGGCCGGTCCCGACAGCGCCGGCGGCGCCAGTGAGGACACGTAGGCGACGATCTCCAGGATCTGGCGATGGGTGAACCGCACCGGCTTGCGCACCGCCTGCTGGGAGGTCACGGCGAGCGGCATCCGCCCTGTGGAGACCCAGAAGTCGACGGTGGCCGCGCCGAGCCCGACGAGGTTCGGGGCCTTGTCCGTGCCGAGGGCGGTGGCGCCGTGGCAGCTCGCGCAGTTGAGCTGGAACAGCGCGTCGCCGGGTGCGACGTAGGAGGCCGGCGGCAGGTGGTAGGTGATCGCCGGGCTCAGCATGTCGAGCGCAGGTGCGGCGCCGGAGTTGGAGATCTGGCCCACGGTCGGGGTGGCCGTGTCGGCGCGGGCGGCCGAGCCGGCTGTGAACAGCCCGACCAGGGCCACGCCCACCACCAGGACCACCGGCAGCAGGTGCCGGGCGCGGATCTTCGAGCGCATCAGTGCGTGGACCCTCGGCCTCATCCCGTCTTCAGCAGGAACAGGCAGCTGAAGATGCCGATCCACATGAAGTCGACGAAGTGCCAGTAGTACCCGACCGACTGGAAGACCGTGGTCTCACCCGGGTCGCCCTTGGGGCCGCGGATGCGGCCCAGAAGGAAGATCATGGCCACCAGGCCCAGCAGCACGTGGAGGCCGTGGATGCCGGTCATGATGAAGAAGAGCGACCAATAGGCGTTGGCGTGCGGCCCGTTGCCGTGCGACGCGAAGTCGTGCCACTCGTAGAGGGTGTTGCCGAGGAAGGCCGCGCCCATGAGGAAGCTCACGATGATCCAGGCCCGCGCCTTGTTCTTCTCGCCTCGTTCCTGGTCCCACACCCCGAACTGGAAGGTGGGGCTGGAGGCCAGGAGGATCACCGAGAAGATGATCGCCTGGACGTAGTCGAGGTGGGTCCCCGCCGGCGGCCAGGGGACGTTGCCGGCGCGGATGGTGAAGTAGGCCGCGAACAGGCCGCTGAAGAACATCAGCTCGGAGCCGAGCCAGATCATGACGCCCACGGCGAGGAGTGACGGACGCTCCTGGTGGTACGCGCCTACGTGCCCATGCAGCTCGGCTTCGACCGGGGGGGCCTGGGTCACGGCGTCTTTCCTAGTTGACGGCGGCCCGGTCGCGCCAGATTTGCGGCTGCGTGCGCCGTGCCTGGCGCCGGGTCCGGACAGGGTCCCCGGCGGCCGGCCTCGACGGTGCTAGTGGAGCGCCGCGGGAAGGGGGCGACGGTGGACCACGGCGAGGCGGCGCGTCGGGCGGGTCAGCGCCACGTAGAGCGCGCGCAGGCCCTGGGGCGACTCGGCCACCAGGACCTCGGGCTCCACGACGACGACGGCGTCGAACTCCAGGCCGTTGGCCAGGTCGACCGGCAGGAGGCTCAGCGGCGCACCGAGGCCCTCGGTGCGCGGGTCGCTGGCCTCGAGCCCCGCGGCGTCGAGGGCCAGGGCGAGCTCGGCCACCAGGGAGCCCGGGGCGAGCACGGCGGTGGTCCCCGGCGAGACCTCGGCCACGGTCTCCCGCGCCACCCGGACCACGGCGCCGGCCAGAGGCCCCTCGCCCGCCGACACGAACCGGGGCGGGACGCCCGTCCGGCGCACCGTCGTCGGCGGGGCCAGCGCCGGGGCGGCCAGGGCCAGCACACGCCCGGCCACCTCGACGACCTCCGCGGGTGTCCGGTAGCTGACGGTGAGCTCCACTTGGCGGGGCGCGCGCTGGCTCGGGAGATGCGCGGTCACCTCGTCCCACCCCGCGGGCGCCCAGGGTCCCGTGGCCTGACCGATGTCGCCCACGACGGTGATCGAGCCCGAAAGCGATCGGCGCGCCACCATGCGCAGCTGCATCGGGGACAGGTCCTGGGCCTCGTCCACGACGATGTGCCCGTAGGTGCGCGGCTCGTCGTGCTCACCGTTGCCGTTGGAGGGCGAGGAACGCTTGCGGCGCGGTCCCAGGAGGACGCGGGCCTCGTCGAGGAGGGCGAGGTCCGCCGCCGTCCACGGTGCGTCCAAGGCCGAATCGCTGCGCGGCCGGTGCAACGACGACTGTTGGGCCGGCGTGAGGTCCCCCTTGCCTGCCAGGGCGAGCAGGGGCAGCGCTCCATAGAGGTCGTGCAACAGCTCCTCGGCGCTCAGCCGTGGCCAGATCCGGTCGAGGAGCTCGCCCATGGCCGGTTGGCGCCGCACCCGGCGGGTGAACTCGGCGAGGTCGAACGCCGACTCGTCCTCGTAGGTGACCTCGTAGGCATCCTCGGCCGCCTCGACCTCGGAGCTGGGGCCGTTGCCGGCCGAGCTTCCGGCCGAGCCGTTGCCGCCGGCGCCGTTGCCGGTCGAGGGGTTGCCGGCCGTGTGCAGCGCCACGATGCGCAGATAGTCGTCCGCCAGCCGGCGGACGACCAGCTGCTCGACGAACCGGCGACGTGCGTTGTGGGTGCCAGGTCGTCGGCGGGCTGCGGCGACGATCTGCGCCGAGTCATCCGTGCTGATGCGCAGGTTGGCCGACCCGAAGGGGACGTGGGCGTCGTGTCGCAAGGCCCGCTGGCGCGATCGCACCGCGCGGGCGATCACCCGTGCCATCCGTGCTTCCCCCTTGAGCCGCGCCACGTCGGGAGCGTCCTCGCCCCCCAGCTGCGCGCCGTGCACGAGGCCGTTGACGGTCGACAGGGTGACCCCGCTCTCGCCGAGCGACGGGAGCACGTGCTCGATGTAGCGGAGGAACAACGGGTTGGGCCCGATCACCAGCACGCCCTGGCGCTCGAGCGGGAAGCGATGCGTGTAGAGGAGGTACGCGGCCCGGTGCAGCGCCACGGCCGTCTTGCCGGTGCCGGGTCCGCCCTGGACCACGAGGACACCGGGCAGCGGGGAGCGGATGATCTCGTCCTGCTCGCGCTGGATCGTGGCGACGATGTCGCGCATGTGCCCGCTCCGGGCGCCTTCGAGGGCGGCGAGCAGGGCACCGGGGCCCCCGAGCTCGAGCTCCTCGTCGCCGCCGGCCTCGCCTTCCCCCGCGGGGGCGTTGTCGGCCCGGCCGAAGCGCTCGTCCTCGAGGCCCACGATGCGACGGCCCTGCGCGGCCAGGTGGCGGCGGAGCACCAGCCCCATCGGGTCACGTCCCGTGGCCCGGTAGAACGGCTCGGCCACCGGCGCGCGCCAGTCGACGACCAGCGGCTCGAGCTCCTCGCCCGAGACGCCGAGCCGCCCGATGTGGAACGCCTCGACCGTGCCGTCTTCCCCCCGGGCGTCGATGCGCCCGAAGCACAGGGCCTGGTCACCGAGGTCGAGCTGTTCGAGGCGGGCGAGGCTGGTGCGGACGATGACGTCCCGCTCCTCGCGGTACTGGTGGGTGCCTCCCCGACCCTGGTCGAGCACCGAGCGGAGCAGGGCCTCGGTGTCCGAGCGGAGCTGGTCGAGGCGCCGGTAGGCCCGGTCGACGTGCGCCTGCTCCGCCTCGAGTTCGGGGTTTCGCCCCACGGCCGCTCCCTCTCCACCACCGTTCGCGGTGAACTCTCGATCTTACCCCCCGGGCAATCGATCGAAGCAGGGGGTCGGGTAGCGTCGAGCCGTGGTTCTGGCCGACTCGCCGTTCGTGCGTGCCTGCCGGCGCCTCCCGACGGAGCGGGTGCCCGTCTGGTTCATGCGCCAGGCGGGACGCTCCCTGCCCGAGTACCGGGCCGCCCGGGGCACGGGCAGCATCCTGGAGGCCATTCGCCGGCCCGAGCTGGCCGCCGAGCTGACCCTCCAGCCGGTCCGGCGCCTCGGGGTGGACGCCGCCATCCTGTACTCCGACATCGTCGTGCCGGTGGCCGCCATGGGCTTCGGCGTCGACGTCGAACCGGGCCGCGGCCCCGTGGTGGCCGAGCCGTTCCGGGGCCCCGCGGACCTGCGCCGGCTCAGGCCCTTCGACGCCGCGGCCGACACCCCCTACGTGCTCGAGACCGTCCGGCTCCTCGTCCGCGAGCTCGAGCCGCTGGGCGTGCCGCTGATCGGGTTCGCCGGGGCACCCTTCACCGTGGCGAGCTACCTGGTCGAAGGGGGCCCGTCGCGCACGTACGTGCACACGAAGACCCTCATGCGCGAGGACCCCGAGACCTGGGCGCGTCTGCTCGACGCGCTGGCCGACGTGGCCCTGGCGTCGCTGCGGGCCCAGGTCGAGGCCGGGGCATCCGCCGTCCAGCTCTTCGACAGCTGGGTCGGAACGCTGAGCGCCCCCGACTACGAGCGCTTCGTGCTCCCGGCCAGCCGCAAGGTGCTCGAAGGCCTGTCCGATCTCGACGTTCCCCGCATCCATTTCGGGGTGGGCACCGGCGAGCTGCTCCAACTCATGGCCGCTGCCGGCGCCGAAGTCGTCGGCGTGGACTGGCGGGTCCCACTCGACGAGGCCCGCCGGCGCGTGGGCCCCGGCCACGCCCTGCAGGGCAACCTCGACCCGGTGACGTGCCTCGCCTCCTGGGAGGTCGTCCGGCAGGAGGCGGCCGAGGTGCTCCGGCGCGGCGGCGGCCTCGGCCACGTCTTCAACCTGGGCCACGGCGTGCTGCCCGAGACCGACCCCTCGATCCTCGAGCGCCTGGTGGCGTTCGTCCACGAGTCACCCGTTCGGGGCGAGGGCTGATGGTGGCAGGACCGGAGCACGCGGGCCAGGTGGGCGTGCTCGTGATGTCACACGGGACCCCGCCGAGCCTCGACCTCTTGCCGTCCTTCTACACGGAGATCCGCCGGGGCAACCCCCCGCCGCCCGAGCTGCTGGCCGACCTCGAGCGCCGCTACCGCGCCATCGGGGGCGTCTCGCCGCTCAACGAGCGCACGCGCGAGCAGGAGCAGGCCCTGGCGCACGCGCTCGAGTCCCTGGCGCCAGGGTGCTACCTGGTGGCCGGAGGGGCGAAGTTCGCGGACCCGCGCATCGAGGACGCCCTGGAGACGCTGGTGTCGCGCGGCGCGGCCCGAGTCGTCGGCCTGGTCCTCGCGCCGCATGCGGCAGAGGTGAGCGTCGGCGACTACGAGCGCCGTGCCCGTGCCGCGGCCCAGCGCGTCGGCGAACGCCTTGGGCGCGAGCTCCCGATCGACGTCGTCCGGCACTGGTACGACGCGCCGGGCTTCGACGAGCTCCTGGCCGCTCGCGTGCGCGACGCGCTCGACACGCTTCCCGTCGCCGCCCGCGCCGACGCGGAGGTCCTCTTCACCGCCCACAGCGTGCCCATGCGCTTCATCGACGCGGGCGACCCCTACGCCTTGCAGGTGGGGGCGACCGCCCGGGCCGTGGCCGAACGGGCGGCCCTCTCCCACTGGCGAGCGTGCTGGCAGAGCGCCGGCCGGACGGGCGACGCGTGGCTCGGCCCCGACCTGTTGGAGGTCATCCGCGCCATCGGCACCGCGAGCAGCGCCGGCGCGGTGGTGGTGTGCCCGGCCGGATTCGTGTCCGACCACCTCGAGGTCCTCTACGACGTCGACATCGAGGCCAGGGCGGTGGCCGAGGAATGTGGCCTGGCCTTCGCCCGGACGCGCTCGTTCAACGCCGATCCCGAGTTCTGTTCCTTGCTCGCCAGGGTGGTGCACGCCGCGAGCGCCGCACCGGCCGGGCGAGCGGATTGAGCGGGGGCGTGGATCCCGGCGGGCGCGTGGGCGTCGTCGTCGGAGGCGGCATCGCCGGCCTCGCCGCGGCCTGGGAGCTCTCGGGCCGGCCCGAGGTGCGGACGGTGGTCGTCCTGGAAGCGGACGACCGACTGGGCGGCAAGATCCACACGGCGCAGGTCGGCGGCCACGTCGTCGATCTCGGGCCCGACGCCTTTCTGGCCCGGCGACCCGAGGCGGTGGCGCTGTGCCGGGAGATCGGCATCGCCGACGAGTTGACGGCACCCGGCAGCCGGCGGGCGTACGTCTGGTCGCGCGGCAAGCTCCGCGCCCTGCCCGAGGGCCTGGCCCTGGGCATCCCCACCAGGATCGGACCCGTCCTGCGCTCGGGCATCCTCCCCTTCCACGGCCTGGCTCGCGCCGGCCTGGACCTGATCGCGGTGTCGCCCGCCTGGCGGACGCGCCGGTCCCGGCCGACCAGCCCGGCGGGTGCCACCCCCGACCGCGCCATCGGGGACATCGTCCGCAGCTGCCTCGGCCCCCAGGTGGTCGACCGCTTCGTCGACCCGCTCATCGGGGGGATCCATGCGGGACCGGTCGACGCCATGAGCGCCGCCGCCGTGTACCCACCGCTGCTCGAGGCGGCGGCACGGCCCGGGAGCCTCCTGCGCGCCCTTCGCCGCGTGACGCCGCCGGCCGGCCCCCCGGACGCGCCGGTGTTCCTCACCCCACGCGCCGGTCTCGGCCGCCTGACCGACGCGCTCGCCGCCGCGCTCGGCCGACGTGGCGTGCGACTGCGCACGTCGAGCCCCGTCACCGCGCTCGAGCACGCCGGTGCGCGCTGGCGCCTGCAGATCGGCCCTGGGGGTCTCGAGGAGGCCGACGTGGTGGTGCTCGCCACCCCGGCGCCGGTCAGCGCCCGCCTGCTGGGGCCGCTCGACCCCGAGACGAGCGTGCTCCTCTCCACGACCGAGTACGCGTCGGTGGCGGTCCTCACCTTCGTGGTCCCGGCGAGCGCCGTGGGCCGCCACCTCGACGGGACGGGGTTCCTCGTCCCCGCGGTCGAGCAGTGGCTCACCACCGCGTGCACCTGGATGTCGGCGAAGTGGCCACATCTCCCCACCGGCGGCGACGTCGTCATCCGGGCGTCAGTCGGTCGCTTCGGCGACGAGCGTGCCGCGGCCCTCGGCGACGACGACCTGCTCTCAGCGGTGTGGGCAGAGCTGGCGCCGGTGCTGCGGATCACGGGCACGCCCGCGGCCGCGCTCGTCACCCGGTGGCACGACGCCTTCCCGCAGTACGCGGTGGGCCACCTCGAGCGGGTCGCGGCGGTGGAGCGGGGCGTCGACGCCCTCGGCGCCATCGCGCTGGCCGGCGCCGCCTACCGCGGCGTGGGCATCCCGGCGTGCATCGCGAGCGGGCGGCGCGCGGCCCGGCGCGTCCTGGGCATCGACGAGCCGCTGTCCGGGGCCGAGGCACGGGCCGTGGCGCGGCAAACCGTCGCCGCCTACGAGGCCGGGCGCCGGGCCGAGCCGTCGTGAGCGCCTCGCGCCTGGTCGTCGACCGGGCCCGGTGGGCCCGCCGCTTGCGCGTGGCCGGGCCCTCGGCCCTCGCCGGGCTGCTCATGGCGCTCTCGATCCCCCCGTGGGGCTTCTGGATCCTCGCCTTCCCGGCGGCGGCGCTCCTGTGGTGGCGCCTGGACGGTCTGCCGGTCGGTCTCCGCCTGCTCGCCGGCTATGTCGCCGGCCTGGGGCTCTACGTCCCGAGCCTGTGGTGGGCCGTGCCGTTCAACGTCTACGGCGGCATCATCATGATGCTGCTGCTCGGCATCGGGCCCGCCGTTGCCTGCGCGCTGGCGCCCCCCGGCCGGGGCCGGACGTTCGCGCTGGCGGGCGCCATGGTCCTGCTCGAGATGCTGCGCGACCGGTGGCCCTTCGGCGGGATGCCGCTCGGCGGCATCGCCCTGGGGCAGGTGGCGGGACCGCTGGGCGCCACCGCCCGCATCGGCGGCCAGTTCCTCGTGCTCGGGCTGGTGTGGGTCCTCGGTGGCGGCCTCGGCGCGCTGGCTCTCGCCGCCGCACGCGCCTGGCGGGCGCGGCGCGCCGCGCACCGCGAGGCCGCCGGCTGGCAGGCCCTCGCCGACCACGCGGCGACCGTGGGGTCGGCGGCCGAACGGGGCGGCGTCGGCGGGACCATCCCCGAAGGCGTCGTGCGGGGGCGCCCGGCACGCGTCGGGGGCATGGTCGCGGCGGGCCTGGCGGCGGTGGCGTCGGTTGTCGCAGTCGCCGCGCTGGGCACCGTGGCCCCCGACGGTGGGCCGGCCGTGGGCACGGTGCAGGCGGCGGCCGTACAGGGCGGAGGTGTCCGGGGCCTGCGCAAGGCCCAGGTCGACCCCACCGTCGTCTACGTCCGTCAGCTCGAGGCCTCCTCGCTGCTCCCCCCGCCGACCGGCGCCGGCCCGCCGCGCCTGGTGCTGTGGCCGGAGGACGTCGTCGCACTGGACCAGCCGCTCGTGGGCTCGCCCCAGGCCGAGGCGCTGGGCAACCTGGCCGTGAGCCTCGGCGCCAGCCTGCTCGTGGGCGTGACCGAGCCGGCCCCCGGACGTCACTTCCTCAACGAGGTGGTGGCCTTCGGCCCCGACGGACGAATCGTGGCCCACTACGAGAAGGTGCACCGCGTGCCCTTCGGCGAGTATGTCCCCGCGCGCTCCTTCTTCGAGCACCTCGCCGACCTCTCGGGTGTGCCCCTCGACGCCGTGCCGGGACACGGGGACGGCGTGCTGCGCACCCCGGCGGCCACCGTGGGGGCGATGGTGTCCTACGAGGTCTTCTTCCCCGACCGTGCCCGCATCCCGGTGCGCGCCGGCGCGGAGCTGCTCGTCGTGCCGACGAACACGTCGTCGTACGCCACCACGCAGGTGCCCACGCAGGAGATCGCCGCCTCGCGGCTGCGGGCCATCGAGGAGGGGCGTGACCTCGTCCAGGCCGCGCCCGCCGGGTACAGCGCGGTGATCGACAACCACGGGACGGTGCACGCCATCTCGGTGCTCGGCCGCCGGCAGGTGCTCGTCCGCTCCGTGGCGCTCCGGCGCGGCCTCACCGTCTACGGCCACGTCGGCGACCTGCTCGCCTTCGTGGCCTCGATCGCCGCCCTGGCCGGCGGCTGGCTGGCGTCGATGAGCCAGCGGGACGAGCGCCGCGACAGCGCACGCGCAGAGCGCGCCGCGACCGCCGAGCGCCGGGCCGAAAGGGAGCGCGTCCGCCAGTCGTAGGAGCCGGCAGGGCTCACTCGTCGTAGCCGGCAGGGCTCACTCGTAGTAGCCGGAGTGGATGTAGATGCAGGGGATGCCCTCGGCGTGGAACATGTCGCGGTTGCGGGGGTCGTCCTCGAAGGCGAGCCGAAGGTCCAGGCCGTAGGAGCGCAGGTCGTGCACCGCGCCCCGCTTGAAGCGGCTCACCTGCGCGTAGTCGCCGCGGTCGCGCATGACCAACAGGTCCCACCGCAGGCGGTTGTGGGCGAGCCACGCCAGGGTCTGGGGCCGGACGCGCAGCGGCCGGCCGGTGAGGAGGACGACCGTCAGCGCCGGATCGAGCAGCTCGAGCAGGCGGGCCACCTCGTCGACGAGAGGGTCGTCGCCGCAGGCCTCGAAGAAGGCGTCCCAGTCGCGCCGCCCCCGCTCGATGAAGTGCTGGCGACCGGCGGCGTCGGAGAGGACGCCGTCGATGTCGAAGACGACCGCGGCCTGCGGCTCGACCGGACCCGCCCGCCAGGACCAATTGGGGGGATCCACGGGCAGCGACCGGCTCAGTCCTCGCCGGTGCCCGAGGTGGTCGACAGGCGGCGGATCTCGTCGACCACGCGCGAATCCGCGAGCGTCGTCGTGTCGCCCAGGTCGCGCCCCTCGGCGACGTCGCGCAGCAGCCGGCGCATGATCTTGCCCGAACGGGTCTTGGGCAGCTCGTCGGTGAAGATGACCGTCTTGGGCCGGGCGATGGGGCCGATGTGCCTGGCCACGTGGGCGCGCAGCTCCTCGCCGTGCGCGGCCGAGGGCTCCTGCCCGGCGCGCAGGGTGACGAAGGCGATGATCGCCTGGCCGGTGGTGGCGTCGTTGGCCCCCACCACCGCCGCCTCGGCCACGGCGGGGTGGTCGACCAGCGAGGACTCGACCTCGGTGGTGGAGATCCGGTGCCCCGACACGTTCATCACGTCGTCGACCCGGCCGAGCAGCCACAGATACCCGTCGTCGTCGGTCTTGGCCCCGTCGCCGGCGAAGTACCGGCCGTCGAAACGGCTCCAGTAGGTCTGGCGGTAGCGCTCTGGGTCGCCGTAGATGCCGCGCAGCATGGAGGGCCAGGGCCGGGTGAGGGTCAGGTACCCCCCGCCCCTCTGCACGGGGGTCCCCTGGTCGTCGACGACCTCGGCACCGATCCCCGGCAGGGGGAAGGTGGCCGAGCCGGGCTTGCAGACGGTGATCCCGGGGAGCGGGGAGATCATGATGGCGCCCGTCTCCGTCTGCCACCACGTGTCGACGACGGGGCAGCGGCCGCCTCCGATGTGGCGCCAGTACCAGACCCAGGCCTCGGGGTTGATGGGCTCGCCCACCGACCCGAGCACCCGGAGGCTCGACATGTCGTGGCGCTCGGGGTACTGCGCGCCCCACTTCATGAAGGTGCGGATGGCCGTGGGCGCGCAGTAGAGGATCGACACGCGGTAGCGCTCGACGATGTCCCACCAGCGGTCCCTGTCGGGGAAGTCGGGTGTGCCCTCGTACATCACCGATGTTGCCCCGTTGGCCAGCGGTCCGTAGACGATGTAACTGTGGCCCGTCACCCACCCGATGTCCGCCGCGCACCAGTACACGTCCTGCTCGGGGTGGAGGTCGAAGACGACTCGGTGCGTGAAGGCGACCTGCGTCAGGTAGCCGCCCGTGGTGTGCATGATGCCCTTGGGCTTCGCCGTCGTCCCAGAGGTGTAGAGGAGGTAGAGGAGGTCCTCGGCGTCCATGTGCTCGGGCGGGCACGTCGGCGCCGCCTGCGCCATGAGCTCGTCCCACCAGAGGTCACGCCCGGGGCGCATCGGCGCAGGCCCGTCACCGGCGTCGCCCGTGCGACGGGCCACGACCACGTGCTCGATGCTCGGCGTGTCCTCCAGGGCGAGATCCGCGTTCGCCTTGAGGGCGACGGCCGCGCCCCGCCGCCACCCGCCGTCCGCAGTGACGAGCACCTTGGCCTCGGCGTCGTTGATGCGGTCGCGCAGGGCGTCGGGCGAGAAGCCGCCGAAGACGACGGAGTGCGCCGCGCCGATGCGGGTGCAGGCGAGCATGGCCACCGGAAGCTCGGGGATCATCGGCATGTAGATCGCCACGCGGTCGCCGCGGCGGACGCCGAGCTTCTTGAGGACGCTCGCGAACTTGTTCACCTCGCGATACAGGTCCCAGTAGGTCAGCGTCCGGCGCTCGCCGGGCTCACCCTCCCAGATGAGCGCGGCCTTGTTGCG
>DASPTT010000155.1:0-55539 GCA_035623275.1 Acidimicrobiales bacterium
GACCAACGTCGTCGGCCTCGGCGCGGGGACCGACGAGCTCGACTCGCTCGAGGCGCGCCGCGCGCCGCGCGGCCGCTGGCGCCGTCCGCGGCGCCCCTCGGGAAGGGGCCCCGGGGCCAGCCCGTAGGCCTCGAAGGTCCCGGGCCCGTCTCCCGCGCACGGGCGGCGGGCCGTATTGGCCCAGCGGGCCCTCGGCACAGGCGGCGTTAGCATCGCTCGGTGGCGATCGCGACCTCCCCCGCCGAGGCCCCGGCGCCTGCCCCGCGGCCGAGAGCCCGCGCCGGTGCGCTCGACCCCCGGCTCCTACAGACGGCCCACGCCACGCGCCGCTACCTGGTCGTCTCGGTCGCCGTCGGGGTGCTCACCGCACTGGCCGTCGTGTCCCAGGCGTGGCTGATCGCCGACGCGGTGAGCGGGGCCTTCGTGCGCCACCGGTCGCTGGCGGAGCTGCGGGGGCCGGTGGCCGTCCTGCTGGTGGTGGTGGTGTTCCGGGCCCTGCTCGGCTGGGCCACCGAGCGTGCCGCGTTCCGCGCCTCGGCCCGGGCGAAGTCGCAGCTGCGCGCCGCCCTGGTCGAACGGGTGGGCCGGTTGGGACCGGAGGGTATCGAACGCGGCCGGACCGGCGCGCTTGCCATCTTGGCCACGCGCGGCGTCGACGCGTTGGACGCGTACTTCGCCCGGTACCTGCCCCAGGTCTTCCTGTCGGTGATCGTCCCCCTGGCGGTGTTGGTGGTGGTGGCCGGGGCGGACTGGATCTCCGCGCTGATCATCGCCGTGACCGTGCCGCTCATCCCCCTCTTCATGGCCCTGATCGGCGCGGCGACGCGCGATCGAACGGCGCGGCAGGTGCGCACCCTCCAGCGCCTGGCCGGCCACTTCCTCGACGTGGTCGCCGGCCTCCCGACCCTGAAGGTGTTCGGGCGGGCGAAGGCCCAGTCCGCCGTCATCCGCGAGGTCACCGACCGGTACCGGCGCACCACGATGGCCAACCTCAGGCTGGCCTTCCTCTCCTCGCTCGTGCTCGAGTTGCTCGGCACCGTGTCCGTCGCGCTGGTGGCGGTGGCCGTCGGGCTGCGCCTCCTCGGCGGGCACCTCGACTTCCGCACAGCGCTGTTCGTGCTCGTGCTCGCGCCCGAGGCGTACCTCCCGCTGCGCCTCCTCGGCGCCAACTACCACGCCAGCGCCGAGGGGATGAAGGTGGCCGACGAGATCTTCGACGTGCTCGCCCTGCCCGTCCGCACCCCGGGGGTGCGCCGCGACGTGCCCGACCCGGCCACGGTGGCGGTCTCGGTCGAGGACGTCGTGGTGCGCTACCCCGGCCGGGAGCGCCCCGCCCTGGACGGCGTCTCGCTCGTCATCGAGCCGGGCGAGGTCCTGGCGGTGACGGGGCCGAGCGGGTGCGGCAAGTCGACGCTCGTGTCGGTCGTCCTCGGCATGGTGGTGCCCGACGCCGGGCGGGTCATGGTCGGGGACGTCGACCTCGCCGAGCTGGACCTCGACGCCTGGCGCGCCCGGGTGGCGTGGGTGCCGCAGCGTCCCCACCTGTTCTCGGCCAGCGTGGCCGACAACGTCCGGCTGGGACGCCCGGCCGCGGCGCTCGACGAGGTGTGGCAGGCGCTGGCCGACGCCGGCCTCGAGGGTGTCGTGCGGGCGCTGCCCGACGGCGTGGACACGCGCCTGGGCGAACGCGGCGCGGGGCTGTCGGCCGGCGAGCGCCAGCGGGTGGCGCTGGCCCGCGCCTTCCTGCGCGACGCGCCGCTGCTGCTGCTGGACGAGCCGACGGCCGGGCTCGACACGGCCACCGAAGAGGGGATCCTCCAGACCATGCGGGCCGGGCTGCGGGACCGGACCGTGCTGCTGGTGGCCCACCGCCCGTCGCTGGTGGCGATGGCCGACCGGGTGCAGTCCCTGGCGTGAGCGAGACCACGCTCTCCCCCGACGCCCTGGCCGTGACACGGGACGCGCGCGGTGCCGCGACCCGCCCGACCGGCGGGAGCGGCGACGCCCCGGCGTCGGTGCGGCGCACCCTGGGGGTGGCCCGTCCCGCCCGGGCCCGCCTGGCCCTCGCCACCGCCCTCGGTGCGGGGGCGATCGCCGCGACCATCGGGCTCATGGGGACCTCCGCCTGGCTGATCTCGCGCGCCGCCCAGCACCCGCCGGAGTCGGCACTGGCGCTGGCCATCGTGGGCGTCCAGTTCTTCGGGCTGTCACGGGGCTTCTTCCGCTACGGCGAGCGCCTCGTGGGCCACGACGCCGCCTTCCGCGTGCTGTCGGACCTGCGCGTCCGGGTCTACGAGCGCCTCGAGGCGCTCGCCCCCGTGGGGTTGCCGGCTTTTCGCAGCGGGGACCTCCTCGCCCGGCTCGTCCACGACGTCGACTCGCTCCAGGACGTGATCCTCCGGGTCGTCCCGCCCTTCGTCATCGCCACGGTCGTCGGGGCCACCACCGTCGGGGTGATGTGGTGGATCCTGCCCGGTGCGGGGGCGGTCCTCCTCTCGGCCCTTCTCGTGGCCGCCCTCGCCGTGCCCTGGCTCACGGGCGCGCTGGCCCGGCGCAGCGAGTCGCGCCAGGCCGAGGCCCGCGGCGAGCTGGCTGCCGCGGTCATCGACCTGATGGACGGCCAGGCCGACCTGGCCGCCTACGGCGCAACCGACGCGCAGCTGGCCCGGATCGCGGCGGCCGACGCGGAGCTCACCGCCATCTCGTCGAGGGCGGCCGGCACGGCCGGCGTGGGGATCGGTCTCACGACGCTGCTGGCGGGCTTGGCTGCCTTGGGGAGCCTGGTCGTCGGGGTGCCGGCGGTGCACGCGGGGCGCCTCCAGGGCGTGCTCCTCGCCGTCATCGTGCTCGTCCCGCTGGCGGCCTTCGAGCTCGTCGTCGGCCTCCCGGCCGCGACACAGGCGCTGCAGCGGGCGCGCAGCGCGGCGGCCAGGGTCTTCGCCGTCACCGGGGCGCCGCCACTCGTCGAGGACCCGCCGTCTCCCGCCCCGCTGCCCGCGGCGCCCTACGACCTGGTCGCCCAGGGGGTGGTGGCCCACTACCCAGGGGCGGGCGCCCCGGCGCTCGACGGCGCGGGGCTCCGGCTGGGGCCCGGCCGGCGCATCGCGCTGGTGGGCGCCAGCGGCGCGGGCAAGTCGGCCATGGCCGCGGTGCTCCTCCGGTTCCTGCCCTACGACGCGGGCACGGTGCGCCTGTCGGGCACCGACCTCCGCGCCCTGGCGGGCGACGACGTGCGCCGGGTGGTGGGCCTGGTCACACAGGACGCCCACCTCTTCGACACCACGCTGGCCGAGAACCTCCGGATCGGGCGGCGCGGCGCGACCGACGACGAGCTGCACGCCGTGCTGGCCCGCGTGGGGCTCGGTCAGTGGGTGGCCCACCTCTCACAGGGGCTGGCCACCGAGGTGGGCGAGCGTGGTGCGCGCCTCTCGGGCGGCCAGCGCCAGCGCGTGGCCCTGGCGAGGGCCCTGCTGGCCGACTTCGGGATCCTGGTCCTCGACGAGCCGGCCGAGCACCTCGACCCCGAGGCCGCCGACGCCATCACCGCCGACGTGCTCACGCTGACGGCCGGGCGCGCCACGCTACTCATCACCCATCGATTGGTGGGACTTAAGTCCATTGACGAGATCCTCGTCATGGCGCAAGGTCAGATCGTCGAACGAGGGTCGCATGACGACCTACTCGCGTCCGGTGGCAGGTACGCGCAGCTGTGGGGCCGGGAGGACGGAACCGGCTGACCACTCGGGCGACGGAGGCGACGGCGCATGACCACGCTTTCCCGATGGCAGTTCGCGACCACGAGCATCTATCACTTCTTCTTCGTGCCGATCACCATCGGCTTGGCCTTCCTCGTCGCCGTGCTCCAGACGATGTGGTACCGGTCCAAGGACGACACCTACCGCAAGCTCACCCGCTTCTTCGGGACGCTGCTGCTCATCAACGTCGCCGTGGGCGTGGTCACCGGCCTCGTGCAGGAGTTCGAGTTCGGGATGAACTGGTCGGCCTACTCGGCGTACGTGGGTAACGTCTTCGGCGGCCCCCTCGCCATGGAGGGCCTGTTGGCCTTCTTTCTGGAGTCGACCTTCCTCGGCATCTGGCTCTTCGGCTGGAACCGCCTGCCGCGGGGCGTGCACCTGGCCTGCATCTGGGCCGTGTCCTTCGGCACGGCGATCTCGGCGGCCTTCATCATGGCGGCCAACTCCTGGATGCAGCACCCCGTCGGCTACGTGATGAACCCCGCCACCCACCAGCCCCAGCTCAACGACATCTGGGCGCTGTTCACCAACCCCGTCTTCCTGTGGGGCTACGTGCACGTGCTCCTCGCGTCGCTCGTCACCGGGGCGCTCGTCATGCTGGCCGTGTCGGCCTGGCAGCTCCGGCGCCAGCGCCAGGTCGACGCCTTCCGCCGCACCGCGACCATGTCGATCGTCGCCCTCGTGCCGGCCATGGTCCTCATCCTCTTCGTGGGCAGCGAGCTCGGCGTGGTGGAGGCCAAGTACCAGCCCATGAAGATCGCCGCGGCCGAGGCGCAGTGGAACACGTGCACCTCGTGCTCGTTCTCGCTCTTCCAGGTGGGCGGCGGGGCCAACGACCAGACGCCCACGCAGTACGTCGCCATCCCGAACCTGTTGTCGGTGCTCGCCACCAATTCGCTCCACGGCGAGGTGAAGGGGCTGAACCAGCTCCAGGCCCAGTACCAGGCGCAGTACGGGCCGGGCAACTACGTGCCCAACGTCTTCATCCAGTACTGGTCCATGCGGGTCATGGCCTACCTGGCCGTGCTCGTCATCCTCTACGCCCTGTGGGGGGCGTGGCTGGTGCATCGCAAGAAACTCGAGCATTCGCGCCTGTTCCTCGCCGTCGGCGTGTGGGCGGTGATCACCCCGTTCCTCATGAACGCCTCGGGGTGGATGCTCACCGAGAACGGCCGCCAACCGTGGATCGTCCAGGGCCTGATGAAGACCGCGGCCGGTGTGTCGCCGTCGGTGAAGGCGTACGAGGTGTGGATCAGCCTGATCGCCTTCGTCCTCGTCTACATCGCCCTGGGCGTGGCCGACGGCTGGCTCATGATCCGCTACGGCCGCAAGGAGCTCGGTGACGAGGTGCACGGCGGCCCGACCACCGGGGCCGGCGGTGGTGTGAGCCACGACGGTGGACGCGCAGAGCGCGAGCGTGCCGACGACATGGCACTCGTCTACTAGGGGACGGCGACATGGCGACCTTCTGGTTCATCATCGACGTGATCTTCTGGGTGGGCTTCTTCATCCTGGAGGGGTTCGACTTCGGCGTGGGGGCGCTCCATGGGGTGGTCGGGCGCACGGAGCCCGAGCGCCGGCTGGCGGTCAACACCATCGGGCCGTTCTGGGACGGGAACGAGGTCTGGCTGATCGTCGCCGGCGCCGTGATCTTCGCCGCCTTCCCGCTGTGGTACGCGACCATGTTCTCGGCCTTCTACCTCGCGCTCGTCGTCGTGCTCGCCGCGCTGATGGTCCGGGGGGTCTCCTTCGAGTTCCGCTCCAAGGACCGCGACCCGCGCTGGGTGGGGACCTGGCGCTGGTCACTGACGATCGGCAGCGCCCTGATCCCGCTCCTCGTGGGCGTGGCCCTCGGGGACCTGCTCCACGGCCTGCCCATCAACCAGGCGCACCAGTTCACGGGGAATTTCTTCACCCTGCTCCAGCCCTACGGGCTCTGGACGGGCCTGACCCTGCTGTCGTTGTCGCTGTTGTCGGGGGCGACGTTCCTGACCTTGAAGACCACCGGGCCGGTCCACGACCGGGCGATGGCGCTCGCCCCGCGCCTGGGCGTGGTGGCCAGCGCGCTGACCATCGGGTTCGTCGTCTGGACCCAGGTCCAGGTCGCCCGGGGCGTGGTGCCGAGCCTCGTCGACGGCGTCGCCGTGCTCGCCGTGCTCGGCGCGACGTGGGCGGCGCAGCAGCGCGCCCAGGGCTGGGCCTTCCTCTCCGCCTCGCTGGCCGCCGCGTTCAGCGTGATGCTGATCTTCGTCAGCCTCTACCCCCACGTCATGGTCTCGACGACGAACGCGGCCTACTCGCTCACGGTCCACGGCACCGCCAGCCCGCCGTACACGCTCAAGGTGATGACGATCGTGGCGGTCATCTTCACGCCCTTCGTGCTCGCCTACCAGGCGTGGAACTTCTGGGTGTTCCGCAAGCGGCTCTCCAGCCCGCCCGTGGACACGGCGGCGGCCGGCGCGGGCAGCTGAGCGGCGCGCTCAGGCGAGCGGCACCTGCCAGACCAGTCGGGTGCCCCGCGGCAGGTTGGGGCCCAGCTCCATGGTCCCCCCGTGCGCGACGGCCCGGGCGCGCAGGTTCGCCAGCCCGCTGCGGCGGGAGGACTCGCCCATGCCGTTGCCGTTGTCGGTGACGCTGACCGTCAGGTCGTCGTGCACGCTGACGCCGACCTCCACGACGGTGGCCTCGGCGTGGCGGGCGGCGTTGGACAGCGCCTCGCGCACCACGGCCAGGAGGTCGGGGACGAGCGAGTCGGGCACCTGCGTGTCGAGGGGTCCGTCGAATTGCAGGCGCGGCTGGAACCCGAGGGACTTCGACGCCTGCGAGACCACGTCCAGGATCCGCGAGCGTGTGCTCCCCTCGACCTTGGAGCTGGCCCGCAGCTCGAGGGAGAAGATGGCGGACCGGACCTCGCGGATGGTGGCGTCGAGCTCCTCGACTGCCTCGGAGATGCGGTCGCGCGGGCCGCGCTCGCCGATCGTGTTCGAGGCGGCCTGCAGGCCCATCCCCACGGCGAACAGCCGCTGGATGACGTGGTCGTGCAGGTCGCGGGCGATGCGCTCCCGGTCCGCGAGCACCGCCAGCTGCTCCATGTCGGCGCGCACGCGGGCCAGGTCCATGGCAAGCCCCGCCTGGCCGGCGAAGTGCTCGAGCAGCGAGACGTCCTCGGAGGCGAAGGCCTCGCGACCGCGCGAGCGAGCCACGGCCAGCACCCCCGCCAGGCCCGTCGACGTGGTGAGCGGCACGCACACCAGCGGGCCGATGGACTCCTTGTCGATCAGCTCCGTCCACGCGGCGCCGTCCGCGGCGACGTCGGTGGAGGTGATGGGCTTGCCCGAAGTGAGCACGTGACCCACCAGGGACAGGTCGAGGGGGAACTCGGCGCCGAGGAAGGGCTCGGCCAGCTCGCCCACGCCCGCACTGACCACGACCCGGTCGGGGTCGTCGGTGGGCACCGTCACCGTCACGCTGTCGGCGTCGGCGAGCTCGGCGGCGCGCTGGCTGATGAGCCCGAGGCATTCGTCGAGGGTCGACACCGACAGGAGGGCGAGGCGGATCTCGGCGATGGCCTCGAGCCATCGCTCGCGGCGCTGGGCGTAGACGAGGAGCCGCCGCAGCTCCTCGTCGGCGCGCTTGCGGTCGCTGATGTCGCGCATGAGCGCGGCGAAGCCCGTGGGCTGCCCCTGGGGGTCGCGCACCAGCGACAGACGCAGCGACACGTCGACCTCGCTGCCGTCGCGGTGCACCCGGACGGTGTCCGCCGGGGGCACGCGGATGCCGATGCGGACGCGGGCCATGAGCTCTTCGAGCTCGCCACGTGCCCTGGCGGGCACCAGCCGCCACACGGGGCGCCCGATGATCTCCTCGGCGCGATAGCCGAGGAGGTGCTCCGCCGCCGGGTTCCAGCTCGTGACCGTGCCGTTGAGGCTCATCGAGACGATGGCGTCGTCCGACGACGAGACGATCGCGCTCAGGCGCGCCCGCGCGTCCCACTCGGCGCGGCGTTCGGTGAGGTCTCGCACCGCAGCCAGCGTGAGGGGATGCTCAGGGACGCCGAGGGGCGCGAGGGAGATGTCGACCGGGAACTCGGTGCCGTCCGCGCGGCGCGCCCACAGCTCGAGGCCGGCCCCCATGGGGCGCTGGGTCGGGTCGCTCGTGTAGCTGCGCCGGTGCGCGGCGTGATCGGCGCGGAAGCGGTCGGGGACCAGGGCCTCGATGGGTCGGCCGGCGAGCTCGTCCGCGCGGTAGCCGAAGAGGGTCTCGGCCAGGCTGTTGGCGGCCACCACCACCCCGCCCTCGTCGACCACGATGGCGGGGTCGGGCATGAGGCGGACCACGGCCTCGACGAGGTCCGCGGGGACGTCCGCCCTTTCGTGCTCTCTGCCCGACATCGTGGTCACGTCAAACCCCCAGGACACGCCTGTCCGGTCACGATGCTACCGCCACACCGTGGACCGGAGCCGACGGTGAGCGGCCCACCAGCGGCTATGCGCGGCGGTCGTCGATCCCGTAGAAGAGCCGCTCGACGACCCGGCGGCAGCGGCGGGTGACCCGGCGGTACTCCTCGCGCAGGCTCACGGGCGTCGTGCCCAGGCTCCGAGCCAGGCGGGACAGCTGGTGGGCCTCGCTCGGGAGCGCGTCGCCGGGCGCGGCCCCGCCGGCCAGGGCCCCCACGAGGTGCCACCGGTTGCGGGTGTGCTCGCAGAACCGGTAGGCGTCCCGGAGGGCGTCGGCGTCCTCCGGCGCCAATCGGCCGCCGGTCTCCAGGTCGTCGAGGGCGGCCATCGTGCCCGCCCCGCGCACGCCATGGCGCAGCTGGAGCAGCTGCACCGTCCACTCGACGTCCGACAGCGATCCCTTGCCCAGCTTGAGATGGAACTGCGGGTCCTCGCGCGGCGGGATGCGCTCCCGCTCGATGCGCGCCTTCATCCGGCGCACGTCGACCTCCTCCTCGGCGGTGAAGGGCCGCCCGAACACGAAGTCGTCGATCAGGGCCACGAGGCGCGCCCCGAGCTCGACGTCGCCCGCCACGACCCGGGCGCGCACGAGCGCCTGGCGTTCCCACGTCTCGGCCCAGCGCGAGAAGTAGGCGCCGTACCCGGCCAGGTCGCGCGAGAGGCGCCCCTGGGCCCCCTCGGGCCGCAACGCCAGGTCGAGCGTGACCACGCGCTCGGCCGGGCTCGGACCGTGGACGAAGTGCAGGAGCCGCTCGGCCACGGCGTCGCCGTCGCCCCCCTGGTGCACGAAAAGCACGTCCAGGTCGCTGGCGTAGCTCATCTCGGCGCCACCGAGCCGTCCGAGGCCGACCACGCAGAACCCGCGACCCGCGCCGACCAGCTCCAAGGAGACCTCCAGCAGGGCCTCGGCGGTGGCGCTCAGCGCCGTGCCCGTGTCCTCCACCGGGTCCAGGTCGAGCAGGTCGCGCGCGGCGATGCGGACGAACTGGTCCTGGCGGGCGCGCACCAGCTGGCGCCGGCGTCCCGCGTCGTCGTCGGCGCGGACGGCACGCCCGCGGGCCTCGTCGACCAGGACGGCGCGTGTGGCCGGCACGAAGGTGGCGTCGTCGTCGATGCGGGCGATCAGCTCGGGGTTGCGCTCGACGGCCTCGGCCAGCGCCCGGCTCGAGCCGAGGAGGAGGCACAGGCGCCGGGCCGCCTCGGGGGACTCGCGGAAGGTGGCCACCATCACCGACCGGTGGTGTCCGTGGACCCACAGGTTGCGCAGGCCGAGGAGCCCCAGGTCGGGATCGGGGGCGAGCGACAGCCAGTCGAGGAGCAGCGGCAGCATCTGCTCCATGAGCCGCGAGCTGCGTCGGAGGCCGCCGGCGAGCTCCGCGACCGCGGCCCGGGTGCGCGCCGCGTCGGCGAACCCGAAGGCGGCGAGCCGCGTCGCCATCGCGTCGGGGGTCATGCGGCGACCCTCGGCGGCTGGCAGCACCGCGAAGGACTCGAGCAGCGGACGGAAGAACAGGCGCTCGTGGATGATGCGCACCTCGCTCTGGCACACCCGCAGCGCCTCGTCGAAGGCCGCCGGTGCCGTGCGCGACGCGTCGTCCTCGTAGCCGAGGACCCGCGCCAGGCGCTCGTAGGCCTCGGGGTCGGTGGGCAGCGCGTGCGTCTGCTCCTCCTCGACCAGCTGGACCCGGTGCTCCACGGTACGCAAGAACCGGTAGGCGTCCGAAAGGAGCCGCGCGTCCTCCTCGTCGATGTAGCCCGCCTCGCCGAGCCGGGCCAGCGCCCCGAGCGTGGAGGGGTCGCGGATGTCGGGATCGTGACGGCCGTGGACGAGCTGGAGGAGCTGCACGGCGAACTCGACGTCGCGGATGCCGCCGGGCGAGCGCTTGAGCTCGCGCCGGCCCCGGGCCGCGTCGGTGGCCACGGCCTCGGTCCGCAGCTTCATGGCCCGGACCTCGGCCAGCTCGTCGGCCGTGATGGTGCGCCCCCACACGGCCGCGGCCGCCTCACGGGCGAACGCGGCGGCCAGCTCGTCGTCGCCCGCGACCGGGCGGGCCTTGAGCAGCGCCTGGAACTCCCATGTGGCGGCCCATCGGTCCCAGTAGGCGCGGTAGCCGGCCAGCGTGCGCGTGAGCGGGCCGGACCGGCCTTCGGGTCGCAGGTCGGCGTCCACGCGAAAGGCGGCTCCCGCGATGCGCAGCACCGATCGCGCCAGGGCATCCGCCTCGGGGCGCCCCGCCGAGTCGCCGCCGCCCTCGCCGGCGACGAACATGACGTCCACGTCGCTGGCGTAGTTGAGCTCGCGTCCGCCGAGCTTGCCCATCCCCACGATGCAGAGCTCCGGACCGCCGGCGAGCGCCAGGGCGCGGGCCAGGACGCGCTCTGCCATGTCGGCCAGCGCCCGGCCCACGGCGGCGAGGTCGTCGTGCCCCAGCAGGTCGCGTGCCGCGATGCGCAGCAGCTCGCGGCGCTTGGCCCCGGCCAGCGCGTCGGCGTCCGCCGTGCGCGACAGGTCCACCGGCGCGGACAGGTCCTCGAGCACGCCGAGCGCCTCGGCGTCCGTCACCAGCACGCGGCCCAGCGAGTTCGACGCCGCCGCCACCGCCACCAGGGCGCGCCCGGCGGTCGACGGCGCGTCGTCCTCCACGAGCCGGGCGAGGTCGTCGGGGCGCTCGTCGGCGAGACGCTCGAGGAGGCGTGCGACCACCGCGGGCGCGGCGCTGCGCGCGGCGGCGTCGAGCAGCTCCGCGGGCACCCCCGGTTGCACACCGGCAGCTTGCCAAAACGGGACGTGGCATGGCCCCCCGGTAGGCTTCGACCGTGCCCCGCATTCGGCTGGCGCTGAGCCAGATCGACACCGTCGTCGGCGACCTCGACGCCAACGTGGAGCGGATCGTGGCCGAGGCGGCAAGAGCCGAGGAGGCCGGTGCGGATCTGGCGGCCTTCCCGGAGCTGACCGTCACGGGGTACCCGCCCGAGGACCTGTTGCTCAAGCCCGGGTTCGTCTCGGACAACCTCACCGCGCTCGACCGGGTGGCCGAGGCGAGCGGCGAGTGCGCGCTGCTCGTGGGGTTCGTCGACGTCGCCGGCGACGCCAGTGTGCCCGAGGCCGTGGGCCGGGCCGCGGGACGGGACATCTCCTCGCTCGAGGCGGCCCTCGAGGGCACACCCCGGCTGCTGCGCAACGCACTGGCCCTCTGCGCCGGCGGGCGGGTCCTCGGCGTCTACCACAAGCACCTGCTCCCCAACTACGGCGTGTTCGACGAGGCGCGCTGGTTCGCGCCGGGCACGGGGGTCCCGCTCCTCTACGACGTCGCCGGGGTGCTCGTGGGCGTGTCGGTGTGCGAGGACCTGTGGTTCCCCGGCGGCCCGGTCCTCGCGCAGGCCCGCGCCGGCGCGACCCTGGTGGTCAACGCCAACGCGTCGCCCTACAGCGTGGGGCGCCTCGCCCAGCGCCACGCCGTCGCCCGGGCGCGGGTGGACGAAGCGGGCTGCGCGATCGCCTACGTGAACCAGGAGGGCGGTCAGGACGAGCTCGTCTTCGACGGCGGGTCCTTCGTCATGGACGGCGCCGGCGACGTCGTCGGCGAGGCGGCGCAGTTCGAGGAGTCGCTGCTCGTCTGCGACCTCGAGCTCGAGGCCGCGCCCTCGGCGACCGGCACGGTGCCCGCGCCCGCGGCGGCGCCGGCGGTGGTCCACGTGCGCGCCATCACCCGGGGCGGGGTGCCGCGGGCGGCCTCGGTCGCTGCCGCGCTGTCCGAGGAGGCCGAGGTCTACGGCGCCCTCGTCCTCGGGACCCGCGACTACGTGCGCAAGAACGGGTTCACCGACGCCGTGATCGGGCTCTCAGGGGGCATCGACTCGTCGCTCGTGGCGGTGGTCGCCGTGGACGCCCTGGGGGCGGCGAACGTGCACGGCGTGTCGATGCCGAGCCGCTACTCGAGCGAGGGGTCCCGGAGCGACGCCGCCGCGCTGGCCGAGGCGCTGGGCATCGAGCTGCTGACCGTGCCGATCGAGCCCGCACACGCGGTCCTGCGCGAGCTGCTGGCCGCGCCGCTCCGACGCGACCTGGTCGGTCTGCCCGACGAGAACCTCCAGTCGCGCATCCGTGGTGTCCTGCTCATGGCCCTGTCGAACGCCGAGGGGTGGATCGTGCTCACCACGGGCAACAAGAGCGAGCTGGCCACGGGCTATTCCACCCTCTACGGCGACTCCGCCGGGGGCTTCGCGGTGATCAAGGACGTGCCCAAGACCCTCGTCTACCGTCTCTGCCGCTACCGCAACACGCTGGCCGGGACCGAGCTCGTGCCCGAGGCCGTCCTGACCAAGGCGCCCAGCGCCGAGCTGCGCCCGGACCAGCGCGACGAGGACTCGCTGCCCCCCTACGAGCTGCTCGACCCGGTGCTCCAGGGTCTCGTCGAGCACGACCGGTCGATCGCCGAGCTCGTCGAGGACGGCTACCCGTCCGACGTGGTCACGAGGGTGGCGGCGCTGGTGGACCTGGCCGAGTACAAGCGTCGGCAGTCGCCGCCGGGGGTCCGCATCACGCCCAAGGCCTTCGGCAAGGACCGCCGAATGCCGATCACCAACCGCTACCGTGAGCGTCTCCCCGTGCCGTCCCGCCCCGAGGGGGGACCCGAGCGATGACCCGAGACCTCGACGACGCCCTGGCCATGTCGCTGGGCACGTCCGCCCTCGACGGACACGTCGCCGACGCCGGCGCGCTCGGGCTTGCCGCGCTCCAACGCCTGCTGGGGAGCTACGTCTGGGTGGAGCGCCGCAGCTTCGAGGTGCTCGGTTCGTGGGTGGCCAACGAGACCGTGCCCGAGGCGCGCATCGCCTTCGACGTCCAGAGCCGCTACCACGCCTGGCATGCCGAGCTGTTGGCCGAGCGCATGCCGGCCGTCGAGGACGTCGACCCCGCCGGGTTCGTGCTGCCGCCGAGCGCGGAGGTCGACCGTCTCCTCGCCTCGCTCGGCGGCGCGCCCGGCTCGGGCCCGGGCGGCGTGCTGGGGCCGTCGAGCGGCGGCACGCTCCTGCGCCTCGTGGGCCTGGCCCGGGTCCTGCTGCCGCGCCTCTCGGCCCAGTACGCGCGCCATCTCCAGCGCTGTGCGCTGGTGGCCGACGCCCCGCTGGCCCGGGCCATGCGCCTGGTCCTGCGCGACGACCGGGAGGCCTGGGTGGGGACCGAGGCCATGGTCCAGGCCCTGGTCCGGCGCCCGAACGACGTGGCAGTCGTCACCGCCCACCAGCAGGCGCTGGAGGAGCTGGTGGCGGGGGCGGGACCGGGCGTCGTGCCCTGGCCCGTCCCCGGTCCCGCCGGGCACTAGAGGCGTTCGTTGGCCCGCGCAAGCTTGCGCGGATCCGACCGTTGCCACAAAGACCGAGGTCAACGGGCACGACTCGCGGAACGGGGGTCTTGACGTGGCCAGTAGACTTCATCCACAGGTCTTGCTCGCTCGATAGCCCGGGGAGGCGGATGTCGTAGAGCGGACGACGACGGTGTGTGCCCAGGTCGGACGGCACGTGCCGGTGGCAGAGATCTTCTCGCCGGCTCCCCTGGCCGGCACAGGCGACGAAGGGTTTCGAGACGTTGGCGAAAGAGCGCGTCGAGCGAGATGAGGAAGACCTCGTCCGGCTCTACCTGACCGACATCGGGCAGTACCCGCTGCTCACCAAGGACGACGAGGTGCGCCTGGCCCAGACCATCGAGGCGGGCCGCGAAGCGGAGCAGGAGCTGGCCGCCGCCACCAAGGCCGTCACCCCGACCAAGCGCCGCGAGCTGCGTCGCAAGGTCGCCACCGGCGAGGCCGCCCAGCAGACCTTCGTCCAGTCCAACCTCCGGCTCGTGGTCTCCATCGCCAAGAAGTACCAGGCGTCGGGCCTCCCGCTCCTCGACCTCATCCAGGAGGGGAACCTCGGCCTGATGCACGCGGTGGAGAAGTTCGACTGGCGCAAGGGCTTCAAGTTCTCCACCTATGCCACCTGGTGGATCCGCCAGGCCATCACCCGCGGTATCGCCAACACCGGGCGCACCATCCGCCTGCCGGTGCACGCCGGTGACACCCTCGCCCGGGTCCAAAAGGCCCAGGCCCGCCTCGAGCTCAAGTTCGGTCGTCCCGCGACCCTCGCTGAGCTCGGGGCCGAGGTCGAGATGCCCGAGGACAAGCTCATCGAGGCGCTGCGATTCCGCGCGGAGCCGCTGTCGCTCTCCGAGCCCCTGCGCGAGGACGGTGACGCCGAGCTCGGGGACGTCGTGGAGGACCGCTCCGCCGAGTCGCCCTTCGAGGTGGCGGCGACCTCCCTGCTGCCCGACGAGATCAACCGGCTCCTCTCCCCGCTCGACGAGCGCGAGCGCGAGATCCTGCGGTTGCGCTTCGGCCTCGACCGGGGCGAGCCGCGCACGCTCGAGGAGGTCGGCGAGCACTTCAACCTGACGCGCGAGCGGATCCGCCAGATCGAGGCGCGCGCCATGTCGAAGCTGCGCCACCCCTCCTCCGACACCGGCGCCCGCGACCTGCTGACGGTCTGATCGCGGCATCGTCCCAGGTCAACGGGCCTGGGACGGAGCCAGTGCCACGGGTAGGATCGTTCCCCGTGAAGAAACTCATCATCCTCGCCGTCCTCATCGCCCTCGGGTTCATCGCCGCCAGGCGCCTGCGCGAGGCCTGATCCCGCCCCGGCGGGCCGGCCTGCCGGCCGGGCGCCCGGCGCTCAGGTCGGGTGCCGGCCCCGCTGGGCCAGGCGCCACACGAGCAGCAGCGCGCCGGTCGCGGCCAGCGCGCCCCCCGAGATCGCCGCCGCCGCCGGCAGGCTGGGCACCGGCACGCGGTCGCGCAGGCGGACCGGCCGGGTGAACTGGCGGACCTCCCAGTCGCGTTCGCGCGCCAGGCGCGCCAGGACGCGGTCGGGGTTCACCGCGACCGGGTGGCCGACGACCTCCAGCATGGGCACGTCGGTGTAGCTGTCGCTGTAGGCGTAGGACTCGGCGAGGTCGATGTGCTCGAAGAGCGCCAGGTCCCGGATGGCATCCGCCTTGAAGGGCCCGTAGGCGTAGAAGGCCATCTCCCCGGTGTAGCGGCCGTCGAGGTCCACGACCGCCCGGCTGGCGATCGCCCCGTCGACCCCCAGGTACTCGGCCAGCGGCTGGACGATCTCCTCGGGAGAGGCCGAGACGATGTACACCCTCCGCCCCTGGGCCTGGTGGAGTTCGATGAGGTCCAACGCCTCCGCGAAGATGATCGGCTCGACCACCTCGTCGAGCGCGTCGCGCACGATGCGCGACACCTCGCGCTGGTCCCAGCCCCTGGTGAGCGCCAGCACCTGCTCACGCACCCGGGCCAGCTTCTGCTCGCTCGCACCGAGATGGATGTAGACGAGCTGCGACGCCAGCGCCCGAGCGATGGTGGCCCTCGACACGAGCCCGCCTCGGTAGAGGGGGCGCCCGAAGGCGGCGATCGACGCCCGGGCGATCACCGTCTTGTCGAGGTCGAAGAAGGCGGCCTCCACGACCGTGAGTCTACGAGCGCGAGGCCCCGACGAGATTGCGCTGCACGGCGTCCTCGGCATCGCCGGCGACCCTCCGACTCCACCGGCGCGTGCACCGGCTGGTGTTCCCGACCGTCGTCGCCAGCTGCGCGTCGTGCACTTCGCGGTCGACCCCCGGGACGTGGGGAGCTGGAGTACGCAGGGCTGGCCCGGCCAGCGACGGCGCGGGGAGGAGGTCACGACGCATGGGGCCCGGGGTGCGCTGCGGGTGGCCGACGCGGGCCCGAGGGTGGCCGGCACCCGGCCCGTACCGGGACTCCCGACGTTCAGACCGTCCTGGCCGACGACAGCGGCCAGATCCTGCCGGTCTTCCAGGGACGGCGCGGATCCCGGGGATCCAGCGCGCCGCCTGGTGGCGGCGGGCATGGTGGGGGCGTGGGAGGGCCAGCTCGCCACCCTGAACCCCCGACGACGAGCTGATCGCAGGTCCCGACACCGACGTGGCCGAGCTGAAGGGTTGAACGCGGAGGGTGGCGCCTGCCCGGACGCCGACCCCGAGCGGCTCGCCGTCCTAATTGCCCGCTCGCGCGCCGAGTAAGTATCGTCACCCCGTTCCAGCGGGAGTTGCCGCGCCCGGCGCCGCCTCCCCGCCCCGGATCCGAGCACTGACCATTCCAATCCGCACCGAGGGCCCTCGCCGGTACCTGGCGGGCCCGACCGAAGGGAGCAGCACCCCATGACCCACCTCCTCGCGGCTGAAGGGGGGTACCAGGCCTTCACCCTCACGAGCGCGGAGAAGGCCTGGATCGCCGTGGCCTTCGCGGCGGCCGTCTTCGGCATCGTCATGGGCCTGATCCTCGTACGCGGCGTCCTGCGGGCGGACCAGGGGACCTCGGCCATGCAGGCCATCGCCAAGGCCATCCAGGAAGGGGCCCAGGCCTTCCTCAACCGCCAGTTCCGGGCCATCGGGATCATCGTGCTGCCCCTGGCCATCCTCATCTTCTTCACCGCCACCCAGGTGGTCCGCCCCGACGGGTCGCAGGCTCTGAGCTTCGGGGCGGCCGGCGCCTTCCGGGTGCTGTGCTTCCTCGGGGGCGCGCTCATGTCGGGGCTCACCGGCTTCATCGGCATGAGCGTCGCCGTGCGCGGCAACGTGCGCACGGCGGCCGCGGCCCGCGAGGGCAAGATGCCGGGCGCCCTGAAGGTGGCGTTCCGCACCGGTGCGGTCACCGGCATGCTGTGCGTGGGCCTGGGTCTGCTCGGGATCACGGTGATCGTGGCCGTGTTCCAGAACACGGCCACCGCCGTGCTGGTCGGCTACGGCTTCGGCGCCTCGCTGCTCGCCCTGTTCATGCGTGTCGGCGGCGGCATCTTCACCAAGGCGGCCGACGTGGGCGCCGACCTGGTGGGCAAGGTCGAGGCCGGCATCCCCGAGGACGACCCCCGTAACGCGGCGACCATCGCCGACAACGTGGGTGACAACGTGGGCGACTGCGCGGGGATGGCCGCCGACCTCTTCGAGTCCTTCGTCATCACCATCGTCGCCGCCATCATCCTCGGCTTCTCCGCCTTCAGGACCCTGGGTGCGCAGCACGCGGCCCAGGCCGCCAAGGCGGTGGTCTTCCCGATCATCGTGCCGGCCATCGGCATCGTGGCCGCGGCCATCGGCGTCTACGTGGTACGGGCCCGGCCGTCGGACAAGAGCGCGATGGCCCCCATCAACCGCGGCTTCTGGACGGCCGCCGCCCTCACCGTGCTGGGCGCGGGCCTGGTGGCCGGCTTCTACCTGCACTACATGAAGGCGTTCTACGCGGTGCTCACCGGCGTGCTCCTGGTGCTGGTGGCCAGCCAGATCACCGAGCACTTCACCTCCACCGAGCGCAACCCCGTGCACGAGATCGCCGAGTCGGCCCGCACCGGCCCGGCCACCACCACGCTGGCGGGCATCTCCATCGGCCTCGAGTCCTCGGTGTGGGCCATCATCGCCATCGCCATCGCCCTGGCCGTGGCCCTGGGGCTCGCCGGCGGGAACATCTCGCTGGCCTTCTATCTGATCTCGCTGGTGGGCATCGGCATGCTCTCGACCGCCGGCATGGTCGTCTCCGAGGACAGCTTCGGTCCCGTGTCCGACAACGCGGCCGGCGTGGCCGAGATGTCGGGCGAGTTCACGGGGGAGGCCGAGCGCGTCATGGTGTCGCTCGACGCCGTGGGCAACACCACCAAGGCGGTCACCAAGGGCGTGGCCATCGGCTCCGCGGTCATCGCGGCGTTGTCGCTGTTCGCCTCGTTCATCGAGACCATCGGCAGCCAGCAGAAGCCGGCGGTCACCGGCCCGTCGGTGTTCAAGCTGTTCCAGATCAACGTGGCGGACCCCAAGACCTTCATCGGCCTGCTCATCGGGGGGTCCGTGGCGTTCATCTTCTCGTCGCTCGCAATCCGCGCCGTGGGCCGCTCGGCCGGCACCGTGGTCCACGAGGTGCGCCGCCAGTTCCGCGAGCACCCGGGGATCATGGACTACACCGAGAAGCCCGAGTATGGCCGGGTCATCTCCATCTGCACGACGGCCGCCCAGCGCGAATTGGCCACCCCGGCCCTCCTCGCCGTGCTCACCCCGGTCGTGGTTGGCTTCGGCATCGGGTACCTCGCGCTCGGCGCCTTTCTGGCCGCGGCCATCCTCACCGGCCAGCTGATGGCCAACTTCCTGTCCAACTCGGGCGGCGCGTGGGACAACGCCAAGAAGTACATCGAGGACGGCCACGAGGGCGGCAAGGGCTCGGAGGCGCACAAGGCCGCCGTCATCGGCGACACGGTGGGCGACCCCTTCAAGGACACCGCCGGTCCCGCCCTCAACCCGCTCATCAAGGTGATGAACCTGGTGTCGCTGCTCATCCTGCCGGCGATCATCACCCTCCAGCACAAGGGCGTCCGCTACGTCATCGCCGCCGTGGCCCTGGTGGTCGTGCTCGGCGCCATCGCCTTCTCCAAGCGCAAGACCGAGGGCTTCGGCCACGAGGAGCACGAGGAGGAGATCGAGGAGCGCACACCGGCGGCCTCCGCCGCGGCGGCGGAGGCCTGAGGACGGTCCGGTCCCCCCGGGTCCCCCGCCCGCGGCGCCGGGCTCGCCCGGGCACCGGCCCTCGCGGCGTGGACCCCGGACGGTGTCGTCCCTGGTGAGAGCGCTGTGGCGCCCCCGGACCGGTCACCGGCCCGGGGGGCGGTGTTGACACCGGCGCGTCCCAGCCTTCACTCTTCCCCTCGACCATGGCTCCTCCCACACGAACCTCCGGTACCGCCGACGGCAAGCCGCTCGTCATCGTCGAGTCGCCGGCCAAGGCGCGCACCATCGCCCGGCTCCTCGGCCCCGACTTCGTCGTCGAGTCCTCGGTGGGCCACATCCGCGACCTGCCCCGGCGGGCGGGCGAGGTCCCGGCCGCCTACAAGGGCGAAGGATGGGCGCGCCTTGGCGTGGACGTCGACAACGGCTTCAAGCCGCTCTACGTCGTCGCGCCCGAGAAGAAGGACGTGGTCTCGAGGCTCAAGTCGCTGCTCAAGCAGGCGAGCGAGCTCTTCTTGGCGACGGACGAGGACCGCGAGGGAGAGTCCATCGCCTGGCACCTGACCGAGGTCCTCTCGCCAACCGTGCCGGTCAAGCGGATGGTGTTCCACGAGATCACCCAGCAGGCCATCGAGCGGGCGGTGGAGGAGTGGCGCGAGCTCGACCGCCGCCTTGTCGACGCGCAGGAGGCGCGGCGGATCCTGGACCGGCTCTACGGCTACGAGGTCTCCCCCGTGCTGTGGAAGAAGGTCATGCCCCGGCTCTCGGCCGGCCGGGTCCAGAGCGTGGCCACCCGCATGATCGTCGAGCGTGAGCGGGCCCGCATGGCCTTTCGCGCCGCGACCTGGTGGGACGTGGAGGGCACCTTCGACTCGGAGGGGCGCAGCTTCGGGGCGACGCTGGTGGCGGTCGGCGGCCGGACGGTGGCCACCGGGCGCGATTTCGACACCACCGGCGCGCTGACCGGGCGCGCCGAGGTGGTGCTGCTCGGGGAGGCGGAGGCTGCCGGGCTCGTCGAGGGACTCTCGGGCCGTCCCTTCACCGTCAAGAGCGTCACCGAGAAGCCCTTCCGGCGCTCGCCCGCCGCGCCCTTCATGACCTCCACCCTCCAGCAGGAGGCCAGCCGCAAGCTGCGCTTCGGCGCCCAGCGGACCATGCAGGTGGCGCAGCGCCTGTACGAGCAGGGCTGGATCACCTACATGCGCACGGACTCGACGGCGCTCTCGGACGAGGCGCTGGGCGCGGCGCGCTCGCAGGCCGCCGCGCTCTACGGGCCCGAGTTCGTGCCCGACGCCCCGCGTCGCTACGAGCGCAAGGTGAAGAACGCGCAGGAGGCGCACGAGGCCATCCGCCCGGCCGGCGGGGTGTTCCGCACGCCCGAGGACGCGGGCACCAGCCTGCACGGGGACGAGCTGCGCCTCTACGAGCTGGTCTGGAAGAGGACGGTCGCGTCGCAGATGGCCGACGCCACCGGCACCAGCGCGCAGGTGCGGCTGGTGGGGACGCCGGCGGCCGCGGGATCCGAGGAGGCCGAGTTCGCGGCCTCGGGCACGGTGATCACCTTCCCGGGCTTCCTTCGCGCCTACGTCGAGGGCTCCGACGACCCCGACGCCGAGCTCGCCGAGCGCGAGGTGGTGCTGCCGCCGCTGGAAGCGGGCCACACGGTGTCGGCGACCGAGCTCGAGGCCAAGTCGCACGCGACCCAGCCACCCGCCCGCTATACCGAGGCGTCGCTGGTCAAGGCGCTCGAGGAGCTCGGCGTGGGCCGGCCCTCGACCTACGCCAGCATCCTCGGCACCATCCAGCAGCGGGGATACGTCTGGCACAAGGGGAGCGCGCTCGTGCCCTCGTTCACCGCCTTCGCGGTGGTCGGGTTGCTCGAACGCTACTTCTCGGAGCTGGTGGACTACGGGTTCACCGCCTCGATGGAGGACGACCTCGACGAGATCGCCCAGGGCGAGCGTGAGGCCCTGCCGTGGCTCACCGCCTTCTACTTCGGCGGCGAGGGCAACGGTCACGAGCCGGGTCCGGGGCTCAAGGACGTCGTGGCGTCCCACCTCGGCGAGATCGACGCCCGCGAGGTGAATTCGATCCCGATCGGGGCCGACGACGAGGGCCGCGAGATCGTCGTGCGGGTGGGCCGCTACGGGCCCTACCTCCAGCGCGGCGAGGAGCGCGCCTCGATCCCCGACGACCTCCCCCCCGACGAGCTCACCGTCGACAAGGCGGACGAGATGCTGCGCGCCCCCTCGGGCGACCGCGAGCTCGGCACGGACCCCGAGACGGGGCACGTGGTCTACGCCAAGTCGGGCCGTTTCGGCCCGTACGTGCAGCTGGGCGAGCTGGTCGAGGGCGGAGAGAAGCCGCGCACGGCGTCGCTGTTCAAGACCATGTCGCTCGACGCGTTGAGCCTGGCCGACGCGCTGGAGCTGCTGCGCCTGCCACGCAACGTCGGCAAGGACCCCGACAGCGGCGAGGACATCGTCGCCCTCAACGGGCGTTTCGGTCCCTACTTGAAGAAGGGCACCGATACGCGCAGCCTGGAGACCGAGGAGCAGCTGCTCACGGTGACCGTCGACGAGGCGCAGGCGCTCTTCGCCCAGCCCAAGATGCGCCGCGGCCGCGCCGCGGCGGCCGCGCCGCTGCGCGAGCTGGGGCCGGACCCGGAGACCGGTGCGCCCATGGTGCTGCGCGCCGGTCGCTACGGGCCCTACGTCACCGACGGGACGACCAACGCGTCGTTGCGCACGGGGGACGACCCCGAGACCGTCTCGCCCGAGCGTGCCGCGGAGCTGCTGGCGGACCGACGAGCCGCCGGCCCTTCCCCGAGGCGGGCGAAGAAGGCGGGGGCGAAGAAGGCGGCCGGCACGAAGAAGGCGGCCGGCACGAAGAAGGCCGCGGCGAAGTCGGCGGTCGGCCCCGACGACGGCGCGGACGGCTGACCGGTGGCCGACCGGGGTCGGCTGATCGCCCTGGAGGGCATCGACGGATGCGGGAAGACCACCCAGGCGCACCGGCTCGCCGAACGCCTGGGTGCGCTGTACACCGCCGAGCCCGGCGGCACTCCCCTCGGGTCACGGTTGCGCGCCGTGCTGCTCGACCCCGCGCTGCCCGCGATCTCGGCGAGGTCCGAGGCGCTGCTCATGGCTGCCGACCGCGCCGAGCACGTCGACCGGGTGATCCGCCCCGCGCTCGAGGCCGGCCGCTGGGTGGTGACCGACCGGTTCTCGGGGTCCACCCTCGCCTACCAGGGCTACGGACGGGGACTCGCGGTCGAGGACCTCGGCGTCGTGGTGGCCTGGGCGGCGGACGGCACCGAACCGGACCTCGTGGTCCTGGTCGACGTCCCGCTGACCGTGGCGCGGGCGCGCCTGGGCTCGACCCGCCCCGACCGGCTCGAGGGGCTCGACGAGTCGTTCCACGACCGCGTGCGCCGGGGGTTCCTGGCGCTTGCAGCCGCGGACCCGGCGCGCTGGGTCGTCGTCGACGGCACCGGTGCGCCGGACGAGGTCGAGGCCGAGGTGGCGCGCGCCAGCACCGCGCGCCTGGGCGCGCCGTGAGCACCGCGCGCCTGGGCGCGCCGTGAGCACCGCGTCCGGGGCCATCGGCACTGCCGTCCCCGGCGTCGGCGAGGTGCCGGTGGCCGCGCTCTTCGCGGACGTGGTCGGCCAGGACGCGGCGGTCGCCCAGCTGCGGGCCGCGGCTCGCCGACCCGTCCACGCCTATCTGTTCGTCGGCGACATCGGCGGCGCGCGCACCGAGTTGGTGCGCGGCTTCGCGGCGGCGCTGCTGTGCCCCTCGGGCGGTTGCGGGCATTGCGAGGCCTGCCGGCGGACGCTGGCCGGGGTGCACCCGGACCTCGTCGAGTTCGAACGGGCGGGGTCCTCGTTGAGCGTCGAGGACGCGCGCCGCATCGTCCGCCTTGCGGCGCGCCGTCCCCTGGAGGCGCACCGGCAGGTGATCGTCGTCCCCGACGTGCAGCTGGCGCGGGTGGCCGCCCCGGTGCTCCTCAAGACCCTGGAGGAGCCGGCCGGCCCGACCTTCTTCGTCTTGCTGGCCGACTTCGTCCCGGCGGACCTGGCCACCATCGCCAGCCGGTGCGTGCGCGTCGACCTGCGGGCCGTCCCCACGCCCGAGCTCGCGGCGTGGCTCGAGAGCCGGGGGATCGAGCCGGTGCTGGCCGCGGACCTGGCCGAGGCGGCCGGCGGCAGCGTGGATCGCGCCCGCATCCTGGCCGACGATGCGGGGTTCGCGGCGCGCCTGGCGCTGTGGCGCTCGGTCCCCGCTCGGCTCGACGGGACGGGCGCGTCGGTCGGCGCGCTGGCCGCCGAGCTCGTGCGCGCCGCGGACGACGCCGTCGAGCCGCTGCGCGAACAGCACCGCATCGAGCTCGAGGCGCTGGCCGCCGCGGCCGAGCAGGCGGGGGCACGCGGGGTGCCCGGGCGCAAGGAGATCGAGGACCGCCAACACCGGGCCGAGCGGCGGTGGCGGACGGACGAGCTGCGCGCCGGACTGGCCACCCTGGCCGCCGCCTACCGCGACCGCCTGGTGGCCGCGGCCGAGCGCGGGGAACCGGGCGCGGTGGGATCCGACGCCCGGCTGCGGGCTCTGGCGGGGTCGGTGGCCGCGGTGGAGGAGGTCGCCGTGGAGCTCGTGCGCAACCCCAACGAGACGCTCATGCTCGAGGCCCTGCTGGTGCGTCTGTCGGGGGTCGCCGGGTAGCGGCGCCGGTGCTCGGGCCCATCGGGGCCGCGCGCGGCGTCGGGTAGCCTGGTCGATCGCGTCGCCTGGGTAGCTCAGCCGGTAGAGCAGCGCACTCGTAATGCGCAGGTCAGGGGTTCGAGTCCCCTCCCAGGCTCCCTCCCGCACCTCGGCGGTCCCCCGGCGCGCCAGCCGGTGAGTATGGTGCATTCGTGGCCGATCGGGCGCGTTTCAGCGAGCTCACCATGGAGTACATGCAGCCGCTGTACACGGCCGCGTTGCGCATGACCCGCAACCCGGCCGATGCCGAGGACCTGGTCCAGGAGACCTTCCTCAAGGCCTACCGCTCCTTCGACCGCTTCGAGGAGGGGACCAACCTCAAGGCCTGGCTCTACAAGATCCTGACGAACACCTACATCAACGCCTACCGCTCGGCCAAGCGCCGGCCCGAGCGAGCGGACGTCGAGGACGTCGAGGACCTCTATATGTACCGCCGCCTCAGCGAGCTCCAGGGTCTCGAGACGGGGGTCTCGGCCGAGGAGGAGGTGCTGAGCCACATCACCGACGACGAGGTCAAGCAGGCCATCGAGTCGCTGCCCGAAGCGTTCCGCATCGCCGTGCTCCTGGCCGACGTGGAAGGTTTCTCCTACAAGGAGATCGCCGAGATCACCGACGTCCCGATCGGCACGGTCATGAGCCGGATCCACCGGGGAAGAAGGGCTCTGCAAAAGGCGTTGACCGAATATGCGGCGGGGCTGGGCCTGGTCACGGCCTCGGATCCGGGCCGGTAGCCGGGTGACGGCACAGGAGGACGTGGGGATGGGGACCGGAGAGTCCGGCGACGATTGCAGCGAGTCGATCGAGCGGCTCTACACCTATCTCGACGGGGAGCTCACCGACGCGCGGCGGGCCGAGATCAAGCGCCATCTCGACGAGTGCCCACCCTGCCTGGATGCCTTCGACTTCGAGGCCGAGCTCCGCTCGGTGATCGCCAGTCGCTGCAAGGACCGGGTGCCCGAAGCCCTGCGTGAGCGCATCCACACCGCGCTCGTGGAAGAGGAGCGGCGGCGCCAGTCCACCGGCAACTGACCCTTCCGTCACCTGCCCGTCAGGCCGAAGACGACCAGGTCACACGGTTGTTGGCCGATCGCGGAATCTCGCACTTCACCCCGACGCGCGTCGTGCCGATGGGACTGCGACAACTCCAATTCGGAGCGGCGCAGCACCGCACGGGGGGAGGGCGGACATGGAGGACCACATCGAGCACATCAAGGGCTCGATCGGCGGGTCGTTCTTCAAGGGTCACGGCCGGCCGTCGAGGAGCTTCGCCCGCAACCGCGTGTGCGCCGAAGACGAGTGTGCGACGCGGCTGTCCATCTACAACGAGGGCGACTACTGCTACCTCCACGAGCCCCAGGCCGCACCTCGCCTGCGGGGCCGGAAGATCGCCTGACCCCGCACCCGAGCCCGGCCGCCCCGCACGGCGCCGGCCTTTCTAGACTGTGGCGGTGAGCACCCCCGTGTCGTGGGAGACGGCCGAGCGCGTCGCCACCTGGGTCGGGGCGGGACGCCCGCTGGGGCCCGCCGGCCAGGCCCGGCCGCTCGACGAGATCACCTGGACGTCGCTGCGCGACGACTTCGCCGAAGCCACCTCGCGCGCCGAGGAGCTGGTGATCGAGGCCACCGGGCTGCGGCCCGCGTCGGGGCCCGCCCAGGCGCAGGTCGTCGACCGGACGGGGTGGGTGCGCGCCAACCTGGTGTCGTTCCGCCGTCTCCTCGAGCCCGCCCTGGCCAAGATGGAGGCGGCCGCGCCGACCTCGGGCCCCCTCGCCGCCGCCACCCGCGCGGCCACCGGCGCGCAGCTGGGCCTGGTGCTCGGGTGGATGTCGACGCGCGTCCTCGGGCAGTACGACCTGCTCTTCGCCGAGAGCGCGGACACCGACATCGGCGGGATGGTCTCCTACGTCGGGCCCAACATCGTCGCCCTCGAACGCCGGCACGCCTTTCCGCCTCGCCAGTTCCGCATGTGGATCGCGCTGCACGAGGTGACCCACCGGTGCCAGTTCACGGGTGTCCCGTGGCTGCGCGACCACTTCCTCTCCTTGGTCGAAGAAGGGTTGTCGGGCATGCCCACGGACCCGCGCCGGCTGGCGGAGGCACTGCGGCGCGCCGGCCATGCCGTGCGCGGGGGGCGCAACCCCCTGGAGGACGCGGGCATGCTCGGGCTGGTCGCGCCACCCGAGCAGCTGGAGGTCATCGGGCGGATCCAAGCCCTCATGAGCCTGCTCGAAGGCCACGGGGACGTGACCATGGACCGGGTGGGCGGTGACGACGTGCCCGACGCCGCCTGGTTCTCCCGCGTACTGCGCGAGCGGCGCAAGAACATGGGGCCGCTCAGCCGGTTGCTCATGCAGCTCGTCGGGCTGGAGGCGAAGATGCGCCAGTACGAGCAGGGCGAGCGCTTCATCGCCGCGGTGGAGGACGCGGGGGGCCCCGGACTCCTGGCCCGGGTGTGGGAAGGCCCGGAGAACCTCCCGACCATGGACGAGATCCGCCATCCCGAGCAGTGGGTGGCGCGCGTGGCCACGCCGACGCTGTCCGCGGGCTGATGGGCGGGGGACCCGAGGACCTGCTCGGGCGCTGCACCTTCCCGGCACCGGGGTCGTCACTGGTGTGCGCGGTGTCGGGCGGCGCCGACTCCCTGGCCCTGCTGGCCCTGGCCGTGACCGCTGGGTGCGGGGTACGCGCCGTGCACGTGGACCACGGCCTGCGCCCTGGGTCGGCCGACGAGGCCGAGGTGGTGGCCGCCGCCGCCGCCCGTCTCGGCGCGCGCTTCACGGCCACCCGGGTGGAGGTCGGAGCGGGCCCGAACCTGGAGGCGCGGGCGCGTGCGGCGCGCCGGGCGGTGCTGGGCCCCGACGCGGCCACCGGTCACACCATGGACGACCAGGCCGAGACCGTGCTGGTGAACCTGCTGCGCGGCGCGGGGCTCGACGGCCTCGGCGCCATGGTCCCGGGACGCCGCCACCCCATCCTGTCGCTGCGCCGCAGCGACACGGCCGCATTGTGCCGCTCGCTCGGGCTGCAGGTGGTGCGCGATCCGTCCAACGACGACCCGCGCTTCGTGCGCAACCGCGTCCGCCACGAGCTGCTGCCGCTGTGCAGTGCCATCGCCGGGCGCGACGTCGTGCCGGTGCTGGCCCGCCAGGCCGGGGTGCTGCGCGACGAAGCCGACCTTCTGGAGCTCCTCGCCGAGGGCGTCGACCCGACCGACGCCGCGACGCTCGCGACCGCACCGCGGGCGTTGTCACGCCGGGCCACGCGCCGCTGGCTCCGGGGGACGGGGGCCTACGCGCCGGACCTCGCCGCCGTCGAGCGCGTGCTGGCCGTCGCCCGCGGCGACCTCGGGGCCACCGACGTGGCCGCCACCGACGTGGCGCCGGCCACCAATGTCCGGCGCTCCGGCGGCCGCATGTGGCGCCGCCAGGCGGGGCCCGCCGGCGCGGGCGTCCGGTAGTGTCGTCGGCCGTGTCGGACCGCTGGCAGCAGGACCCCGATCTCGGCGAGGTCGTCGTCAGCGACAAGGACCTGGTCGAGCGGGTCGCCGAGCTCGGTGCGGAGATCACGGCGGACTACGTGGACCGCCCGCCCCTGCTGGTGGGCGTGCTCAAGGGCGCGTTCGTCTTCATGAGCGACATCGCCCGGGCCATCCCGCTGCCCGTGGAGGTCGACGTCATGGCCGTCGCCTCCTACGGGTCGGGCACGACCTCCAGCGGGGTGGTGCGCATCGTCAAGGACCTGGACCTCGACCTCACGGGGCGCCACGTGCTCGTCATCGAGGACATCGTCGACAGCGGCTTGACCTTGTCGTACCTCCGGCGCAACCTGCTGGCCCGGCAGCCGGCGAGCCTCGAGGTGTGCGCCCTGCTGGTCAAGGAGGGCCGCCAGCGCGCCAAGCTCGACCTGCGCTACGTCGGCTTCCACATCCCCGGGCAATTCGTGGTGGGCTATGGCCTCGATGTCGCCGAGCGCTACCGCAACCTGCCCGACGTCCGCCTCTACAAGGGGTCCGTCCCTGTCGACTGACCCCATCCGGACCGAGGTCGGGCCGTGACGGTCGACGGGGCGCGTGTCGAGCGGCTCGTGGCCGAGCTCCTGGAGGCGATCGGCGAGGACCCCACCCGCGACGGCCTGGTCGCCACCCCGCGGCGGATGGCCGCCATGTTCGAGGAGCTCTTCGCCGGGGCGGCGGTCGACCCGGCCGAGTACCTGACGGTGACCTTCGCGGCGGAGCACGACGAGATGGTGATGGTGCGCGACATCCCCTTCACCTCCCTCTGCGAGCACCACATGGTGCCGTTCATCGGCAAGGCCCACGTGGCCTACATCCCCGGCGACGACGGCCGCATCACCGGGCTGTCCAAGCTGGCCCGCCTGGTAGACGCCTACGCCCGGCGGCTCCAGGTCCAGGAGCGGATGACGTCCCAGATCGCCGACACCATGGAGCGGGCCCTGGAGCCCCGGGGGGTGCTCGTCGTCGTCGAGGCGGAGCACCTGTGCATGGCCATGCGCGGGGTGCGCAAGCCGGGGACGCTCACCGTCACCTCGGCCGTGCGCGGCCTGTTCCGGGAGGACCCCCGGACCCGGGCCGAGGCCATGGCCTTCGTGCACGGCCGCTGACCAGGCGCTCTACGCTACGGCGATGCGCCCCGCCGTCATGGGCATCCTCAACGTGACCCCCGACTCCTTCGCGGACGGCGGCCGCTACCTGGACTTCGAGGCCGCCCTGGCACACGGCATGGCCATGGCGGCGGCGGGGGCGGACGTGGTCGACGTCGGGGGCGAGTCCAGCCGGCCCGGGGCCCTCCCCGTGCCCGAGGAGGAAGAGCGTCGCCGGGTGCTCCCCGTGGTCGAGGCGCTGGCGCCGCACGTGCGGGTGTCGGTGGACACGGTCAAGCCCGGTGTCGCCCGGGCCGCGGTGGCGGCCGGTGCGACCTTGCTCAACGACGTGTCGGCCTCGCTTTGGCCCGTGGCGGCCGAGTGCGGGGTGGGGTGGGTGGCCATGCACATGCAGGGCACGCCGCGGACCATGCAGGACGCCCCCCGCTACGACGACGTGGTCGCCGAGGTGCGCGACTTCCTGGTCGCCCGCGTCGAGGACGCCGCGGCCGCGGGCGTGCACGAGATCTGGGTCGACCCGGGCATCGGCTTCGGCAAGACCGTCGACCACAACCTCTCGCTCCTGCGGCACCTGCCCGAGCTCGTCGCCCTCGGTCGGCCGGTGCTGGTGGGCACCAGCCGCAAGAGCTTCCTGGGAAAGATCGCGCCGGGGCCGGGCGGCGCGGTCTTGCCCGTCGAGGAGCGGCTGGCGGGCTCGATCGCCACCGCGACCTGGTCGATGCTCGCCGGCGCGGCCATGGTGCGGGTCCACGACGTGGCCGCCACCGTGCAGGCGGCGACGCTGGTGGGCGAGGCCCGGCTGCCCGAGCTCGAGACGGCGGCCCGGTGAGGGGGGCCCGATGAGGGGAACCCGGTGAAGGGCAAGTGGGCCGCGGGGATCCCGCCGCGCAATTTCACCTGGGTGGTCCAGGACCAGCTGGCGGTGAGCGAGCGCCCGGGCGGCTTCGCGCCGAACCACCGGAGGGTGCGCCGCCAGGAGGAGATCATCTGGCTGCGCAACCAGGGCTTCACCCGCGTGGTCTCGCTGCTCCCGTCGCCGCACAACCTGGCCGCCTACGACGAGGAGTCCATGGTCTGGTCGCACTTCCCGCTGGCGCCCTCGGGCGACGCGCGCGAGACGCTGGTCGAGCTGTACCGCAACCTCGACGGCTGGCTGCGCGCCGGCGAGCGCCTGCTGCTGCACCAGGAGGAGCTCGGCGACCGGGTGATGGGCGTGGTGGCCGGCTACCTCATCGTGTCCGGGCGCCTGCCCGGCGGCCCCCAGGCCATCGCCGCCGTCGAGCGGCTGGTCGGCCGCCAGCTCGGCCCCCAGGGTCGCGACCTCGTCGCCCAGGCGGAGTCCCTGGGTCGCGCCGTGCGCGAGCCCGACGACACCTGAGGGCGTGGCCAGCGGCGACCGGATCGAGCTTCGGGGCCTGCGGCTCCTCGCCGCGGTCGGGGTCTCCGACGGCGAGCGGGCGCGGCGCCAGCCGGTGGAGGTCGACCTCGACCTCGGGCTCGACCTGGCACCGGCCGGTGCGGCCGACGACCTGGCCGCCACCGTGGACTACGCGGCGGTGCTCGACGCCGTCGCCGCCGTGGTCACGGGGTCGGAGCACCGGCTCCTCGAGGCGCTGGCCGAGGCCGTCGCCGCTGCCGTGCTGCGCGACCGCCGGGTGGACGACGTGACCGTGTCGCTGCGCAAGCTGCAGCCGCCCGTGCCCTACGACCTGGCCGGGGCGGGCGTGCGCCTGACGCGGCGGCGGGCCTGACCGCCCGACGCCAGGCGCCCGCCGTGCGCGCCTTCCTCGGCCTCGGCTCGAACCTGGGGGACCGCCTGGCCCACCTGCGCCGGGCCGTCGCCGCCATCCCCGACGTGGTGGCCGTGTCCCGGGTCTACGAGACCGAGCCGGTGGGCGGCCCGCCGGGCCAGGGCCCCTACCTCAACGCGGTCGTCGAGCTCCACACGGAGGCGGGACCCCGGGAGCTCCTCGCCCTGGCCCGGCGGCTGGAGGCCGAGGCGGGCCGGGAGCGGGCCGAGCGCTTCGGGCCGCGCACCCTCGACGTGGACGTCCTCCTGGTCGGGGACCTGCAGGTCGAGGAGGAGGACCTGATCGTGCCCCATCCCCGGCTCTTCGAACGGCGCTTCGTCCTCGCCCCCCTGGCCGAGCTCGCCCCCGAGCTGGTGCCGCACGAAGCGTGGGAACGGGCTGGTGGCCGGGTTCGGGTCTTCGCTACACTGGGTGAGTCCTGATCCGATCGCTGTATGCGACCGGCACCCACACCGGGGCTGGAGCGCAGAAGGGGGTCTGGTGGTCACAACTCGCGTGATCGGCGCCGGCCGCGCCGGTCGCTCCCTGGCCGGAGCGCTGGCCGATGCGGGCTGCCCCGTGCTCGACGTGCTCGGGCGCGGCGACGACCCGTCCGCGGCGGCCGAGGGGGTCGACGTGCTGGTGATCGCCACGCCCGACGCCGTCGTCGCCGAGCTGGCCGCGGCCGTCCGCCCCGTGGCGGACACGGTGGTCGCCCACCTGTCGGGGGCGTTGGGCCTGGAGGTCCTGGCACCCCACGCCCGTCGCGGCTCGCTGCACCCCCTGGTGCCGCTGCCGAGCCCCGAGGTCGGCCGCCGGCGGCTGCGCTCGGGCGTGCCCTTCGCGCTCGCCGGCGACGCTGCGCTTGCCGAGCTGGTGACCGCGCTCGGGGGCACCGCCTTGCGGGTGGAGGACGACCGCCGGGTGGCGTACCACGCGGCGGCGTGCATCGCCGCCAACCACGTGGTCGCGCTGCTCGGCCAGGCCGAGCGCGTGGCCGCGCTGGCCGGTCTGCCGCTGGACGCCTTCCTCGGCCTGACCCGCGCCGCTCTCGACGACGTCGAGTCGCTGGGGGCGCACGCCGCGCTCACCGGCCCGGCGGCCCGCGGCGACGACGCCACCGTGGCACGCCATCGCGCCCTGCTGGCGGCCGAGGCCCAGGCCGAGCTCGCCGGCTACGACGCCGGCGTCGCCCTTGCCCGGCGCCTGGCGGGCGCTCCCCAGACGGGGGCGCGGGAGGCGTTGTCCTCGTGCGCGTGATCACCACCACCGCCGGCTTCGCCGACGCACTGGAGGCCGAGCGGGCCACCGGGCGAACGGTCGGCCTCGTTCCCACCATGGGCGCCCTGCACGCGGGGCACCGATCCCTCGTCGAGCGGGCCGCGGCCGAGTGCGACGTCGTGGCCGTCACGGTGTTCGTGAACCCGCTGCAATTCGGCGACGCCACCGACCTGGCGACCTACCCGCGTGATCTGGACGGTGACGTCGCCCTGGCCGAGGCGGCGGGCGCGCACGTGGTCTTCGCACCGTCGGTCGAGGAGATGTACCCCGGGTTCCCCGAGCCGCTGCAGACCTCGGTGCACGTGGCAGCGCTCGGCGACCGCCTCGAGGGGGCCTCGCGCCCCGGCCACTTCGACGGGGTGGCCACGGTGGTGGCGAAGCTCTTGTCGCTGGCCGGCCGTTGCCGCGCCTACTTCGGCGACAAGGACTACCAGCAGCTGGCGGTGGTGCGCCGCATGGCGACGGACCTGTCGCTGCCCGTGACCGTCGTCGGGTGCCCGACCGTGCGCGAGCCCGACGGGTTGGCGCTCTCCAGCCGCAACGTCCGCCTGTCGCCCCCCGCGCGCAAGGCCGCGCTGGCCCTGCGCCGCGCGCTGGACGCGGGTCTCGGCGCCCTGGCCGCGGGCGAGCGCGACGCCGGAGCGGTCGAGGCCGCCATGCGCGAGGAGCTCACGGTGGACCCGCTCGTCGAGGCGGACTACGCGGTGGCGGTGGACGCCGCCACGCTCGCACCCTTCGAGGGGCCGCTGCAGGGCGAGTTGCGCCTGCTCGTCGCCGCCCTCGTGGGCGGGGTGCGGCTCATCGACAACGACGGCACCGTCGTGACAGACGCGGCGCTCGGGGCCTCGGGCGAGGACAAGGCGACGGATGCGCGTGGCCTGGTCGCAGCTGCGTACAACGGAGAGGAGCGCTAGGGATGCGCCGGCGCATGATGAAGTCGAAGATCCACCGGGCGACGGTCACGGACGCCAACCTGGACTACGTGGGCTCGATCAGCCTCGACCCCGAGCTGATGCGCCTGGCCGACATCGTCGAGTGGGAGCAGGTCGCGGTGCTCGACATCGACAACGGCGCCCGCTTCGAGACCTACGCCATCGTGGGCGGTCCCGGCGAGGTCTGCCTCAACGGCGCGGCGGCGCGCCTGGTGCATCGCGGCGACAAGGTCATCGTCATCACCTATGCCGACTACGAGGCGGCGGAGCTCGAGGCGTTCGAGCCCCGCATCGTCCACGTCGACGTGCAGAACGCCCCGGTGGACGAGTCGACCGCCAAGCTCGAGGCCGAGTTCCGCCGCGTCGTCGCGGGCTGAGGCCCGCCGGCGACGCGCGTCGACCCGTGGGCACGACCGCCGACGTGCAACTCGACGTCCTGGTCCTGGGCTCCGGGGTGGCGGGGCTCTCAGCGGTCGTCCGGCTGACCGAGGTCCCCGGACTGCGGGTGGGAGTGCTCACCAAGGCGGAGCTGGCCGCGTCGGCCACCCGCTGGGCCCAGGGCGGCGTGGCCGCGGTCCTGGGCGACGACGAGGACTCCACCGACCTCCATCTGGCCGACACGTTGGCCGCCGGCGCGGGCATGTGCGACGTCGACGCCGTGCGCGTCCTGGTCGACGAGGGGCCGCTGCGGGTCCGCGAGCTCATCGCGCTGGGCGCCGTCTTCGACCGCGAGGCCGGCGGCGCCCTGGCCCTGTCCCGCGAGGGCGGGCACTCCACGGCGCGCGTCATCCACGCCGGCGGTGCCGCCACCGGCGCGGAGGTCGAGCGCGCCTTGGTCGACACGGTGCGCCAGAGCGCGGCCGCGGTCCTGGAGCGCTGGTTCGCGCTGGACCTGGTGGTCGACGCCGGCCGCTGCACGGGCGTCGTCGCCCTCGACCCCTCGGGCGCGCGCCAGGAGGTCGCGGCGCGCCACGTGGTCCTGGCCACGGGCGGCGCCGGCCAGCTCTATGCGGTGACCACCAATCCGGTCGAGGCCACCGGCGACGGCACGGCCATGGCGCTGCGGGCCGGGGTGCCGGTGGCGGACGTGGAGTTCTTCCAGTTCCATCCGACCGCCCTCCACCACCCCGCCATGCCCCGTCCGCTGCTCTCCGAGGCGCTGCGCGGGCACGGGGCCCTGCTGCGGGACGCGTCGGGCGAACGCTTCGTCGACGAGCTCGCCCCGCGCGACGTGGTGAGCCGGGCCATGGCGGCGCGCATGGCCGAACAGCACGTCGACCATCTCTGGCTCGATGCCACCGGGCTCGAGGCCTTCGACCAGCGGTTCCCGACCATCGCCGCGTCGGTGCGGGCCGTGGGTCTCGACCCCGCCGAGAGCTGGCTGCCGATCGCCCCGGCCGCCCATCACATCTCCGGCGGGGTCATCACCGACCTCGACGGGGCCAGCGCCATGCCCGGGCTGTGGGCGGCCGGCGAGTGCGCGTGCACGGGCGTGCACGGGGCCAACCGCCTGGCGTCCAACTCGCTGCTGGAGGGGATGGTGTTCGCGGCACGGTTGGCGGAGGCGATCGAGGCGGGGCGCGACGGCCCCGTCCCGAGCGGGGCCATGGGCCCGCTGCTGGGCGCGGGCGGCGAGGCCGGTGCCGGCGGCGAGATCGGGGCCGTCGGCCTCGCCGTGCTGGCGTCACCCGCGTGGGCCGGGGCCCGCCGGCCGCCGGCGGGTGGGGGTGGTCCCGAGTCGGGCACGGCCGAGAGCGAGGCCGATCTGGCCAAGGGCCGCGACCGGCTCCAGCGGGCGATGACCGAGGGCGCGGGCGTCCTGCGCTCCGCCGCCTCCCTCCAGGCCGCGGCGCGAGCGGTGGCGACCGTCGAGGCCGAATGCCTCGGGGCCGGGGCCGGGCCCGGGGTGGCTTCGGACCCGGGCGTCGGGCGGGCCCGTGGCGAGCTGGCCAACCTGGTCGAGCTCTCCTGGGCCCTGCTTCGCGCCGCCGACGCACGCCTCGAGACCCGCGGCGCGCACGCCCGGCGCGAGTACCCCGACCGGGACCCGGCCTGGCGCCGGCGCATCGTCCACGGGGTCGCCGAGGTGCCGGGCGAGGCTGCGCTGTGAGCGGCCCCGCGGACCTGGTCTCGGCATGGCCCTCCTCGGGCCCACCGGACCCGCCGATCGTGGCGGTGCGCGATGCCGTGGCGCGCGCCCTGGCCGAAGACGTCCTGCCCATCGGCGACCTGACCGCCGCGCTGGTGCCTGCCGCCACCGTGGCCCGTGCCGGGATCGTGTCACGTGCGCACGGCGTGCTCGCCGGCTCGCTGTGCGCCGTGGAGGCCTTCCGCCAGGTCGACCCCGCGCTGGAGGTGGACTGGCGGACGGCGGACGGGGGCGCGCTGTCGCCCGGCACGGTGGTGGGCGTCGTGCACGGGTCGTTGCGCTCGATCCTCACCGCGGAGCGCACCGCCCTCAACTTCCTCTGCCACCTCTCGGGCGTGGCCACGCTGGCCTCCCGCTACGTCGCCGTGGTGACGGCGGCCAACCCCGGCACCCGCGTGCTCGACACGCGCAAGACGACACCGGGGCTGCGGGCCCTGGAGAAGGCGGCGGTGCGCGCCGGGGGCGGCTGGAACCACCGGGCCAACCTTTCCGACGCGGTGCTGGTGAAGGACAACCACCTCGGCGGCCTTGGCATCGCCGAGGCCGTGCACCTGGCGCGCCGGTGGTGGCCGGGGCGCATGGTGGAGGTCGAGTGCGACCGCATCGACCAGGTGGCCGAGGCCGTCGACGCGGGGGCGTCCGCCGTGCTCCTCGACAACATGGGCCCGGACGACGTCGCCGCCTGCGTGGCCCTGGTGCGAGCGCGCACCGAGCCCGGCGCCCTGCTCGTGGAGGTCTCCGGCGGGGTGCGCCTCGACACCGCGGGGGCGCTGGCCGCAGCCGGTGCCGACCTGCTGTCGGTCGGCGCGCTGACGCATTCGGCACCTGCGCTCGATCTCGGGCTCGACCTGCTCGGGGACGAGGACCGCCCGGGGGACGGGCGAGAAAGCGAGGGTTGAGCGGCGTGCTGCTGGCGATCGACGTGGGCAACACCGAGACGGTGGTCGGGCTCTTCAGCCTCGGCGACGACGACACGGACCCGCCCGGGAGCCGCTCGGCGCCCCCGGTGCCGCCCGAGCCGGCCGGGCTGCTGCACCACTGGCGGCTCTCCACCGTGGACGACCGCACTCCCGACGAGCACGCGCTGCTCCTGTCGCAGCTCCTCGACCTCGACGGGATGGACGTCGGCGAGGTGGTCACGGGCATCGCCATCACGTCCTCGGTGCCCATGGTCACCACGTCCCTGCGCGACATGGCCGAGCGGTGGTTCGACGTCCCCTGCATCGTCCTCGAGCCGGGGGTGAAGTCGGGCATGCCGATCCTCTACGACAACCCCAAGGAGGTCGGGGCGGACCGCATCGCCAATGCCATCGGCGCCTACGACCTCTACGGCGGGCCATGCATCGTGGTCGACCTGGGGACGGCGACGACGTTCGACGCCATCTCGGCGGACGGCGAGTACCTGGGCGGGGCCATCGCCCCGGGAATCGCCATCTCCATGGACGCCCTCTTCCACCACGCGGCCGCGCTCCGCAGGGTCGAGCTGGTGGAGCCGCGCAGCGTCATCGGCAAGTCGACGGTGGAGTCCATCCAGTCGGGGACCCTCTACGGCTACGCCGCGCAGGTCGACGGGATGTGCACGAGGATCATGACCGAGCTCGGCCACTGCACGGTGGTGGCCACGGGCGGGCTGTCGGAGGTCATCGCGCCGCTCGCCACGACCGTCGACCACCGGGAGCCGTGGCTCACCCTCCACGGGCTGCGCCTCGTCTACGAGCGCAACGTGCGCCTCGGGTAGCGTCGACCCTCGTGGCCGACGTCCCCTACCGATTCGACCGCACGGACAGCGCCGCCGAGCTCCACGACCGCCACGGCGCCCTGGAGGCGGGGGCGGAGTCCGACGACGTCGTCGCTGTCGCCGGCCGGGTCATGCTGATGCGCCCCCAGGGCCGCCTCGCCTTCGCCACCCTGCGCGACGCATCGGGCCAGATCCAGCTCTTCGCGCTGGCCAGGACGACCGATCGCTTCGAGGAATTCGCCAAGCTGTCGCTCGGCGACTGGGTCGGGGCGCGCGGTCCGGTGGTGCGGACGAAGAAGGGCGAGCTGTCGGTCCAGGTGCGCGACTGGGTCCTGCTGGCCGAGGCGCGCCGGTCCTTCGGCGACAAGTGGAAGGGCGTGACCGACGTCGAGACCCGCTTTCGCCAGCGCGAGGTCGACCTGTGGGCCAACGAGCGGTCGCGTGAGGTGCTGCTGCTGCGCAGCCGCCTGATCAGCCGCCTGCGCCACGAGCTCGAGGACCGCGGCTTCGTCGAGGTGGAGACGCCCGTCCTGCACGCCATCCCGGGCGGGGCCACGGCCAAGCCCTTCGTGACCCACCACAACGCGCTCGACGCGGACCTGTATCTGCGCATCGCACCCGAGCTCTACCTCAAGCGCCTCGTCGTCGGAGGATTCGACAAGGTCTTCGAGATCGGCCGGGTGTTCCGCAACGAGGGCCTCTCGCCACGCCACAACCCCGAGTTCACGATGCTCGAGCTCTATCAGGCCTACGCGGACTACAACGACCTGCAGGTGCTCGTCGAGGAGCTGGTGTCGTCGCTCGCCGTGGAGCTGGTGGGCACGACGCGCCTCACCTACCAAGGACGCGGGATCGACCTCAGCCCACCCTGGCGCCGGGCGACGATGGCCGAGCTCGTCACCGAGGCGGCCGGGGTCGACACCAGCGTGCACACGCCCGTCGACGACCTGCGCCGGCGCGCCAAGGAGGCGGGGATCGAGCCGCACGACGAGTGGGGGCCGGGCAAGCTGCTGCTCGAGCTGTTCGAGAAGACCACCGAGGCCGCCCTCTGGGGCCCGGTGTTCGTGACCGACTTCCCGGCAGAGGTCTCGCCGCTGGCCCGGCGTCATCGCCACGACCCCGAGCTCGCCGAGCGGTTCGAGGCCATCGTGACCGGCCGCGAAATGGCCAACGCCTTCAGCGAGCTGGTCGACCCCGACGACCAGCGCGCCCGGTTCGAGGCGCAGGCCGCGGCGCGCGCGGCGGGCGACGAGGAGGCGATGGCGGTGGACGAGGAGTACCTCCGTGCCCTGGAGCACGGCCTCCCGCCCACCGGCGGGCTCGGCATCGGCATCGACCGCCTGGTGATGCTCCTGGCGGACGTGGCCAACATCCGCGACGTCATCGCCTTCCCGACCTTGCGGCCCGAGCGGCCGTCGTAGCGCTCGCGCCGCTCCTGCCCTCCTTCATCACTCCCTAACACCTGGCACACGGCGTGCTCACCCGGCCACGGCACGCTGAGGGTGTCGGTGCCGATGGGCGGCATCGCGGTGACGGCCATCCCGGCACCGACGAGGAAGGGAGCACTCGCCATGTGGAAGAAGCTCGCAGCGGCCATGGTCGTGAGCGGCGTCGCGGCACTGGGATCCGTCGGGGTCGCGGTGGCTGCCCCGTCCCCCGGCTCGGGCGGCTCGGGGGCCACACCGAATTCGGGGGGCGGCGGTCGGCACTTCACCTGTGCCGACGCACCCGCGGTCCTGGCCAAGATCCAGGGCGTCGAGGCCAAGCTCTCGACGCGGCTGCCACAGCTGCAGGCCATGGAGCAGAAGGCCAAGACCGGCAACCACACCAAGCGGGCCGCCCGCATCGACAAGCGCATCGATCGCCTCGACACGATCGACACCCGGGCCCACACCCTGGCCTCCAAGATCGAGGCGCGGTGCCCCGGTCTCACCCCCTCCTCGGGCACCGGCGGCGCCTCGGGCACCGGCGGCGCCTCGGGCTCGACCTCGAGCGCGCCCGGGGCTGCGCCCGACGGCTCGTTCGCATAGGCCTTCCGGGGTCGGTCCCGGGCCCGGCGACACCACGCCGGCACAACGATGCGACGGGAGGCCCTCGCCGCGAGATTCGCGCTTCACCCCGGCACCCCGTTTGCCGACCACTATGAGTGGTAGACCATCACTGGGTGTGGTCACAGTGGGGAGGACGTCCGATGGTCAGAAAGGTCGTCGCGTCGTTGCTGGTGGCTGGGTCCCTGACCCTGGCCCCGGCGCTGTTCCCGGGCGCGGCCGGCGCGGCGCCCAAGGCCGGCTGCACCGGCGCCGCCGCCACCTTGGCCCGTCTGCGCGCCCAGGAGGCAGCCGAGTCGGCCCGGCTGGCCACCCTCGAGGGGCAGGTCGCCCAGGCCCTGGGCGCGGGCAAGACCCATCGCGCCCATGAGCTCCAGGAGCAGGTGGCGGTCCTGACCAAGATGTCGGCCTGGCTCGCGTCCCAGGTGAGCAGCCTACTGGCACGGTGCCCGGGCGTCGGCAGCACGGGCGGGGGGACGACGATCGTCGCCTGAGCCTTCGGGCCGACGCAACGGTCCCGGCCGGACGGGCCGGCCAAGCCCGCTCGGTCCGTTCGGTCGGGACCGGCGCGACCGCCGGCCGTGCCTCGTCCTCAGGTGCCGGGAATGTCGTCGAGCAGCGAACAGGCGAGCTCGGCGAGCACGGGCCCGAGGCCGGCACCGGGGACCGCCCCCGCCGCCTCGGCCGCCTCGGTGGCGAAGCGCCGGCCGGTGGCCAAGGTGGCGCCGACGGCGCTGGACCCGGCCACGATGGCCCGGGCCTTGTCCCGCTCCGGCTGCTCCAGCGGCTGACCCAGAAGGGGCAGTAGCTCCCGGCGCGTCTCCGGATCGCGTAGGGCCAGCAGCACCGGCAGGGTGTAGATGCCCTCGGCCAGGTCCTGGCCCGCGGGCTTGCCCAGCTCCTCGTCGGAGGCGACGACGTCGAGGACGTCGTCGCGCAGCTGGAAGAGCATCCCGAAGCAGCGCCCGTAGGCCGTGAGCGCCTCGACGTCACCGCGGGGCAGCCCCGCCGTGAGGGCGCCGATCCGGCAGGAGGTGGCCATGAGGGCGGCGGTCTTGCCGGCGATGGCCGACAGGTACTCGTCCTCGGTGCGTGCCGTGGAGAAGGCGGCGCGCACCTCGGCGACCTGGCCCTCGCAGAGCCGGCCCAGCGTGTTCGCCAGCAGCCCCGCCACCTCGGTCCCCAGCGATGCGGCGATCTCCGCCGAGCGCGCCAGGAGGAAGTCGCCTGCGACGATGGCCACGAGGTTCCCGAACCGGGCGTTGACGCTCTCCACGTTGCGGCGCACCGTCGCCTCGTCCATGACGTCGTCGTGGTAGAGCGAGGCCAGGTGGACGAGCTCCACGGCCACCGCGCCCTGGAGGTCGTCGGCGCTCGCCGTGGACGACCCGCCGGTGGCGGCGGCCAGGGCGAGGCTCGGGCGCAGCCGCTTCCCGCCGGCGTCGATGAGGTGCGTCGTGACCTGGTCGAGGAATCCGTCACCCGAGACGACCGCGGCGCGAAGCTCGGGCTCGAGGCGGACGAGGCCGTCCTCCAAGGAGGGAAGCGACAGCAGACCAGCGGTGTTCACCAGGGAGCACGATAGGCGAGACGGCCCCGAACGGGACAACGTGGGTCCGCCCCATGCCCGGCCCCCCGGCCGGCGGAGCGGGCCCCCGGGCTCGGGGGCACCCCGCTGGACCTGCACGAACCGACCACCGTCGGTGGTCGGGGTCAGGGTTTGGGCCCGGGGTGCCGATGGAAATTGCGGGAACGATTTGGGCCTTTCAGCTGTTGGCACAAGACCAACGGGCGGTGTTGGTACGCACAGCCCGGCCGGTAGACTTCCTACCGTCGTACAACCGTCGAGGGAGGCGGTCTGGTGTTCGAACGCTTTACGGACCGGGCACGGAGGGTGCTGGTGCTGGCTCAGGAGGAGGCGCGCCTCCTGAACCACAGCTTCATCGGCACCGAGCACATCCTGCTCGGCCTCATCCACGAGGGTGAGGGTGTGGCGGCCAAGGCGCTCGAGCAGCTCGGCATCTCCCTCGAGGCCGTGCGCGAGAAGGTCGAGGAGACCATCGGCCTGTCGGGCACCGCCCCCACGGGTTCGCCGCCGTTCACGCCGCGGGCGAAGAAGGTCCTCGAGCTGTCCCTGCGCGAGGCGCTGCAGCTCGGCCACAACTACATCGGCACGGAGCACATGCTCCTCGGGCTCGTCCGTGAGGGCGAGGGCGTCGCCGCCCAGGTGCTCGTGAGCCTCGGTGCCGACCTGGCGCGGGTGCGCCAGCAGGTCATCCAGCTGCTCTCCGGCTACCAGGGCAAGGAGGCAGTCGGCGCGGGCCCCGGTTCGTCGGCGTCGGAGACGCCGTCGGGTTCGCCCGTGCTCGACCAGTTCGGGCGCAACCTGACCCAGCTGGCGCGCGAAGGCAAGCTCGACCCCGTGATCGGCCGCGACAAGGAGATCGAGCGGGTCATGCAGGTCCTGAGCCGCCGGACCAAGAACAACCCCGTCCTCATCGGCGAGCCCGGTGTGGGCAAGACCGCCATCGTCGAAGGCTTGGCCCAGCGCATCGTGGCCAACGACGTGCCCGAGACCCTCAAGGCCAAGCAGCTCTACACGCTGGACCTCGGGGCCCTGGTGGCGGGCAGCCGCTACCGCGGTGACTTCGAGGAGCGGCTGAAGAAGGTCCTGAAGGAGATCCGGACGCGCGGCGACATCATCCTGTTCATCGACGAGCTGCACACGCTCGTGGGCGCAGGCGCGGCCGAGGGCGCCATCGACGCCGCCTCGATCCTCAAGCCCATGCTGGCGCGCGGCGAGCTGCAGACGATCGGCGCCACAACCCTCGACGAATACCGCAAGCACCTGGAGAAGGACGCGGCCCTCGAGCGGCGGTTCCAGCCGATCAAGGTCGAGCAGCCGACGGTGGCGCACACCATCGAGATCCTCAAGGGCCTGCGCGACCGCTACGAGTCGCACCACTCGGTGACCATCACCGACCAGGCGCTCGTGGCCGCGGCCAACCTGGCCGACCGCTACCTGGCCGACCGCTATCTCCCCGACAAGGCCATCGACCTCATCGACGAAGCCGGCAGCCGTCTGCGCATCCGGCGCATGACGACGCCGCCGGACTACAAGAAGCTCGAGGAGGAGATCGAGCGAATCCGCAAGGACAAGGAGTCGGCGATCGAGCGCCAGGCCTTCGACCAGGCCAAGAAGCTCGCCGAGCAAGAGAAGGAGCGCCTCGAGCGCAAGACCGCCATGGAAGCGGAGTGGCGCGCCGAGGGCGTCGACCTGTTCGACGTCGTCGACGAGGAGGTCATCGCCGAGGTCCTGGCCAACTGGACCGGCATCCCCGTCTACCGCCTCACCGAGGAGGAGACGGCGAAGCTGCTGCGCATGGAGGACGAGCTCCACAAGCGGGTCATCGGCCAGGAGGAGGCGATCAAGGCGCTGTCGCGGGCCATCCGCCGGACGCGCGCGGGCCTGAAGGACCCCAAGCGCCCGAGCGGCTCGTTCATCTTCCTCGGCCCGACCGGGGTGGGGAAGACCGAGCTGGCCAAGACGCTCGCCGAATTCCTCTTCGACGACGAGGACGCGCTGATCCAGCTCGACATGAGCGAGTACATGGAGAAGCACACCGTGTCGCGCCTGGTCGGCTCGCCCCCGGGCTACGTCGGCTACGAGGAGGGCGGCCAGCTGACCGAGGCCGTGCGGCGCAAGCCGTTCTCGGTCGTGCTCTTCGACGAGGTCGAGAAGGCGCACCCCGACGTGTTCAACGCCCTGCTCCAGATCCTGGAGGACGGCCGGCTCACCGACGCCCAGGGGCGGTCGGTGGACTTCAAGAACACCGTGCTCATCATGACGTCCAACCTCGGGACCGCGGACCTGCGCAAGGCCAACCTGGGCTTCGCCAAGTCCTCGGAGGCGGTCACCTACGAGAAGATGAAGGCCAAGGTCAACGAGGCGCTCAAGGCGCACTTCCGCCCCGAGTTCCTCAACCGGATCGACGAGGTCATCGTCTTCCACGAGCTCAGCCGCAGCGAGGTGGTCGAGATCGTCGACCTCATGACCAAGCGGGTCGCCGACCAGCTTGAGAGCCAGGGCCTCGGGCTCGAGCTCACCCCGGCGGCCAAGGCGCTGCTGGCGGAGAAGGGCTACGACCCGACCCTGGGCGCCCGGCCACTGCGTCGGGCCATCCAGCAGATGGTCGAGGACCCGCTCTCGGAGCGCATCCTGTGGAAGGAGTTCCGGGTCGGGGAGACGATCGTCGTCGACGCCGAGGATGGTGAGGTGACCTTCAAGGCCATCCAGGGCTTCGAGCCGCCGCCGGTCGAGCTGGCCGGCGCCGGCGCCGACTCCTGACCAGGGCCGGTCACGCGCCCCCAGGGGCGCACGTGAAAACGGCCAGGCCGGGGTGCAGACTGGGGGCGTGACGCGTCCGGCCTCCCTGCTCGCCTCCGACGCCGAGCGGGACGCCACCGCGGACATGCTGCGCGACCACGTGGCCGAGGGCCGGATCACGATGGAGGAGTTCCGGGAGCGACTCGATCTGGTGTTCGCGGCGCGCACGCTGCGCGAGCTCGATCGCGCCATGGCGGGGCTGCCCGACCGGCGCGTCGACTACCTGGGCCGGTGGTGGGCGTCTCCCGAAGAGCGCCGAGCCCGTCTCGAGCGGCGCTACCGTCGCGGCTGGGGCCGCTTCGTACGCGTGAACGCCGTGGTGTGGTCGATCTGGCTGGCCATGGACCTGATCCTGGCCCACGGGGTCGTCCTCTTCCCCGTGGTCCTCACGCTGCCGTGGGGCGTGCTGCGCATCGTGTGCGCCCCACGCTTCCGTTCCGCCGGGCGCCTCTGAGCGGCGCGCCGCACGCGGGCCTCGGTGCCGGCGCGGGCCTCTGCACCGGCACGGAGCGGTGGTGACACACCCCCGTCGTAGGTTCCGACCATGTCGCGAGCCCGGTCGGTCCATCGCTGCGGTGCCTGTGGCGCGCTGAGCGCCCGCTGGGCGGGACGCTGCCCGTCGTGCGGGGCGTGGAACTCCCTGGCCGAGCAGGCCGTCGCCGCGCCCGCCGGGCCCGCTTCGTCGCCGTCGGGGGAGAGCGGATGGCGGGGTGGGGTCGGTGCGGTGTCGCTCGGCGACGTCGACCTGGCCGAGGCGCAGCCCCGGTCGACCGGGTTGCCCGAGCTCGACCGCGTCCTCGGCGGCGGGCTCGTACCCGGGTCGGTGACCTTGCTCGGCGGCGAACCCGGGGTAGGGAAGTCGACGTTGCTGCTGCAGGTGCTGGGCGCGCTGGCCGAGCGGGGTGAAGGGGCGTTGCTCGTGTCCGCCGAGGAGTCGGCCCAGCAGGTGCGCATCCGGGCAGAGCGCCTCGGGCTCGCTGCACGGCGCGTCCGGCTCCTGGCCACCACGGACGTGACGGCCCTGGTCGACGCACTGCACGACGAGCGCCCCGCGCTCGTGGTCCTGGACTCCGTCCAGGCCGTGCGCGACGGCGCGGTCGGCGGATTGCCCGGCAGCCTGCCCCAGGTGCGCGCCTGCGCGGACCTGCTCGTGGGGCTGGCCAAGACTCATCGCATCCCCTTCGTCCTCGTCGGGCACGTCACCAAGGACGGCACCCTGGCCGGGCCGCGTGCCCTCGAGCACCTCGTCGACACCGTCGTGACGGTCGAGGGCGACCGTCACCACGCGTTGCGTCTCGTGCGGGCGGTGAAGCACCGCTTCGGCCCGACCGGCGAGCTCGGCCTCTTCGACATGGGCGAGGGCGGGCTGCGAGCCGTGACGGACCCCTACCGACTGCTGCTCGGTGACCGGCGCGCCGGCGCGCCGGGCAGCGCCATCCTGCCGGCCATGGAGGGGCAGCGGGCGCTGCTCGTCGAGGTGCAGGCGCTGGCATCGATGTCGGCGGGCGGCTCGCCGCCGCGCCGCAGCGCGCAGGGTGTCGACGGCGGGCGCCTGAGCCTTCTGCTTGCGGTGCTGGAGAACCGCGCCGGTGTGCCCGTGCGCGCCACCGACGTCTTCTGCTCGGCCGTCGGCGGGATCCGCGTCGGCGAGCCCGCAGCCGACCTGGCCGTCGCCTTGGCGATCGCCTCGGCCGTGCAGTCGGTGCCCTTGCCGCCGAACCTGGTCGCCTTCGGCGAAGTCGGGCTGACCGGCGAGATCCGCCAGGTGCCGCACGCGCCGCGCCGGCTGGCCGAGGCGGCACGTGTCGGGTTCCGCCACGCCGTGGTGCCCGAGTCCTGCCCGCCGGGGCCGCCCGGCATGGAACTGGTCCAGGTGCGCACGCTGGCGCACGCGATCGAGCTGGCGTCGGGCGTCGGACCGCCGTCGCGCTGAGCGCCACCGGCCTCGTCGTGGAGTGCCGGAGGCGGGTTCTGGCGCCGAGTCGTCCCGGGTACGATGCCTTCGTGGCAGCCCGACCGAGCTCGGCCATGGCGCACGCCCTGTCGCTCGTTGCCCCGGGCACCCCGCTGCGCGAAGGGCTCGAGCGCATCCTGCTGGCCAAGCGCGGTGCGCTCATCGTCATCGGCGACGACGCCGCCGTCCTCTCGGTGTGCACCGGTGGGTTCCTCCTCGACGCCGAGTTCAGCCCCCAGCGCGTCTCGGAGCTGGCAAAGCTCGACGGCGCCATCATCGTGTCCGCCGACGCCCGCCGCATCGCCCGGGCGAACGTCCATCTCATGCCCGACCCGTCCATCCCGACCTCGGAGACGGGCACCCGCCATCGCACGGCCGAGCGGGTGGCGCGCTCGATCGACGTCCCCGTCATCTCCGTGTCGGCGGCGATGTCGGTGGTCACCGTCTACTCCCGCGACGAGAAGCATCTCTTGCAACCCGCGAGCCGGCTGCACGAGCGCGTCGGCCAGGCGCTCGCCACCCTGCAGCGCTTCCGGCATCGCTTCGACCAGGCGGTGACGGCGCTCAGCGCCTTGGAGGTCGAGGACACAGTGACCATGCACGACGTCGCGGCGGTGCTCCAGCCGGCCGAGCTGGTGTGCCGGATCGCGGAGGAGATCGACGCCCAGCTCATCGAGCTCGGCGACGAGGGGCGGCTCCTGCGCCTGCAGCGCGACGAGCTGCTCGACGGCGTCGAGGACATCCGGCGTCTGGTGGTGCGCGACTACGTCCGCAACGGCGCGGAGAAGGCTGCGGCCGGCTCCCACCAGGACCCGACCCTGGCGCTGGCCGGCCTGGCCCGCCTGAGCACGGAGGAGCTCCTCGACGTCCGCCGGGTCGCCGCGGCGTTGGGCATGGGGCACGCCAACGGGGAGGGGGACCACCCGGTCGAGCCCCGCGGGTACCGGCTCCTGCACCGCCTGCCTCGGTTCCCCGAGGCAATCATCGACCGCATCGTGGAGCACTTCGTGGGTCTCCAGCGCATCATGCGGGCCTCGGTGGGCGAGCTCGAGGAAGTCGGCGGTGTCGGCGAGGCACGGGCGCGCTCGGTCAAGGACGGGCTCGCCCGCCTGGCCGAGGCCAGCATCCTGGACCGCTACAGCTGAGGGGCTGACCTGGGCTGACGGAGCGTGCGCGGCCTCGGGTATCCTTGTTCGTCGGTCGAACGCGGTGTCGGCCACGTGCACGCCCGTCGTGGGTGTGCTCCGTCGAGGAGAGTTGCGTGTTCGATATCGGCGACAAGGTCGTCTATCCCCACCACGGTGCGGCCATCGTGGAGCGCCGTGAGGTCAAGGAGGCGTTCGGAGAGAAGCGCGAGTACCTGGTGCTCCGCCTCGCCTACGGCGACCTGACCCTGATGGTTCCGGCGGACAACACCGAGGGCGTGGGCCTGCGCGAAGTGATCAACGACGAGGAGGTCGAGGAGGTGTTCGCCGTCCTTCGCAAGAAGGAGGCGCGCATGCCGACCAACTGGTCGCGTCGCTACAAGAACCACTCCGAGAAGTTGCGCTCCGGCGACATCTACCAGGTGGCCGAGGTCGTCCGGAACCTCTCCATCCGCGACAAGGACAAGGGCCTGTCCGCCGGCGAGAAGCGCATGCTGAGCCGGGCGCGCCAGATCCTCGTCTCCGAGCTGACCTTCGCCCTCAACGTGGACGAGGAACAGGCCGAGAAGCGCCTCGACGAGGCGCTTCCCTGAGCACGGCGCGGGATCACGCCGTCTGGGTGGTCGTCGTGGCCGGTGGCGGCGGCAACCGGTTCGGCGGCCCCAAGCAGTTCGCCGAGCTTCACGGGCGCACACTCCTGCAGTGGTCGATCGACGCGGCCGCCACGGTGGCCGAGGGTGTCGTCGTCGTGGTGCCCGCCGAGGGGATCGAGGCGTGCCGCGCCGGCGCACCCGCGGTGGTCCGTGCCGTCGTCGCCGGTGGACCGACGCGTGCCGCCTCCGTGCGAGCGGGGCTGGCCGCGGTGCCCGACGACGCCGAGATCGTGGTGGTCCACGACGCCGCCCGGCCGCTCGCCTCACCGGCCTTGTTCCGACGCGTGGTCGACGCCGTCGTGGCGGGCGCGGCGGGCGCCGTGCCGGGGTTGCCGGTGGCCGACACCCTCAAAGAGGTGCGCGACGACGTGGTCGTCGGCACCACGCCACGCGACGGTCTGGTGGCCGTCCAGACGCCCCAGGCGTTCCGGGCGGACGTCCTGCGCGAGGCGCACGGTGCGGGCGACGACGCCACCGACGACGCCGCCTTGGTGGAGGCCCGTGGCGCTACGGTGCGCGTGGTGCCCGGCGACCCCCACAACGTCAAGGTGACCACGCCCGAGGACCTGGAGGTCCTGCGCGCGCTGGCGCCGCGATGACCGGGCCGGCGGGGTTGCCGGCCTTGCGGGTGGGGCACGGCGTCGACGTCCACCCATTTGCGGACGACCCGGCGCGTCCGCTGGTGCTCGGCGGTGTGCGCATCGAGGGGGCACCCGGTCTGCAGGGGCACAGCGACGCCGACGTGCTGTCCCACGCGTTGGCGGACGCCGTGCTCGGCGCGGCCGGCCTCGGGGACATCGGCCGCCACTTCCCCGACACCGACCGCGCGTGGGCAGGCGCCGATTCGATGGTGCTGCTGCGGCGCGTGGTGGCCATGGCCGCGGCCGAGGGTCTGGTCGCGCTGCACGCGGACTGCACGGTCGTCTGCGAACGACCGCGGCTCGCGGACCACCTGCCCGACATGGCACGGCAGCTGACCGACGCGCTCGGCGCCGTCGTGAACGTCAAGGCGACCCGAACCGAGGGCCTCGGTGCCCTGGGCCGGGGGGAGGGGATCGCGGCGTTCGCCGTGGTCCTGTTGGCGGGGACGACGGGGTCGTGAGCCCCTCGGGGGCGGGCCGGGTGCCGGCGGGGTCCGCCCGGGGAGGGCAGCGCGGCCGGGGTGGGGGCCGCCCGATGTCGCACGGAGCCGGTGTCGGCGGCGAGCAGGTCGAGGGGCGACAGGCCGTTCGGGAATTGCTCGCGGCCGGGGCGCGCCAGGTCCGGGAGGTGTGGATCACCCAAGGGCTCGACCCCTCGCCCGAGCTCGACGACATCGAGCGGCTGGCGCACCGTCGCCGCGCCCGCATCGTGGCGGTGAGCACGGGCCGGATGGAGGCCGCGGCGCGTACCGACAACCCCCAAGGCGTGCTGGCGCGCGCAAAGCCCCTGGAGGCGTTCGACCTCGACGACCTGTGTGCCGCTGACCGGGGCCGTGCCGCCTTCCTCGTCGTCCTCGACGGCGTGACCGACCCGCACAACGTGGGCGCGGTGCTGCGCAGCGCCGAATGCGCCGGCGTGACCGGCGTCGTGCTGCCGCGCCATCGCGCCGCCCACGTGACACCGACCGTGGCCAAGGTGGCGGCCGGCGCCATCGAGCATCTCGCCTTCGCCCTCGTCCCGGGCGTGCCCAATGCGTTGGCTCGCCTGGACGAGCTCGGCGTTGTCAGCGTCGGTCTCGACGAGGACGCCGAGCGCTCCCTGTACGACCTCGACCTCGACCTCGACGTGCGCGGTCCACTGGCGCTCGTGCTGGGTGCCGAGCATCGAGGGCTGGCGGCGCTCACCCGACGCCGGTGCACCACGCTGGCGGCCATCCCGCACCACGGCAAGCTGCCGTCGCTCAACGTGGCGGCGGCGGCCTCGGTGGCGTGCTTCGAGCTCGCTCGCCGCCGAGGCACCTAGCGTGCCCACGAGTGCCCAGCGGTGGCGGCGACGGTGCCACACAACGGAGCCGGCGATGGTGGAGCCGGTGGTGGTGGAGCCGGTGGTGGGACTCGAACCCACGACCTGGCGATTACAAGTCGCCTGCGCTTCCAACTGCGCCACACCGGCCTGCGACAACGCTAGTGCCGACTCTGTCGTGCCGAGGATGCTTGCTTCGGCCTTCGCGCGCGGGCAGGCTGGGCCGGGATGTCTCTGAGCGAGCGGGACCGGAAGATCCTCGACTTCGAGGAGTCATGGTGGGCGCACCCCGGCAGCAAGGCGACCGCCATTCGTGAGCGCCTGGCCATGTCGCCCACGCGCTACTACCGGATCCTCGGGGAGCTCGTGGAGTCGCCGGAGGCCATGGAGCACGCGCCTCTGCTGGTGCGGCGCCTGCGGCTGCGCCGGCGCGAGCGCCGCCGCGATCGGTTCGAAGGCGCCGTCCAGCCGCACAACCCGCGGCGATGACGACGGCGTCGCCCGGAGGGCACAACGGAGGGGCCGGGGCCGAGCGCGACGAGGAGCGGGACTTCTACGGACCCGAGCACCGCACGAGCCTGCGTGGGGTGATCGTGGTGGCGGCCGCCTTCGTGCTCTGCATCCTCCTGCTCCCGTCGGGAACCCGGGCGCCCTCGGCCGTGCCGGCAGAGGCGACCGTGGCGACCCCCACGACGGTGCCCCCCGCCCACCGGACGACCTCGACCACCACGGCGCCGCCGCACGGCCACGGCGCGACGAGCACGACCACGATCCCCGCGCCCGCCACCGTGCACGTGCTCGTGGCCAACGGCACCACCACCAACGGCGTGGCGGGCGCGGTGACCACCTATCTCGGGCAGAAGGGCTATGGCACGCTGACGGCCGCCAACGCCCTCACCCGGGTGACCGGTACGCAGATCTACCCGACGGGCGGGTCGACGGCCGCGGCCCAGGAGGTCGCGCAGACCCTGGGACTGCCGGTGAGCACCGTCCAGGCGGTCGGCGCGCCGGCCCCCGTGCCGAGCTCGTCAGGCGCCACCGTGGTCGTCATCGCCGGTCCCGACCTCGCCGCCCGGTTCGCACCGTCGGCCCAGGGCTGACCTGTCGATGGCCGGCGCCGCCGGCGGTGCGTCCGGTCTCGGGGCCTTGGGCGCCCTGGCCGAGGACCCCGCGGCCAGTGCCCTGCTGACCGACTTCGACGGCACGCTCGCCGCCATCGTGCCCGATCCGGCGACGGCCGTCCCGGTGCCCGGGGCGATCGACGTGCTCGCCCGCCTCGCCCGCCACCTCGGCGTCGTGGGCGTCGTCTCGGGGCGTCCCGCCGCGTTCCTGCGCGAGCGGCTGGCGGGCGCCGGGGGGGCCGTTCACCTGGTCGGGGTCTACGGGTTCGAGTGGTTCGAGGACGGCGAGCTGCGGATCGCGCCCGAGGTCGAGCCGTGGCTCGGGCCCGCGGCGCGCGTCGTGGCCGCCGCCCGCGCCGAGGCGCCGGCCGGCGTGGGCGTGGAGCACAAGGGCGCAGCCGTGGCCATCCACTGGCGGCGCGCGCCCGAAGCAGGCGCGTGGGGCATGGCCTTCGCGCGGCGCTGGGCCGCGGACAGCGGGCTCGAGCTCCAGCCGGGACGGATGGCCGTGGAGCTGCGGCCACCGGTCCGCATCGACAAGGGGGTGGTGGTGACGCGCCTGTCGTCGGGTTGCCGGGCGGTGGGGTTCGCGGGGGACGACGCCGGCGATCTCGCCGCCTTCGCCGCGCTCGACGACCTGGCGCGCCACGGCGTGCTGACGGCCCGCGTCGCCGTGGCCGACGAGGAATCGCCGGCCGCGCTGCTCGACGCCGCCGACGTGGTGGTCGAGGGACCGGTGCAGGCCATCGGCCTGCTCCGCCGGCTTGCAGACGTGGTCGAGGCAAGGCCAGCCGCCGGCGGCTGATCGGCGGGTCAGCCGGGGACCGCCAGCTGCGCCTCGAGCCACGCCGCGGGCGGGCGGCGCAGGACGAGCTCGCGCAGTGCTTCCGCTCGCCGCTTGCGCTCTCCCGCCGGCATGTCGAGCGCATCGGCCATGGCGATGGCCGTCCCCGAGACGTCGAAGGGGTTCAGGCCGATGACCTCGGCCCGCAGCTCCTCGTAGGCGCCCGCATGGCGCGACAGGGCGAGGACCCCGTCGGCGGTGTTCACGAGCGGGCCCTCCTTGGCGACCAGGTTGAGCCCGTCGCGCACGGAATTGACCAGGAGCACGTCGTAGCGGGTGAGCGCGGCGAGCGCCCGGTCGGTGTCGTCCGCGATCTCGAGCAGCAGGGGGGACCACGTCGTCGTGCCCCACCGGTCGTTGATGACCTCGGCGACGTGCTCGACCTCCGTCGCGTACGCCAGGTACTCGGGCAGGCTCTGGCGGGACGGGTAGATGTGCGCCAGCATCACCACCCGGCCCCGCAGGTCACGGCGGTGCGCCAGGAGCTCGTCGAAGGCCCAGAAACCGCGCAGGAGGTTCTTCGACGGCTCGATCCGGTCGGTGCGGACCACGACGGCGCGGTCGCCGACGGCCTCGTCGAGGGCGGCCCTCGCCGCCAGGCACCCCGCGGACTCCACCCGCCGGCCGAGCAGCGCCGCGTCGGCCCCCAACGGCGCCACGAAGGTGTGTGGCGTGCCGACCCCTCCGTCCGCGCAGCACGCCTGGAAGCCACTCTCCCAGGGGCGCGCGTGGAAGCCACAGGCGTCGGCCGCGGCCAATCCTGCGAGCAGTTCGCGCCCGACGGCGTCGGGCAGCACGCGCCACATGCTCGGGTCGGCGAAGGGGGTGTGCGTGAAGTGCACCACCCGGACGTCGGGTCGGGAGCGGGCGAGCAGGCCCGGGACGAGGCAGAGGTGGTAGTCCTGGACGAGGACCGTCGCCCCGGGGCCGGCGACCTCCGCGACGGTCGTGGCGAAGAGGGCGTTGAAGCGACGGAACCCCTCGAAGGCCTCGTCGAACCGGTGGTCCAGCACGGGGCGGCGCGCCAGGTCGAAGAGGTGGTGGTGGCAGTTCCACAGCGTCGAGTTGGCCACCACGTCGTAGGCCATGCGATAGGTGTCCGGATCGGGCTGCACCGTCACCAGGGGGATCGAGCCGGCGACCATGAGCCCCCGCGTCGCCGCGGCCCGGTCCGCCTCGCTCATGGCGCAGGCGACCCAGGTGGCGCCGCTGTGCTCGACGAGCGGGTGGAGCGCCGCGGCCAGGCCGCCGCCCGAGCCGGCTGGGACGGGGTGCCCGCGGTCGTCGAACGCGAACGACAGGGGACCGCGGTTGGACGCGATGACGAGCCCGACCTGGCCCATGAGCCGACCCTACCTGCGCCGGGACGCGATCGGGAGCACGATGGGCGTCATGGCCGACCAGGACCTGCCGAGGTCCCGCACGCTTCTCGCCGCGCCGGATGCCTTCAAGGGGACGGCCTCGGCGGTGGCCATCGCCCGGGCGATCGGAAAAGGGGCCGCCCAGGCTGGGTGGGAGAGCGACGCCTGCCCCTTGTCGGACGGGGGCGAGGGCTTCGCCGAGGTCCTCGCGCTGGCCCGAGGGGGGCGAGGGGCGTGGCGCGAGACGACGGTCACGGGCCCACTCGGCGAGCCGGTGGCCGCCCGGTGGTGGTTGGGCGCCCCCGGGCGCGCCACGAACCGCCGCGGTGCGCCCCGTCCGCCGGAAGCGGTGATCGAGTCGGCGTCCGCGTCGGGGCTGCCGCTCGTCGGGGGCGCGGCGGGAAACGACCCGCTGGCCGCGTCGACGAAGGGGACCGGTGAGCTCATCGTGGCGGCACGCGACGCAGGGGCGCGGCGCATCCTCGTCGGGGTGGGGGGCACGGCGACCACGGACGGCGGGCGGGGGGCGGTCGAGGCCATCGAGACGTCCGGTGGCATCGGCCCCGTCGACCTTCGGGTCGCCTGCGACGTCGACATCGCCTTCGTCGACGCGGCAGCGCGTTTCGCCCCCCAGAAGGGGGCGGACGCGGCGCAGGTCGAGGAGCTGCGCATCCGTCTCGTCAAGCTGGCCCGGTCGTATCGCGACCGATACGGCGTCGACGTCGATCGGCTTCCCGGCGCAGGAGCGGCCGGCGGGCTGGCCGGCGGGCTGGCCGCCATCGGGGCCCGGTTGATGCCGGGGTTCGCGCTGGTGGCCGAGGCCGTGGGCCTGCACGGCAGGCTCTCGGGCGCGGCGCTGGTCGTCACCGGCGAGGGGGGCCTCGATCGCACGTCGCTGGCGGGCAAGGTGGTGGGCGGTGTGACCCGGGCGGCGGTCGCCGCCGCCGTGCCGGTGCTCGTGGTGGCCGGGACCGTGACCGGGCAGGACGAGCTTCCCGCGCTCCTGGCGGGCGAGGTGGGCGGGGCCGTCGACGTCCTGAGCCTTGTGGAGCGTTTCGGCGCGGAGCGCGCCATGGCCGACCCGGCCGGCTGCGTGGCTGCCGCCGTGGCCTCGTTTCTGCGCTCGGTCGCATGACCCGGGTACACCCCGACCGCGCACCGACGGTGGTCACAAGGCGACGGATCGTGGTTGACTTCCGGGTCCCGATGTTGTTTTTCGATCTAATTGCGCCTCGCGTTTGCTACCAGCTAACGCGAGGCGCAATTAGACGTGGAAGAACAACTCGGCACCGGGGCGCCGGCGACCGGACCCCGCCCCTCACGGACGCAGCAGCTCCGGGTGGCGGGCGGCCACCATGCGGCGCAGGCCCTGTCGCCAGGGGACCGTCGTGTGCCCGACTAGGTCGTGCATGCGGGTGAGGTCGACCTCCACGCTGTCGATGGTCTGGTCGGTGGGCGTGAAGCGCACCGCCAGCCCCGTGAGCTCTGCCAGATGGCCGCACCACTCCTCGACGCTCACGGCGTCGTCCCCGCCCCAGTTCACCACCGTGGCCGGTGTGGACGCGACGCCGAGCAGCAGCGGCACCATGCGGGCGATGTCGTCCTCGTGCAGCGGGTGATAGGTGCTCGGGGCGTCGAGGTGCACCGGGATGGCGCTGCCGTTTCGCATCATCTCGAGATGGACCGCGGGCCATCCCCCGCGATCGCCGTAGGGGACCGACAGGCGGGCGACGGTGGTGGGGATCCCGAAGCGCCGCGCGCTCCAACGGGCGGTGGCCTCCGCCGCGATCTTGCCGATGCTGTAGGTCCGCAGGAACGGCCAGACGGCGTGGTTGTCGCCGAGCTCGTCGTCCTCGGCGAAGACGTGGTGGCCCATCGGCTTGTAGACCGCGGTCGAGGAGCAGTGCAGGAAGCCGCGCGCCCGCCGGTGGTGCTCCATGAGCGCCGCGAGCCCGCCGACGTTGGCGTCGAGGTCGCGCTCCCAGTGGTTCGACTTGGCCACGGCGAAGTGGCAGACGTAGTCGGCCCCGGCCGGCAGGGCGCCGACGTCGCCGGCCACCAGGTCGACCGGCACGCACTCGACGCCCGCCGCTTCCAGCCGGGCGCGGGATTCCGCGTCCCGGAAGCGGGCCGCGCCCACCACCCGGTGACCGGACGCGGCCAGCGACAGGGCGACCGGCTCGGCCACCTGGCCGGTCACGCCCGTCACCACGATGGTGGACCCGCCGGGTATCCCGCTCGTCCCGCTCACGGCGCAGACGCTAACCGGTTGACAAGGTAGTGAGTGACCACTAATCTAAAACCGTGATGGTTCCCAGCGCGACCAGGCTATCGGCCGACCAGCGGCGCAAGCAGGTGCTGGTGGCGGCCATGGCCGAGTTCGCCGAGGGCGGGTACGCCGGCACGTCGACCGAGGCCATCGCCCGGCGGGCCGACGTCTCCCAGCCGTACCTCTTCCGGCTCTTCGGCACCAAGCGGGACCTGTTCATCGCCACCATGACGCTCATGCACGAGCGGATAGAGGACGCCTTCCGCGCCGCCGCCGACGGGCTGACGGGCTTCGAGGCCCTGGCCGCCATGGGCGAGGCCTACAAGGAGCTCCTCGGCGAGCGCGACCTGCTGTTGGTCCAGATGCACGCGTACGCGGCCTCGAGCGACCCCGAGATCCGCAAGGCGTCGCGCGAGGGCTTCCGCCGACTGTGGAACGTGGTCGGCGAGCTGACCGGGCTCCACGAGGAGTGGGTCCGTCGCTTCTTCGCCCAGGGGATGCTCATGAACGTCCTCACCGCGCTCGACGCAGTCGAGCTCGACGAATCGTGGGCGCGGGCCTGCCAGCCCGACCCCGACCTGTTCTTCGCCATCCCGCCCGGCCCCGCCGGCGCCTGACCCCCCATCCGTTGTCGCTCCCGACCCCGCCCGACGTGTCGCCGACGAAGGAAGTAACCACTCACTACGCTCCGAAGGAGGCCACCATGGCTACCACCGCATCCGAGGCCGCCCCCGCCACGACCCGCGCGTCGGCGACGTGGGCCATCGTGATCACGTCGCTGGCGCTGTTCATGGCCACGCTCGACAACCTGGTGGTCACCACCGCGCTGCCCGTGATCAAGCGCAGCCTGCACGCCGGACTGGCCGGGTTGGAGTGGACGGTGAACGCGTACACGCTGACCTTCGCGGTGCTGTTGCTCACGGGCGCCGCACTCGGCGATCGTTTCGGCCGCCGGCGCATGTTCGTCGCCGGTCTCGTGATGTTCACCGCCGCGTCGGCCGCGGCCGCGCTCAGCCCGTCGATCGGCTGGCTGGTCACCGCGCGCGCCGTGCAGGGCGCGGGCGGGGCGCTGATCATGCCCCTGTCGCTGACGCTGCTGTCCGCCGCGGTGGCACCCGAGCGGCGCAACCAGGCGCTCGGCCTCTGGGGTGCCATCGGCGGGCTCGCAGTGGCGGCGGGCCCGCTGGTCGGCGGCGCGGTGACCAGTGGGTGGTCCTGGCAATACATCTTCTGGCTGAACGTGCCGGTGGGAATCGTCCTCGTGGTCCTCGCCCGCTGGCGCCTGGCGGAGTCCTTCGGGCCCCGCCAGGCGCTCGATGTCGCCGGAGTCGGCCTGGCCACGGCGGGCCTCTTCGGCGTGGTGTTCGGGTTGGTCCGGGCCAACGCTCACGGATGGACGAGCGCAGGCGTGCTCGGGTCGTTCGCGCTCGGCGCGCTCTGCCTGGCCGCTTTCGTGTGGTGGGAGTTGCGCACGCCGGCGCCGATGCTGCCCCTGCGCCTGTTCCGCAACCGGGCCTTCGCCACCATCAACGTCGTCGCCCTGTTCATGAGCTTCGGCATGTTCGGGTCGATCTTCTTCCTCTCCCAGTTCCTCCAGGTGGTCCAGCACTACTCGCCCTTCGCGGCGGGGCTGCGGGTGCTGCCCTGGACGGGGATGCCGATGATCGTCGCGCCTGTCGCCGCCGCGCTGGCCGAGCGCTATGGCGGCCGGCCGGTGCTGACCGCGGGGCTCGCGCTCCAGGCGACGGGACTGGCGTGGCTGGCGCTCGAGACGACCACGACCGTCGCCT
>DASPTT010000156.1:0-35013 GCA_035623275.1 Acidimicrobiales bacterium
GCGCGGGCGCCCGGGGTCGTCCGCGGGCGCCGGGTGACGGCGGGGGACCCCGATGAGCGGTCCGGTCGAGATCACCGGCGGGCCGTCCGACACCGTCCTCGGCCCCATCCCGCCGGCGGCGGCCCGCCGGCTGGAGTCCGCACTTGGCGCACCCCTCGAGCGCCGGCGCGAGGCGCTGGCGGACGTGGTGCGGGCGTTCCCCGCCCTACCCGACGGGTGGGCCGCGCTCGGCGATCTCGGACGCGACGACCTCGAGGCCTACGCCTGTTACCGCGTCGGGTACCACCGGGGCCTCGACGCGCTGCGGCGCAGCGGCTGGCGGGGCACCGGCCTCGTGCGGTGGGCCCACCCCTCGAATCGGGGCTTCCTGCGCTGCCTCGACGGGTTGCGGGGGGCGGCCGCGGCCATCGGCGAGGTGGACGAAGAGGAGCGCTGCGCCTTGTTCCTCAAGCAGCTCGACCCGTCGTGGCCGCCGCCCGGGCACACCGGCCCCTCGTGAGCCGTGGTGCAGGGCTGGCGCCGATGGTCGTGCTCGCCGCCGCCGCCGGGGTGTCGCTGTGCTCGTGCAACTCGTACCAGGGCAACACGATCGGCGCGCAGGTCCGGAGCTGGGCGGCCACGGTGCAGATCGTGGACCAGCTGCAAACGGTGCGCGCCGACTCGACGCAGGTGACCGCGGCCGAGTCGGACCATGACGCCGCCGCCGTCCGCACCGAGTGCAACGTGCTCTCGCAGGACACGCTCGGCGCGCACCAGCTCCTGCCCTCGCCGGACCCGTCGCTGACCGCCGGCCTCGACCAGGCGCTCTCGCTGGAGGAGAGCGCGGCCGGACACTGCTACGAGAGCGCGGGCGGCGGTGCGCTGCTCGCGCAGGCGGACGGCGAGCGGGCCCGGGCCGCCATCGCCCTCGGCGCCGCACTCGAGCAGCTGGCGACGTTCGGCGTGCCGACGGGATCGTCGTGACGCCGGGCGCCGGCACGCCACGGCAGGGCGGGATCGTCGGGCCGGTCCCGGCCGGTGCCGACGCGGACGCCTACGACCGGCTTCGCCGGCGGGTGCTGTGGTCGATGCCCAGCGGCCTCTACGTCCTGGGGACGCGCGCCGAGGGTCGGCGCAACCTCATGACGGTCAACTGGGCGACGCAGGTGGCGCTCGAGCCCAAGCTGGTGGCGCTCTCCGTGGAGCACGGCGCGCGCTCCCACGAGCTGCTCGAGGCCGGTGGCGTCTTCGCCCTGAGCCTGCTGCCGCGCGCCGAGCGTGCCCTGGTCCGCCGCTTCGTCAAGCCCGTCACCGAGATCGACGTCGACGAGCACCGGGGGTGGGGGACCATGCAGGGCGAGCCGGTCATGCTGGCCGGGACCGGCTCGCCGGTGCTGGCGGCGGCCGCGGCCTGGCTGGACTGCGAGGTGCGCCAGGCGGTCGGGCTGGGGAGCCACACCCTCTTCGTCGGCGAGGTCGTCGACTGCGCCTTCGGGAGCGCCGGTGCCCCGCCCGCGGGCGAGCGCCTCGAGGTGCTGCGCATGGAGGACACCAGGATGAACTACGGGGGTTAGGGCCGCTCCGCCTGTTGCTCCGGGTTGCGCTCCGGCCGCTGCTCGGGGGGACGGAGGTCGATACGCAGCGTGAGGATGCCGTCCGCGAGGGTGGCCTCGGCGTCACCGAGCATGGCGAAATCCATGTAGTCGTCCTGCGCCTGCTCGATGAACCGACGGCGCTCCGCCCCCTCGATGGGGGGGACGCCCCGCCGGCGCACGGCCGCCGCCCGTTCGCGAAAGCGCCTGGTCATGGCGTGCGGATCGAATGCATCGGCCACGGACATCGACTGTACCGGCCCCCCGGGCCGGGCCCGAGCCGGTACGGAGAACGAGATGGCGGCAGGTACACTCGAAGGCGCGCGCCGAGGACCGGGGTTCCCGGCCGCCGGAGGAGTGCTCGTGAAAAAGGGTCGGCATCGCCGCTTCGAGGAGGCTCGCAGCCTGAAGCGCTCGGTCGCGACCGCCAACCAGCGGTGCCCGGAGTGCGGGGCGGAGCCCGACGACACGCACGCGTCCTGGTGCATGGCGGAGTCCGAGGCGCTCGACGAGATCCTGGGCACGACCAACGGCACGTCACACGCGCTCGAGGACGACCCGCTCGACGAGTAGGTCGAGCGGCCGCGACCGGCGTCAGCGGCGCCGGACGGCCGGATGGGGGAGGGGCACGGCGATCGGCGGGTCCGGTTCGCGCGGCTTGCCGTTGGCGGTGGCGCCCCTGGCGTGCAGGTACTTGACGACGCGGCGGTACGCCTTGTCGCCCACCATGGCGACGAGCTCGGGGCGCAGCTCCTCGTAGACGGGGACCGTCCCGACGAACGCCTCGGGTGACTCGGTGCACCACCAGTGGAACTGGAACCCGCCCTCCCCCCAGTCGCGGCGGTCCCACTGGCGCACGATCGACGTGACGTGCCCGTCCTCGCCGACCTCGTCCTCGCGGCGCAGAGGCAGCTGCCAGCAGACGTCCGGCTTGAGCTCGAGGTGGGGGACGCCGCGCTCCATCGCCGCCCGGTGCAGCGCGCAGCCTGCGCCACCGGGGAAGTCGGGTCGGTTGAGGAAGATGCAGGCGTCGTCGACCAGGCGCGTGATGATCTCTCCCGACCCGTTGCGCTTGGTGATCCGCAGCGTGCCGTCCTTGTCCCGGGCCTTGGGGCGCAACTGCCACTGCTCGTCGGTGAGCGTGGCCGCGGCCGCCTCCACCCGGCGGATGTCCTTCTTCCCGGTGAAGTGCGCGCCGTAGGAGCAGCACCCGTGCTCCAGCTCGGGGGCCGGGCCGGTGAGCACGCCCTGGCATCCGCGGCGGAAGATGCACGTCCAGTTGCTCTCGAGGAAGGTGATGTCGAACATCCAGGTGCGCTCCTCGTCGGGATCGGGGAAGCTCACCCACTCGTGGGTGCCGTCGGGCGCACCCTTCCAGCGCGCCGAGGCTCGCTTCGTCGTCAGCTGCACCGGGACGGGGGGAGTCATGGGACGAGGCACCTCGTGTCGGGGGTCGGCGCCGCGACCTCGGTCGCGGCGAATTGGCGGTCGGTCGGCTCCGCGCAGCAGAACCAGGGTTCGGTGAGCCGTGGGCGGCCCTCGGGGTCGTAGGCGGAGCGCAGCCGCGGGTCGGTCCTCGTGCGTCCCGGCGACCGCGGGCGCGCCCCCAGGACGCGTCCCGTGGCGGCGACGACCTGCTCGTAGGTCGCCGCCGCAGCCCAGCGCTCGGACCCGGCGCGGTCCGCCAGCGCCTGGAGCTCGTCCGCCAGGGTGTCGAGGCGCCGGTCGGGCGCCTGCCACGACCAGCCGAGACGCTCCTCGTCGTAGGGGCCGAGCGAGGTCGCCAGCGCGCCGCTCGCCAGGAGCAGGGAGCCCGGGGGCACGAGCAGGCGGATCGCGTACTGGACGGGGTCGACGTTGCCGACCAGGTCCGCCTTCGCCAGCAGGTCGAGGAGGTCGACCATGTCCTTCGCCTCGGTCCACGGGGTGAAGGGCAGGAGCGACGGACGCGGTTCGATCCCCGACGCGCGCAGCACGGCGACGGCGCCGAGCTCGTCGGCGGCGGTGTGGCCCTTGTCGAGGATCCCGAGCACCCGGTCGCTCGCCGACTCGAAGGCGCTCACGACGAAGACGACCCCGGCCTGGGCGAATTCCGGCCACAGGTGGCGATGGGCAAGGACGTGCTCGACCTTGACCGTGACGTCGAAGGTGAGCGAGGGGAAGGCACCGTGCACGGCGGCGAGCACGCGCCGCGCGTGGTGCGGTCCGTTGCAGAAGTCGGGGTCGCCGAAGGTGATGTGGCGGGCCCCGGCCTCCACGAGCTGCGCGACGTCGGCCACCACGGCCTCTTCCGCCTCGACCCGCGTGCGCCCGTCGTAGACCACCGGGACGGGGCAGTGGCGGCAGCGGTGCGCGCAGCCCCGGCTGGCCTCCACGTAGCCCACGAGGCGCTCCTCGCCGTGGAGGACAAGGCGGGCATAGCGCTCGAGCGGGGGCAGCAGGTGGCGCGCCGGGCGGGGGGGGATGCCGGATCGACGCCGCAGCGCGACGGCGACGCGCTCCCCGAGGGGCCCGCCGAGGGTGCCCGCCCGCGGCACGCGGGGTGCGCCGGCGTCGATCCAGGACACGAGGTCGGCCGCGTACTCGCCGGCGACGGCGATGTCCGCCACCGGCGGCGTGCCCTCGGCCCCGTCGAGCACGGCGTAGAGGCCGTACAGGCAGATGGGCAGGTCGGGGTGCACGACCCGCACACCCCGGCATACGGAGCGGGCCATGCGCATGGCGGTGTGCATGGGGACCGAGCAGGCCAAGGCCTCGGCCCAGGTCAGGGTGGTGTCGTCGAGCACGTCGACCGACAGGTCGACGCAGCGGACCTCGTGCCCGGCGTCGAGCAGTGCCGCCGCGGGCGCCGCCAGGTGCAGCGGTTGGTGGCCCAGCTCGTATGTCGAGACCAAGACCACGCGCACGGCCCCACGGTAGTGGCTCGCCGCTGCTCCTCGGTGCCACGCCCGGCCCGTGGCACTAGGGCGTGATCCGCACCCGCAGGACGGCGCGTGCGCGGCGCAATGCCCGCTCGACGGCCGCAGGGTGCGCCGCGCGCGCGAACACGAAGCCGAGGTAGCGGTCGCCCTCGGGCACCGGCGCGACGAGGCGGCCCGGCGCCGTCGTGATCTCCAGGCCGGTGACGCCCGGGATGGTCAGGGCCTCGGCCTGCCCGTCGACGCCTTGGAACGTCCCCGCGGCCGGGATGGGGAGCATGAGCACGCCCGACGCGCCCTGCTCCCGCGGCGCGCTGGCCTCGGGGAGCCCGAGCGCGTGCGCGAGGACGAGGTGCTCGAGGCTGCGCCCCGTGGCGAACGTGAGCGAGCGCGCGCACAGGCCGCCGATGGTGCGCGCCGCGACCTCGATGACGCTGGCGCGCCCGCCCGACACGCGCAGCTCCGCGTGCACGGGGCCGTCCACCAGTCCCAGGGCGCGCGTGGCGGCCTGGGCGGTGGCCGCCGACGCGGCCAGGTCCTCGGGGCCGAGCCTGCTCGGCGTGACGTAGATGGTCTCCTCGAACGCCGGGCCCTCCAGCGGGTCGGGTTTGTCGAAGACGGCGAGCACCTCGAGGCGCCCGTCGGTCACCATGCCCTCCACCGCCACCTCCGGGCCGGGGACGAAGCGCTCGGCCAGCAGCGACTCGCCCGGTGCCACGCCGGCGGCCGCGGCGATGGCCCGCACCCGGGCGAGGCCACGCCGCGCCTGGTCGAGGTCGTCGACGCGCAGGACGCCCTGGCTGCCTGCCAGGGTGCGAGGCTTGATGACGCTGGGGAACCCGAGCGAGGCCACGATGCGGGCACCGGCCTCCTCGTCCGCCTCGGCGGGGACCACCGCGAAGGCCGGCTGGTCGACCTCGGCGGCGTCCAGGCGCCGGCGCATGGCCAGCTTGTCGCAGGCCGCGGCCACGGCGTCGGGCGGGTTGGCGCGAAGCCCCAGGCCGGCGGCGGCCCGTGCGGCGACGAGGGTGCCCCGGTCGTCGACGGCCACCACGGCGTCGACCGGGGTGTGGGCGTCGTGGGCGACGATGGCCGCCGCCGCGCCCTCCGTGTCGGCCAGCGACACCTCCAGCGCCCGGGGGCCCATGAGGTCGGCCATGGCGCCGACGCCGTCGCCTGCCACCACGACCTCCACCCCGAGGGCGCGGGCCGCGTCGAGGAAGTCCGCGGCACGGTACGTGGCCGAGGGCACGAGGAGGAGCACACGGGCCACGCCCCTATGATGGCGTGGGAGGTGGTCCCATGACCGACGGGCCGTTGGTCGGTGGAGGCAGCAACGTGGTGCACGACGTCTTGACGGTGACGCCGTCGGGACGCACGGTCGTGCTCGACGCCTTGGCCCAGGAGCCCGACAACGACAGGCTCGCGCTCTGGGTGGAGGTGACCGGCGCCCGCGCCGGCGCGTACGCCTACGACATCTACTTCCAGGCGGCCGCCGACGCCGCACCGGGTGACGTCCGGATCGACGCGGACGGCCTCACGGTGGTGGTGCCCGAGTCCAGCGTGGAGCGCATCCGCGGCGCGCGTCTGGACTGGTCGGACGAGGGCGAGGGCGGGCTGGTCATGCTCAACCCGAACACGCCACCGCGTCCCGACATCCGGTCGCCTCGCCACGGCGACCTCACGACCGACGTCGCGCAGCGCGCACTGGCCGTCCTCGAGGAACAGGTGAACCCGTCGATCGCCATGCACGGCGGGCGCGCGGATCTCGTCGCCGTCGAGGAGGGCGTCGCCTACGTCCGCCTCAGCGGTGGGTGCCAAGGGTGTGGTCTGGCCAAGGTGACGTTGTCGCAGGGGATCGAGGTGGCCCTCGTGGAGGGCGTCGAGGAGATCCTCTCCGTGGTCGACGTCACCGACCACGCCAGCGGCGACAACCCTTACTACGAGCCGGCCAAGAAGTAGACCGGGCCACGGACCCGGCGGCGGGCCGGAGGAACGGGTGGGGGGCCGCTCGGGCATCGCCGGAGGGCAGGGGACCGTCCGGTAGCGTGCGCCCAATGGACGCCGGCATCACCGCCGTGTGCGCCGTCGGCGGGCTCGTCGTCGGCGACGCGCTCGAGGTCGTGGTGGAGCGGACGGGCGACCGTCACCCGTTCGACCGGCCGTGGTGGCGCTGTCCCTCCTGCGACGCGCCGGCACGGGGCCTGGGCCTCGTCCCCCTGGTGCGCTGCTTCGACCGCGCCGGCGGCTGCCGGCAGTGCCACAAGCCCATCGCCCACGCGTGGCGCCCTCTCGACCTCGCCATCGTGACCGCGGTGGTGTTCGGCGCGCTGGCATGGCGCTTCGGCGCGCAGCCGGCGCTGGCCGCGTACGTGGTGTTCGCCGCCGGCCTGATCGCGATCAGCGCCGTGGACCTGGAGCACATGCGCATCCCCAACCGGATCCTCTACCCGACGCTCCTCTCCACCGCCGTCCTCCTCACGGTGGCCTCGGCGGTGGACGACCGCTGGGGGTCCCTGGCGCGTGGCGCGATCGCGGGTGCGGCCGGCTTCGGGGCGTTCTTCGTGGTCCACCTGGTGGTGCCCAAGGGCATGGGGTTCGGCGACGTGCGGCTGGCCGGCCTCGTCGGCCTCGGCGCGGGCTGGCTGGGGCTGGGGCACGGGTTCGTGGCGTTCGCCACGGCCTTCCTCCTCGGCGCGTTCATCGGCCTCGGGGTCATGATCGCCACCGGCGGCGGACGCAAGACCAAGATCCCCTTCGGGCCCTTCCTGGCCGCGGGCGCGCTGGTGGCGGTGCTCTGGGGCGGGCCGGTGGCGGCCGGCCTGTTCCACCACCATGCCTCCTGACAGGCCGCCTCCTGACGCGCCGCCCCCCGCCGCGCCGCCCCCCGCCGCGGGTGGCTACCTGCTCGGCGGGGACCTCCCCGCGACGCGCCGGCGCCTCGACGCGCTGCGCGCGCTGTTCGACCCCTGGACCCTGTGGCACCTGGCCGAGCGCGGGGTGGGCACCGGATGGCGCTGCTGGGAGGTCGGCGCCGGGGGCACCTCGGTCGTCGAGTGGCTGGCGGCGCGCGTGGGTGCGGGCGGGCGCGTGCTGGCCACGGACATCGACACGGCAGCGCTGGCTGCGGCGGCGACAGGCCCGGTCGAGGTCCGCCGGCACGACGTGGTGGCGGACGCGCCGCCCGACGAGGTGTTCGACCTCGTGCACGCCAGACTTGTCCTCGTGCACCTGGCCGACCGGTCGGCCGCCCTGGCCACCATGGCCGACGTGCTCGCGCCGGGCGGTTGGCTCGTGGTCGAGGACGCGGACCCCGCGCTGCAGCCGCTGGCCTGCCTCGACGACACCGGCGCCGACGCCGCGCTGGCCAACCGGGTGCGAGCGGGGTTCCGCACGCTGCTCGCCGCACGCGGCGTGGACCTCGCGTTCGGCCGCACCCTTCCCCGGCGGCTGCGGTCCCTGGGCCTGCTCGACGTGGGGGCCGACGCGTACGTCGCGCTGTCGCACCCCGCCTGTGCACCCCTCGAGCGGGCGACGATCGAGATGATCCGGCCGCAGCTCGTCGACAACGGCATCGCCGGGGACGCCGAGATCGACCGGCTCCTCGCCGCCGTCGACGCGGGGCGCGTGGAGCTGGTGCAGCCACCCCTGGTCACAGCCTGGGGTCGGCGCGCCCGGTGACCGGCGGGACGGCAGGCCCGGCGTCGGGGGCTCGAGGCGGCCGGCGGTAGATTTGCCCCGTGCTCAGGTACCTCACGGCCGGCGAGTCCCACGGGCGTGCCCTGGTGGTGATCGTCGAGGGGCTCCCCGCGGGCCTGCCCGTCACGGTGGAGGAGGTCCAGCGCGAGCTGGCCCGCCGGCGCCTGGGATTCGGCCGGGGACCCCGGATGCGCTTCGAGGCCGACGAGGTGACCCTGCTCGGGGGCATCCGCCACGGGCGCACGCTGGGGTCCCCCGTGGCCATCGAGATCGCCAACACCGAGTGGCCCAAGTGGGAGGAGGAGATGTCGCCCCGTCCGGGGGCACCCTCGAAGGTGCTCACCGCCCCCCGCCCCGGCCACGCGGACCTGGCCGGCATGCAGAAGTACGGGTTCAGCGACGCCCGCGACGTCCTGGAACGGGCCTCGGCCCGGGAGACGGCGGCCCGGGTCGCGGCCGGATGCCTGGCCAAGGCGCTGCTCGCACGGCTCGGCGTGGGCGTCCTCAGCCACGTGATCGCGCTCGGCCCCGTGCGAGCCGGCGGGGCCCGCCCCGGCGTCGGGGACCTCGCCGCCGTGGACGACTCGTCCGTGCGCTGCTTCGACCCGGAGGCGGCGGAGCAGATGGTGGTCGCAATCAAGGCGGCGGCCAAGGAGGGCGACTCCCTCGGCGGCGTGGTGGAGGTCCTGGCCTACGGGGTGCCCGTCGGGCTGGGCAGCCACGTCCACTGGGACCGGCGGCTCGACGGGCTCCTGGCGCAGGCGCTCATGAGCATCCAGGCGGTGAAGTTCGTGGAGATCGGCGAGGGGGCGGAGACGCCCGCCCGGCGTGGCTCCGAGGCCCACGACGCCATCACCTGGGACGCGGTCGCCGAGACCTACCGGCGTGAGACCACGCGCGCCGGTGGGATCGAGGGCGGGATGTCCACCGGGGGACTGGTGGTGGCGCGGGCGGGGATGAAGCCGCTGGCCACGCTCAACCGGCCCGTGCTCGCCACGGTCGACACCGCCACCAAGGAGTCGACCGTGTCGTTCAAGGAGCGCACCGACGTCACCGCGGTCCCGGCGATGGGCGTGGTCGCCGAGACGATGACCGCGTTGGTGCTGGCCGGTGAGGCGCTGCGCAAGTTCGGGGGCGACTCCATCGACGAGACGGTGCGCAACCGCGACGCCTTCCTGGCGTCGCTCGGGCACGGCGGGGCGCCGGCGCCGGCGGCCGGCAGTGGCTGAGCACGTCTACCTCGTCGGCATGATGGGCGCGGGCAAGTCGACGATCGGCCCCCTGGTGGCCGGCCGGCTCGGCCGGCGCTTCGTCGACACGGACGCCTTGGTCGAGGACGAGGCAGGCGCGACCGTGGGGCAGGTCTTCGCCACGCAGGGAGAACCTGCCTTCCGCGCCATCGAGCGCGCCGTCGTGGCGGAGGCCGGTGGGACGGGGCCGCCGGCCGTCGTCGCCGTGGGGGGCGGCGCCGTCCTCGACGAGCGCAATTGCGAGGTCATGCGCCGTGGCCGTGCCGTGGTGTGGCTGCGCGCCCGTCCGGCCACGCTGGCGGCGCGCGTCGACGACGGCCCGGTGCGGCCCCTGCTGGCCGAACCCGGTGGCGCCGGACCGGAGGCGGTGCTCGAGCGCCTGTCCGCCGAGCGCGCGCCGCGGTACGCCACCCTGGCGACGATGACGGTCGACGTGGACGGGCGCACGCCCGAGGACGTGGCCGACGAGATCGTCGCGGCGCTGGGCCCGGGCGCATGATCACCGTCCCGGTCGAGCTGGGGCCGCGCTCCTACGACGTGGTCGTGGGTGCGGGCGTGCGCCACTCGCTGGCCGCCGTCCTGCCCCGGGGCGTCCGTCGCGTGCTGGTGGTCGGTCGCGAAGGGTCGGCGCCCGACGTCGACCCGGGGGTGGACCACGACGTGGTCGTGCTGCCCGACGGGGAGCGCGCCAAGACCGTCGACACCGTGGGAGAGCTCTGCCGGCAGATGGCGCGCCGCGGGCTCGCCCGCACCGACGCGCTGGTGGCCGTGGGCGGGGGGGTGGTGACCGACGTCGCCGGCTTCGCCGCGTCCGTGTACCTGCGGGGCATCGCCTACGTGAACGTGCCCACGACGTTGCTGGCGCAGGTGGACGCGGCCATCGGCGGCAAGACCGGGGTCAACCTGCCGGAGGGCAAGAACCTGGTGGGGACCTTCTGGCAGCCGTCCGCCGTCTTGTGCGACACGGAGACACTGGCCACGCTCCCACCCCGAGAGTGGGCGTCGGGCCGCGGCGAGATGGCCAAGTACGCGTTCTTGGTCCCCGCCGGCGCGGCCACGCTCCCTCTGGGCGCGGCGATGCTCGAGCTGCCCCTGGAGGAGCAGGTGGCGCGGTGCGCGGCCATCAAGGCGGCCGTCGTCAGCGCCGACGAGCGCGAGGGCGAGGGGCGCATGGTCCTCAACTACGGCCACACGCTCGGTCACGCGCTGGAGGCCGCTGCCCTCGCCGCCGACGGCGGCGACGGCCTGCGCCACGGCGAGGCGGTGGCCGTCGGGCTCGTGTTCGCGGCGAACCTGGCCCGGCGCCTGGGCCGCATCGACGACGAGCGGGTGGCGCTGCACCGCGCCGTCGTGGCCGGCTTCGACCTCCCGACGCGGCTGCCGCCGGGCGCCTCCGCCGGCACCCTGCTCGAGTACATGGCCCGTGACAAGAAGGCGCGCCACGACCTCACCTTCGTCCTCGACGGTCCCCGCGGCGTCGAGCCGGTCCGTGGCATCGACCCCGAGGCGGTGGTGGCTACCCTGGCGGACATGGGGGCCGCACCGTGAGCGCGACGCCGCTGGTCCTGCTGCTGTCGGGACCGAACCTCGACCTGCTCGGGGAGCGGGACCCCGCGACCTACGGATCGGCGACGCTGGCCGACCACGTCGCCGCGGCCAAGGCCGAGGCCGAGCGCCACGGCCTCGGCCTGGAGCACCACCAGTCGAACCACGAGGGCGAGCTGATCGAGCTCGTGCACGGCGCGCGCGGACGGGCCGCGGCCATCGTCGTCAACGCCGGGGCGCTCACCCATTACTCCTGGGCGCTGCACGACGCGCTGGCCGCGTTCGACGGTGAGGTGGTCGAGGTCCACCTGTCCAACCCCGCGGCGCGCGAGCCGTTCCGGCACGTCTCCGTGGTCGCCCCGGTGGCGTCGGGGGCGATCGCCGGCTTCGGCGGGCTCGGCTACCGGCTGGCCGTGATGGCGGTGGCCGAGCTGCTCGAGCGGCCGCCGGCCGGATGAGCGCGCCGGAGGTCGCCGAGGTCGCGCCGGAGGTCGCCGGGCGCCTCGGGCGGCTGCGGCCGCTGCTGGCCGAGGCCGGCGTGGACGCGCTGGTGGTGACCACGGCGGCGAACGTGCGGTACCTGACCGGGTTCTCCGGGTCCGCGGGCGTGCTCGTGGTCACCGCGGGGTCGGCCGTGCTGACCAGCGACGGTCGCTACCGCACCCAGGCCGCCGAGCAGCTGCAGGCGGCGGGCACCGGCGACGCGGTCGCCCTCGTCATCGGCGGGTCCGACGCGCAGCGGACGGCCGCGCTCGACGCCCTGCGTGCGGGTGCGGTGCAGCGGGTGGGCCTCGAAGCCGACACCGTCACCTGGGCCGCCCAGCGCCGCTGGGCCGACGCCCTCGATGCCGCCGACACCGTCCCCACCACCGGGCTGGTGGAGCGCCTCCGGCTCGTGAAGGACGCCGGGGAGCTGGCGCGCATGGGCACGGCCGCGTCGATCGCGGACCGCGCCCTGGCGGAGGTGCTGCCCATGCTCGCCGAGGGCCGCACCGAGCGGGAGATCGCGTTGGCGCTGGACAGCGCCATGCGCCGCCTCGGGGCCGAGGACCGGGCCTTCGAGACCATCGTGGCCGGCGGCCCCAACTCGGCCAAGCCCCACGCGCGCCCGTCGGACCGCCCCGTCGGCCCGGGCGAGCCCGTGGTGATCGACTTCGGCGCCACCGTCGACGGGTACCGCTCCGACATGACCCGGACGTTCTGCGTGGGCGGCTCGCCCGCGCCCGAGCTGGCCCGCATCTTCGACGTGGTGGCCGACGCCCAGGCCGCCGGGGTGGCGGCCGTGCGTGCCGGCGTGCCGACCGGCGAGGTCGACCGCGCCTGCCGGGAGACCATCGCGGCCGCGGGATGGGCCGAAGCGTTCGAGCACGGCACGGGCCACGGCGTGGGCCTCGACGTGCACGAGGCCCCGTCGGTGGCCCCGGGGGGCACTGCTATCCTCGGTCCCGGCACCGTCGTCACGGTCGAGCCGGGCGTGTACCTGGCCGGGATCGGCGGCGTGCGGATCGAGGACACGGTCGTCGTGTCCGAGGACGGGTGCCGCTCCCTCACCGGCTTCACGAAGGACATCGCCGCCTGATGGCCATCACCACCAACGACCTTCGCAACGGCATGACGCTCGACCTGCCCGACGGCCTCTTCGCGGTCGTGGAGTTCCAGCACGTGAAACCCGGCAAGGGGGGCGCGTTCGTCCGCACCAAGCTCAAGAACGTCCGCTCCGGCGCGGTCCTGGAGCGCACGTTCCGGGCCGACGAGCGTGTCGAGCAGGCGATCGTCGAGAAGCGGGAGATGCAGTACCTCTACCGCGACGGCGAGGACTACGTCTTCATGGACGCCACCTCCTACGACCAGGTCAACGTCCCGCCGCGTGCGTTGGGCGACGCCACGGGGTTCCTCAAGGAGGGCGACAGCGCGGTGCTCCAGGTCTTCGGCGAGGAGATCGTGGGGGTGGACCTGCCGGCCGCGGTGGAGCTGGCCATCACGCAGACCGAGCCCGGGGTGCAGGGCGACCGCGTCTCGGGGGCGCGCAAGCCCGCCACCCTCGAGACCGGGCTCGTCGTCCAGGTGCCGTTGTTCGTGAACCCCGGCGACCGGATCAAGGTCGACACCCGCACCGGCGAGTACATCAACCGGGCCTAGGCCCGTCCTGTCGGCGGACCACCCGGTCACGCGGCCACCCGTCATGGTCCCGCACCGCGAGGCAGGAGGAGGCGAGGACCCGCGCCACCAGGCGCGCGAGCGCGCCCTGGCCCTGCTCTACGAGTCCGAGCTCAAGGGGGAGGCGCCCACCGCCGTCCTCGCCGGGCTGGCGGCAGCACCCGACCCCCTGGCCCGCGAGCTGGTGGAGGGGGTGGCCGCGCACGGGGCGCGCATCGACGAGCTGGTGGCATCGGCCGCCGTGGGCTGGGACATCGAGCGCATGCCCGTGGTGGACCGCAGCATCCTGCGGCTCGCCACCTACGAGCTCCTCGAGCGCCTCGACACCCCGGTCGCGGTCGTCATCGACGAGGCCGTCGAGCTGGCCAAGGAGTACTCGACCGAGCAGTCGAGCGGATTCGTCAACGGGGTGCTGGTGACCATCGCCGGCAGGGTCCGGCCATCGCCCGACTGACGCGGGCGCCGTCCCGGCGTGCCTCAGCGGCCGCGGGCGGACCGGCGGAGGAAGGCGCGCACGGCCTCGCGCGCGCCGCGGCGGATCTCGTAGCCGTGGGTGAAGGCCGCCACGTCGTAGTCGGCCTCGCCGAGGCGCTCCGCGGTGCCGCGGCTCATCTGGTAGTCGGTGCACGACGCCACGAAGTTCCAGCGCCGGCGGCCGAAGACGTTCATGATGGCGTCGCCGGTGATGAGCACGCCCGAGGGCTCGTGCAGGAAGGCGCAGTGGCCCGGGGTGTGGCCCGGCGTGTGCAGCACGCGCAGGCCGCCGGCCACGGGGAGCAGGTCGCCATCGGAGAACGTGTCGTCCACGTCACAGCGGGGCTGGCGCCGCTGCACGAACGAGGCCACCCGCGCCAGCGGCCGCGTGGCGTCGCGCGGGGGCATGCGACCCTGGCGGACGAACGAGGCGTCCTCGTCGTGGACGGCCAACGGCGCGTGCGTGTGGGCTCGCACGGTGCGGGCGCTGCCGATGTGGTCGGGGTGGGCGTGGGTCACGAGGATGCGCGTCACGTCCTCGGGGCGCCTGCCGATGGCCGCCAGGCCCGCTTCGATGCGCCGGGTCGCACCCCGAAGGCCGGCGTCGACGAGGGTCACCGCGCCGGCGGCGTCGACGAAGGCGAAGGAATTGAAGAAGTGACCGGCCGTGGGGATCCGCCACACCCCGGGTGCGAGCTCGACGGCCGCCATGGCCGCGATGGTGGCAGAACGCGGCCGCGCGCGGGAAACCAGGGCGGTGCTAGCATGGGGGCGACCGTGAAGCGGGTCCTGCGAGGCCCGTACGGACCTGGAGGAGCCCCCGTGGCCGAGCGTGAACGCAGGCTGACCCCGCCGCGAGGTGGGGTCTTCGTTCCTCGGGTCCAGGTCCTCTCCCAAGACGACGTCCAGCGGGCGTTGACCCGGATCGCGCACGAGATCGTCGAGCGCAACCACGGGCTCGAGGACGTGGTCCTGGTGGGGCTGCAGACCGGCGGTGTCCCGCTCGCCTACCGCATCGCCCAGGTCCTCGAGGAGGTGAGCGGCGCCAGCGTGCCGGTGGGCACCCTCGACGTCGCCTTCTACCGCGACGACATCGGGATCCGCCCGGTGCTGCCCGAGGCGGTCACCGACATCCCCGGCGACCTGGCCGGCCGGCTCGTGGTCCTCGTCGACGACGTGCTCTTCACGGGGCGGACCGTGCGGGCCGCCCTCAACGCCCTGGCCGACTACGGACGGGCCCGCGCCGTCCAGCTGGCGGTGATGGTGGACCGGGGCCATCGCGAGCTGCCGATCCGCCCCGACTTCGTGGGCAAGAACATCCCGACCCGCCTCGACGAGCAGGTCGACGTGAGCCTCGAGGGCGTCGTGCTCGGCGACGTGCTGCCCCGGTGAGCGCGCTGCGCGCGCCGGCGCCGGCGGCGCCGGCCGAGCCTGTCCCGCCCGCGCCCGAGGGCCGCCCGACGCGACGGCACCTCCTGTCGGTCGCCGACCTCGACCCGGCGGGCATCGGCGAGGTGCTGGCGGTCACCGACCACCTGGCGGAGGTCGTCCGCCGCTCGATCCCGCGCGTCCAGGCCCTGCGGGGACGGACGGTCGTGTCGCTGTTCGCCGAGGAGTCGACCCGGACCCGGCTCTCGTTCGAGACCGCCGCACGGCGGATGTCGGCCGACGTCATGACCTTCTCCTCCGCGTCGTCGTCGGTGAAGAAGGGGGAGTCCCTGCGCGACACGGTCGAGACCATCGCGGCGATGGGGGTCGACGCCTTCGTGGTCCGCCACCCGGCAGCGGGTGCCCCGGCGCAGGTGGCGCGCTGGGTGGACGCCCACGTCGTCAACGCGGGCGACGGCTGGCACGAGCACCCGACCCAGGCGCTGCTCGACTGCTACACCATCCGCCAGGTCCTGGCCGAGGCCGCCGGGGTGCCCGTGGCGCAGACCGGGACCGAGGGCTTCGCGGGCCTGCGCGTGGGGATCGTCGGCGACGTCCGCCACAGCCGCGTGGCGCGCTCGTTGGTCCTGGCCCTGAGCATGCTCGGCGCCCGGACCACCCTGGTGGCCCCCGGCACCCTGGTGCCGCCCTCGCTGGAGGGCTGGCCCGTGGTGGGGGTGTCCCACGACCTCGACGCGCTGCTCCCCGACCTCGACGTCGTCTACCTGCTGCGGCTGCAGCTCGAGCGGGGCACCGGCGCGTACCTGCCGTCGCTGCGGGAGTACACCGCGGGGTTCGGGCTCACCGCCCGGCGTGCCGCCAGGCTCGCCCCCCATGCGGTCGTCATGCACCCGGGTCCCATGAACCGGGGCGTGGAGATCGCCGACGAGGTGGCCGACGCCACCCGGTCCGTGGTGCTGCGCCAGGTGGCCAACGGGGTGGCGGTGCGCATGGCCGTCCTCTACCTGCTCCTGGCCGGGCCCGAGGCGCCCGGTGCCGACGAACTGGGGCGCTCGCTGGGGGTGGCCGGTGGCTGATGCCGGCGCGGGCGGCGGCACCCGGCGGCCGCGGCTCGTCATCCGGGGCGGCACCGTGGTCGACGCCGGCGGGGTGCGCCGGGCCGACGTCCTCGTCGACGAGGGCCACGTGGTGGCCGTGGGCGAGGGGCTCGACGCCGGTCGCGGGTCGACGGAGCTCGACGCCGGGGGATGTCTCGTCTCGCCGGGCCTGGTCGACCTGCACAGCCACCTGCGCGAGCCGGGCTTCGAGGAGGCCGAGTGCGTCGAGACAGGCACGCGCGCGGCGGCGCTCGGCGGGTACACCGCCGTGCTGGCCATGCCCAACACGGACCCGCCCATCGACAGCGCGGCGGTCGCCGCCGAGGTGCTGGGCCTCGGGCGCGGCGCGCCGTGCCAGCTGGCGGTGGCCGGTGCCATCACCGTGGGCCGCGCCGGCGAGCGCCTCGCGCCCATGGGCGAGCTCGCCGCCCTGGGCGTGCGCATCTTCACCGACGACGGCACGGGTGTGGACGACGCCGGTGTCATGCGCCGGGCCCTCGAGTACGCACGGGGCCTCGGGGTCACCCTGGCACAGCACTGCGAGGTGCGCGCGCTCGCCGCGGGCGGTCACATGCACGAGGGCGCATGGTCGAGCCGGCTCGGGGTCCCGGGCATCCCGCCCGAGGCCGAGGAGCTCATGGTGGCGCGTGACATCGCGCTGGCCCGCATGACCGGCGCGCGGGTCCACTTCCTCCATCTCTCCACGGCGCGCTCGATCGAGCTGCTGGCCGCGGCCAAGGCGCAGGGCTTGGCCGTCACCGCCGAGGTGACGCCGCACCACCTGACGTTCACCGACGCGGACCTGGCCTCGTTCGACCCCTGCTTCAAGGTCAACCCGCCGCTGCGCACCGACGACGACGTGGCCGCGCTGCGCCACGCCTGCGCGACCGGGACGGTCGACGCCGTGGCCACCGACCACGCCCCGCACCCCCCCGAGGCCAAGGCGGCGCCGTTGGCCGAGGCGCCCCCGGGCATGCTGGGCCTCGAGACCGCCCTGGCGGCCACCATGGCCGCGCTCGGTCCCAAGGGCGTGGGGATGGCTCCCGCCGAGGTGCTCGGCCTGCTGTCGTGGCGTCCGGCGCGTGTGGCGGGCATCGACCCGGGCAGCGGGGGCGACCAAGGCGGGGAGATCGCCCCCGACGCGGCCGCCAATCTCTGCGTCTTCGACCCCGACGAGGACTGGCAGGTGGACCCCGCCCGCATGGCCAGCCGGAGCCGCAACACCCCGTGGGCGGGCCGCCGCCTGCGCGGCCGCGTCCGCCACACCGTGTTTCGCGGCGAGCCGGTGGTCGTGGGCGGGGAGGCCAGGCGATGACCGGTGCGCGCCCGCCGGCGCACCTGGTGCTGGCCGACGGCGAGGTCTTCGAGGGCGAGGCGCTCGGCGCACCTGCACCCGGCGGCGTGATCACCGGCGAGCTCGTCTTCAACACCGTCCTGTGCGGGTACCAGGAGGTGATCACCGACCCCAGCTACGCGGGCCAGGTGGTCGCCTTCACCTACCCGCACATCGGGAACTACGGCACCGCCGCCGCCGACGACGAGGCGAGCCGCCCGTGGTGCCGGGCCGTGGTGGTGCGCGACGTGGCGGTGCGTCCGTCGAGCTGGCGGTCGCAGGAGCCCCTGGAGGTGTTCCTGGCGCGCCGGGGTGTGCCGGCGATCACCGGCGTCGACACCCGGCGCCTCACGCGCCACGTGCGCGCCGCGGGCGCCATCGGCTGCGCACTGGGCAGCGCCGACCCCGGCCTGCTCCTGGAGGCGGCGCGCGCCGAGCCCGGCACCACCGGACGCGACCTCGTCTCGGAGGTGACCATCGACCGTCCCACCGTGCGCGGCGCCGGCCCCTGGCGGGTGGTCGCCTACGACTTCGGGGTCAAGGAGACCATGCTGCGCTGCCTGGAGGGGATCGCCACGGTCACGGTCGTGCCCGCCGGCCTCCCGGCCGCCGACGCCCTCGCCATGGCGCCCGACGGCGTGTTCCTCTCCAACGGGCCGGGCGACCCCGCCGCCCTCGGGGCCCAGGCCGCCATCGTGGGGGACCTCCTCGGCCGGGTGCCCGTCTTCGGGATCTGCCTCGGCCACCAGCTCCTGGCCAGGGCCCTCGGGGCGCGCACCTACAAGCTCCCCTTCGGGCACCACGGCGGCAACCACCCCGTGCGCCGGCTCGACACCGGCACCGTGGAGATCACCAGCCAGAACCACAACTACGCGGTCGACGCGTCGACGCTGCCGGGGCGCGGGCCCCGGGCGGCCGAGGTGTCGCACGTCAACCTCAACGACGGCGTGGTCGAAGGCATCCGCTGCACGGCCGTCGATGCCTTCGGCGTGCAGTACCACCCCGAGGCCGGGCCGGGACCCCACGACGCGCGCTACCTCTTCGGCGACTTCGTGGACCTGATGCGCCGGGGGCGCGAGCGCCGCGGGGCGGCGGACGAAGCCGGCGCGGGAACGGGGGCCTAGGCGTGGGCCGGCGCACAGACATCGAGTCCATCCTCGTCATCGGGTCCGGGCCCATCGTCATCGGCCAGGCGTGCGAGTTCGACTACTCGGGGAGCCAGGCCTGTCGGGTCCTCGGTCGCGAGGGATATCGCGTCGTGCTGGCCAACTCGAACCCGGCGACGATCATGACCGACCCCGCCCTGGCGGACCGGACCTACGTCGAGCCCCTCGACGCGGACGTGGTGGCCGCCATCGTCGAGCGCGAGCGTCCCGACGCGCTGCTGCCGACCCTGGGCGGGCAGACGGCCCTCAACCTGGCCATGGCCCTCGTCGACCGGGGCGTGCTCGACGAGTTCGGCGTCCGGCTCATCGGGGCGGACGCCGCGGCCATCCACACGGCCGAGGACCGCGACCGCTTCAAGGCGGCCATGGAGGAGATCGGCCTGGAGGTGCCCTCGTCGGGGTTCGCCCACTCCCTCGACGAGGCCATGGCGGTGGGCGAGGCCGTGGGCTTCCCGCTCATGATCCGGCCCAGCTTCATCCTCGGCGGCGCCGGCACGGGCACCGCCGACGACCGTGACCAGCTGGCCCGGGCGGCGGCGGAGGGGCTCGCGGCCAGCCCGGTCCACCAGATCCTCATCGAGCGTTCGATCGCCGGGTGGAAGGAGTACGAGCTCGAGGTCATGCGCGACCGGGCCGACAACTGCGTCGTGGTGTGCTCGATCGAGAACCTCGATCCGATGGGCGTGCACACGGGTGACTCGATCACGGTGGCCCCCGCCCAGACGCTCTCGGACGTCGAGTACCAGGCCATGCGCGACGACGCCTTCGCCTGCATCCGCCGCGTCGGCGTGGAGACGGGCGGGTCCAACATCCAGTTCGCGGTCGACCCGGCCGACGGGCGCCGCCTCGTCATCGAGATGAACCCCCGGGTGTCGCGCTCGTCCGCGCTGGCGTCGAAGGCGACGGGCTTCCCCATCGCCAAGATCGCCGCCCTTCTCGCCGTGGGCTACACCCTCGACGAGGTCACCAACGACATCACCCGGGCCACGCCGGCGAGCTTCGAGCCCACCATCGACTACGTCGTCACCAAGGTCCCGCGCTGGGCGTTCGAGAAGCTGCCCGGCGCGCCCGACCGCCTGGGCACCCGCATGCAGTCGGTGGGCGAGGTGATGGCCATCGGGCGGACGTTCCCCGAGTCGCTGCAGAAGGCGCTGCGCTCCTTGGAGCAGGGCCGCAGCGGCCTCAACGCGGACCCGGGGGAGTCCCGCTACGAGCTGCTCGACGACGACGAGCTCGTCGCCGCCGCGGTCGAGCCCACGCCGGAGCGGGTGTTCCAGCTCGAGGCCGCGCTGCGCCGGGGGATCACGCCCGACCAGCTCGGCGCGGCGACCGGGGTCGACGTGTGGTTCCTCGACCAGCTGGCCCTGGTGACGCAGGCCCGTCGGGAGCTGGCGTCGCTCGTCGGCGGCCGGCGCGGGGCCGACGCCCTGGCCCTGGTGGACCGCCGGCGCTGGCGCGCGCTCAAGCGGCTCGGCTTCTCCGACGCCCAGCTCGCCTATCTCCTCGGCGCGGGGGAGGACGACGTGCGCGCGGCGCGCCTGGCGCAGGGCGTGGCTCCCACCTTCAAGACGGTCGACACCTGCGCGGCCGAGTTCGAGGCCTACACCCCCTACCACTACTCGACCTACGAGGACGAGGACGAGGTCCGCCCGAGCACGCGCCCGCGCATCGTCATCCTCGGCTCGGGGCCCAACCGGATCGGCCAGGGGATCGAGTTCGACTACTGCTGCGTCCACGCGTCGATGGCGCTGCGCGCCGCGGGGTTCGAGACGGTCATGGTCAACTGCAACCCCGAGACGGTCTCCACCGACTACGACACCTCCGACCGCCTCTACTTCGAGCCGCTCACGGCGGAGGACGTGGCCAACGTCCTCGACGCGGAGACCGCGGCCGGCGCGGGTCCCGAGGGGGCGCCCGTCGCCGGGGTCATCGTGAGCCTCGGGGGCCAGACGCCGCTCAAGCTGGCCCACACGCTGCCGCCCGCACTGGTGCTCGGCACCAGCCCGGCGTCGATCGACCTGGCCGAGGACCGGGAGCAGTGGAACACGCTGTGCGAGCGCCTCGGCATCCCCCAGCCCCCCGGGGGCATCGCCACCACCGTCGACGAGGCGCTCACCGTCGCCCGCAAGGTGGGATACCCCGTGCTGGTGCGCCCGAGCTACGTGCTCGGCGGGCGGGCGATGGAGATCGTCTACGACGACGAGCGCCTGCAGCAGGTCGTGGCGGAGCTCGCCGGCTCGCTCGATCGGGAGGGCGGCGTGTCCGCCGAGCGCCCCGTGCTCGTCGACCGCTTCCTCGAGGACGCCGTGGAGGTGGACGTCGACGCCCTGCGCGACCAGGAGGGCGAGGTGCTCGTCGCCGGCGTGATGGAGCACGTGGAGGAGGCCGGGGTGCACTCGGGGGACTCGGCCTGCGCGCTGCCGCCCCAGACGCTGCCGGTGCCGGTGCTCGAGGCGCTGGAAGCGCACACGCGCGCCATCGCCGCGGCGCTGGAGGTGGTGGGACTGCTCAACGTCCAGTACGCGGTCAAGGACGGGTCCGTCTACGTCATCGAGGCAAACCCCCGCGCCAGCCGGACCGTCCCCTTCGTGGCCAAGGCGACCGGCGTGCCCGTGGCGATGGCCGCGGCCCGCGTCATGGCCGGGGCGACGCTCTGCGAGCTGCGCGACGAGGGCCTCGTGCGCGCGCCCTCGGCGGGCGGGCACGTGAGCGTCAAGGAGGCGGTGCTGCCCTTCGCCCGCTTCCCCGGGGTGGACACCCTGCTCGGGCCCGAGATGCGCTCCACGGGCGAGGTCATGGGCACCGGGGCGACGTTCGGGCTGGCCTTCGCCAAGAGCCAGATCGCCGCGGGGACCCGGCTGCCCGACGAGGGCACCGTGTTCCTGTCGCTGGCCGACCGGGACAAGGCGACCGGGCTGGAGGCGGCGCGGGTGTTCGAGGAGATGGGCTTCATGCTGGCCGCCACGTCGGGGACGGCCGCCTTCCTGGAGTCCAACGGGGTCCGGGTGGCCACCGTGGTGGCGAAGGTGGGCGAGACCGGTGCGGCCGACGCGGTGGAGCTCATCGCCTCCGGCCACGTGCAACTGGTGGTCAACACGCCCCGCGGCCGCGGCCCGCGCGCCGATGGGACTCACATCCGCGCCGCCGCGCTGGCCCACGGCGTGCCCTGCCTCACCACCGTCGCCGCGGCGCGCGCGGCGGCGACGGGGATGCGCGACTGGAAGCGGCACCCCATGTCGGTCACGAGCCTGCAGGAGCTCACGGGTCCGGCGTCCACGCGATGAGCCCCCGCCGGGTAGACCTGCGTACCGTGGTGGGTTCGATCCACCTCCCCAACCCGGTGCTGACCGCGTCGGGCACCGCCGGCCACGGTGCGGAGCTGGCCGCCTACGTCGACCTGGCCTCGCTGGGGGCGGTGGTGGTCAAGTCCCTCGCGGCGGGGCCCTGGCCGGGCAACCCGGCGCCGAGGGTCACCGAGACGCCGGCGGGCATGCTCAACGCCGTCGGGCTCCAGGGCCCTGGTGTCGCCGCCTGGCGCGCCCGCGACCTGCCGGCGCTCGTCGACCGTGGCGCCCGGGTGGTGGCCAGCATCTGGGGTCGGCGCGTGGAGGACTACGAGCGCGCCGCCGCCATGCTGGCCGGCGCGCCCGACATCGTGGCGGTGGAGGTCAACGTGAGCTGCCCCAACGTCGAGGACCGCAGCCGCATGTTCGCGCACTCGCCGAGCGCCACAGCCGACGCCGTGGCCGCGGCCGCCTCGTGCGGTGTGCCGCGCTGGGCGAAGCTCAGCCCCAACGTCGCCGACATCGCCGAGATCGCCTCTGCGGCGCTGGGCGCGGGCGCCGAGGCCCTCGTGCTGGTGAACACGGTGCTCGGCATGGCGATCGACCCGGGGCGACGCGCCTACCGGCTCGGCTCGGGACCGGGGGGCGGGGGTGTGTCCGGCCCGGCCATCCGCCCGGTGGCGGTGCGTGCCGTGCACGACTGCCGGGCCGCCTTCCCCCACGTGGGCATCGTGGGGGTCGGCGGCATCTGCCGGGGCGTGCACGCTGCCGAGATGCTGGTGGCCGGGGCCAACGCCGTGGAGGTGGGGACCGCCACCTTCCGCGACCCGCGGGCGCCGGCAAAGGTGCTCGCCGAGTTGGCGCGCTGGTGCCGGCGTCACGGGGTGTCGACGGTGCGCGAGCTGGTCGGGGCCGTGCACCGGGACACGGGGGTGCCGCACGTGCAGGGTGCGGACATGGGCGGCCCCGGGCGCCGGCCGGAGGCCGGGTGACGGCGGGCGGCCCGGCACGGGAGCGGCTGGCGCTGGCGCTCGACGCCGACGACCTGGTGGCCGCGCTGCGGACCGCCCGGCGGTTGCGGCCGTGGTTCGGAATCGCCAAGGTCGGCCTGGAGCTCTTCGCGGCCGCGGGCCCCGAGGCGGTCTCCGCGTTGCGCGCCGAGGGGTATCGCGTCTTCGTCGACCTGAAGCTCCACGACATCCCGACGACCGTCGAGCGCGCCGCGCGTGTGATCGGCGGGTCGGGCGTGGCGTTCACGACGGTGCACACCCAGGGTGGCGAGGCGATGGTGCGTGCCGCGGTGGCCGGGGCGGCCGCCGGCGCCGACGCGGCCGGGATGCCCCCGCCGTGCGTCCTCGGGGTCACCGTGCTCACCAGTGAGACGTCTGCGCCGCCGGCGACGCTCATGGCACGGGCCGCGCTGGCCAAGGCGGCCGGGTGTGGGGGGCTCGTGTGCGCGGCCGCCGATCTCGGCACGACGCGCGCCGCGGCGCCGGGGCTCGTGACCGTGGTCCCCGGCATCCGGCCGGCGGGGACGGCGCCCGACGACCAGGCTCGCGCCGCGACACCGGGCGCGGCCATCGCCTCCGGGGGCGACATTCTGGTCGTCGGGCGGGCCGTCACCGCGGCGCCCGATCCGGAGGCCGTTGCGGGTGCATTGTGCACGGAGGTCAATTCGGCCATTTCCGCACGTCCTGGGTGATCTTGGGCCACGGAGGGGATAAGGTGACCCGCATGCCGCAACCTCCTGCCCTGACTCCCGAGCAGCGTCAGGCGGCGCTGGACAAGGCCGCCAAGGTCCGCCGCGAGCGGGCCGAAGTGAAGGAGAAGCTCAAGATGGGGTCGATCACCCTGTCCCAGCTCCTCGACCAAGCGGACAAGGACGAGACCGTGGGCAAGATGAAGGTGCTCTCGGTCCTCGAGTCACTCCCGGGCCTCGGCAAGGTCAAGGCCCGCCGGCTCATGGAGAGCGTCGGGATCAGCGAGAGCCGGCGTCTGCAGGGCCTCGGGGTGAACCAGCGCGAGGCGTTGCTCGCGCACACCGCGAAGCCCTGATCCTCGTCGTCTCCGGCCCCGGCGGGGCCGGGAAGGGCACGGTCGTCGCCCGGCTCGTCGAGCGCGACCCCACGCTGTGGCTCAGCCGGTCGTGGACCACACGCGCACGGCGGCCGGGCGAGACCGACGACGACTACACGTTCGTCGACCGCCGGACCTTCGAGGAGAACATCGCGCGCGGTGGGTTCCTCGAATGGGCGGAGTTCCTCGGGAACCTCTACGGCACGCCAGTGCCCGACCCGCCCCCCGGCACCGACGTCCTCCTCGAGATCGACCTGCAGGGCGCCGTGCAGGTTCGTGCCCGGCACCCCGAGGCGGTCGTCGTCCTGCTGGTCCCCCCTTCGCCCGAGGCGCAGGCCGAGCGCCTGCGCGGGCGAGGGGACCCCGAGGACACGGTGGCGGCCCGGATCGCCAAGGGCGAGGAGGAGATGCGGATCGGGCGGACCCTCACGCCCTACGTGGTGGTCAACGACGACCTCGAATCGGCCGTCTCCCAGGTGGCCGGTATAATCGATGCCCACCGATCGCCGCGACCCGCCGTCCGGGGCGGCGGCCCACCTGAAGGAGCCTGATGGCCCAGCCCCGCACCACCCTCATGGACCCGCCCATCGAGGAGCTGCTCGACAAGGTGGACTCGAAGTTCACCCTGGTGGCGCTGGCCGCCAAGCGCGGCCGGCAGATCAACTCGTACTACAACCAGCTCGGCGAGGGCCTCGGCTACGTGGTCCCGCCGCAGGTCACGTCGGTCTCGGGCAAGTCGCTCACCATCGCCTTCGAGGAGATCGCCGAGGGCAAGGCGGTCTCCGTGCGCCGGGAGCCGGGGGCCGAGGGGCCCGAGGGTGAGGGCGCGCCCGAGGTCGTGGCCGCGCCCGAGGTCGTGGCCGCGCCCGAGGGGGAGGGCGCGCCCGAGGTCGTGACCCTCGCCGAGGTCGACGTCGAGGTGGCGGACCTCGCCGCCGACGCGGGCGTCGCCGAGTCCGGCGGGGAGGAGCCCGCCGAGTAGTCGGCGGGCGACCCCGAGGGGGTGCCGAGGACCGCCATGCCAGGAGGAGACCGAGCGCCGCGGCGTGTCGCAGCGAGCGGCGAGCGGGCCGACGTCGCCGTGGGCCCCGACGGTGCGGGGGGCCCCGTCCCGGCGGGCACGCCCGTCGTCGTCCTCGGCGTGACCGGGGGGATCGCCGCCTACAAGGCCGTGGAGGTGTGCCGCCGGCTGGTCGACGCGGGCGTGCACGTGGTGCCCGTCCTCACCGAGGACGCAACTCGCTTCGTGGGCGAGGTCACGTTCTCGGCGCTGGCGTCCGAGCCGGTGCGCCGCAGCCTCTGGCACGAGGCGGACCCCATTCCCCACACGCACCTGGGCCAGCGCGCCGACCTGGTGGTGGTGGTGCCCGCCACCGCCCGCTTCCTGGGCACCTACGCGGCGGGGATCGCCGACGGCTTGCTCACCGCCACGGTGCTCGCCACCCGAGCGCCGGTGCTCGTCTGCCCGGCCATGCACACCGAGATGTGGGAGCACCCCGCCGTCCAGGAGAACCTGGCCACCCTCGAGCGCCGGGGGGTGCACGTGGTGGCCCCCGCCGAGGGCCGCCTGGCCGGGGGCGACACAGGGGCGGGGCGCCTGGCCGAGCCCGGCGAGATCGTGGCCCGGGCGCTGGCCCTCGTCGGTGGCGGCCCGGGCGGGGACCTCCATGGCCGGACCGTGCTCGTCACCGCGGGCGGGACCCGCGAGGCGATCGACCCCGTGCGCTTCATCACCAACCGGTCGTCGGGCAAGCAGGGCCACGCCATCGCCGATGCCGCCGCCCGCCGGGGGGCGAGCGTGGTGCTCGTGACGACGACCTCGGTGCCCGGCCCACCCGGCGCCGCCGTGGTGCGCGTCGACAGCGCCGCCCAGATGGAGGAGGCCGTCGTGGCCCGGGCGGCCGAGGCCGACGTGATCGTCATGGCCGCCGCCGTCGCCGACTTCCGCCCCAAGGCCGTCGCCGACCGCAAGCTCTCGAAGGCCGACGGCCTGCCCGAGATCGTCCTCGAGCCCACGGCCGACATCCTGGCCGAGGTCGTGCGCCGACGACGCCCGGGCCAGGTGCTGGTGGGCTTCGCGGCGGAGACCCACGACGTGGTCGAGCACGCCGCGGCGAAGCTGGCCGCCAAGGGCGTCGACGTCATCGTGGCCAACGACGTGGCCGCCCCCGGCGTGGGCTTCGACCACGACACCAACGCGGTGACCATCCTGGAAGCGGGCGGTGCCAGGCGCGATGTCCCCCTGGCGCCGAAAGGTGTCGTGGCCGACGCCGTTCTCGATACGGTGGCGGCCCGTCTGCAGGCCGACCCGTCGTCCGCCCCCGAGGGGTCCCAACAGAGGAGTCGTTCGTGACCAGCCGCTACACCTTCACGTCGGAGTCCGTCACCGAGGGTCATCCCGACAAGATGGCCGACCAGATCTCCGACAGCGTCCTCGACGCCGTCATCGCCGAGGACCCCACCGCCCGGGTGGCGTGCGAGACGCTGCTCACCACCGGGCTCGTCGTGGTGGCCGGCGAGATCTCGACCACCTGCTACGTCGACATCCCCTCGCTGGTGCGCGACGTTGTGTGCGACATCGGCTACGACAGCGACGCGCACGGCTTCAACGGGCGCACCTGCGGTGTCATGGTCGCCCTCGACGAGCAGTCGCCCGACATCGCCCAGGGCGTGACCGCGGCCCACGAGGTGCGTACCGGCTCCGGCGGCGAGGACCAGCTCAACGCCCAGGGCGCGGGTGACCAGGGGATGATGTTCGGCTACGCCTGCGACGAGACGCCGGACCTCATGCCGCTGCCCATCTGGATGGCGCACCGGCTCGCCCAGCGCCTGGCGCAGGTGCGACGCGTCGGCGTCCTGCCCTACCTGCGCCCGGACGGCAAGACGCAGGTGAGCGTGGTCTACGAGGACGGCCGGCCGGTGGCCCTGGACACGATCCTGATCTCCACGCAGCACGCGCCGGGGGTCGACATCGAGACGCTCCTCCTGCCCGACCTGCGCGAGCACGTGATCCACCCGCTGCTCCCGCCGGACCTCGACTCGTCGTCGATGCGCGTGCTGGCCAACCCGACCGGGCGCTTCGAGCTGGGCGGCCCGCACGCGGACACGGGCCTGACCGGCCGCAAGATCATCGTCGACACCTACGGGGGGATGGCCCGGCACGGCGGCGGCGCCTTCTCGGGCAAGGACCCCTCCAAGGTCGACCGCTCCGCCGCCTACGCGGCCCGCTGGGTGGCCAAGCACGTGGTGGCGGCGGGCGCGGCGCGCCGGTGCGAGGTCCAGGTGGCCTACGCCATCGGCGTGGCCAAGCCGGTGTCGCTGCTCGTGGAGACCTTCGGCACGGCCGCCGTCGACCCGTCGGCCATCGAGGCCGCCGTGCGCGAGGTGTTCGACCTGCGCCCCGCGGCCATCGTGCGCGACCTCGACCTGCTGCGGCCGATCTACCGCCGCACGGCCGCCTACGGGCACTTCGGGCGCTCCGACAAGGAGCTCACGTGGGAGGCGACCTCGAAGGTCGACGACCTCAAGCGCGCCCTGGGGATCTAGCGCCTTTGGCCGCGGCTCCGGGCAGGGACGCGCCCGTCGTGGCGCGCGTCGTGTGTGACGTCGTCGCCATCCGCAAGGCCTTCGACTACCTCGTCCCCGAAGCGCTGGCGTCGCGGGTGGCGGTGGGCACCGAGGTGCGCGTCGTGCTCCAGGGACGCCGTGTGCGGGGCTGGGTGACCGCGCTCGGGGTCACGCCGCCGGGCGACGTCACGCTGCACGAGATCACCGCCGTGCGCGGCTGGGGCCCGCCCCCGGCGGTGCTGGAGCTGGCGACGTGGGCGGCGTGGCGCTGGGCGGGCCCGCTCCCCGCGTTCTTGGGCACGGCCTCGGCGCCGACGCTGGTGCGCAGCCTCCCCGAGCGCGGGCGGCCGGGCGTGGCGCGCGCGGCGGCCGGCGCCAACGGCGCCGCCGGCGGGCCCTCCGGCGTGGGCGAGGTCACCGACGACGCGCTCGGCGGCGGCACGACGGTCGTGCGCGTCGCGCCCGGCCTCGACGCCACGGAGCTCGCCCTTGCCGCCGGGCGCCGGGTGGGGACGGGACCGCCCGGCGCCGGGGTGCTCGTGCTCGCCGCCTCCCAGCGCGGCGCCGCCGTGGTGGCGGCGCGCCTGGCGCGGGCAGGTCTGCCGGTGGCGCTGTTGCCACGTGACTGGGCGGCGGCGCGCGCCGGGGCGGTGGTCGCGGTGGGGACGCGGGCCGGTGCGTTCGCGCCGCTTCCCGTGCTCAGCGCCGCCGTCGTCCTCGACGCGCACGACGGCGTCTATCAGGAAGAGCGCGCACCCACCTGGAACGCCTGGCAAGTCGTGGCCGAGCGCGCCCGGCGCGACGGCGCGCCCTGCGCCCTGGTGTCGCCGTGCCCCACCCTCGACCTGCTCGACGCCGGCCCCCTCGTCACCACGTCACGGCGCAGCGAGCGGCTGGGGTGGCCCGCACTGGAGATCGTGGACCGCCGCAGCGAGGACCCGCGCGCCGGGCTGTTCTCCGAGGCGCTGGTGTCGCTGCTCCGCTGGGGCGCGGCCGACGAAGGTCGGCGCATCGTCTGCGTGCTGAACCGCACCGGCCGCGTGCGGCTCTCCGCCTGCGCCGCGTGCGGGGAGCTTGCCCGCTGTGAGCGCTGCCGAGGCGCGCTGGAGGTGCTCCACGAGCAGGACGCGCCGGACCGGCTGCACTGCCGGCGCTGCGGGCTGGAACGGCCGGTGGTGTGCGGCCACTGCGGGGGGACGCGGCGCAAGGCCCTTCGGCTCGGCGTGTCACGCGTGCGCGAGGAGCTCGAGGCGTTGACCCGGGTCCCCGTCGTCGAGGTGGCGGGCGCGCCGGCGGGACGCGACGACGCGGCGGGGACGGCGCGCCTGGTCGTGGGGACCGAGGCGGCCTTGCACCGGGTGCAGCGCGCAGATGCAGTGGCGTTCTTGGATTTCGACGCGGAGCTGTCTGCGCCGCGCATCCGGGCCCACGAGGAGGCGATGGCCCTGTTGGCGCGAGCGGCGCGGCTGGTGGCCGCCAGCGCGCCGGGCCCGGGGCCGGCCGGCAGGGCGCCGGGGCGGATCCTGGTGCAGACGCGACAGCCCGACCACGAGGTCCTCGTCGGCGCCCTCGGCGCCGACCCGGCTCGGCTGGCCGAGTCCGAAGCGCCCATCCGGCGGTCGCTGGGGCTCCCGCCGTACGGCGCGCTGGCGGTCCTCAGTGGCGCGGCCGCCGACGTCTACGCCCAGGCCCTGGACGCGGGCGCGCCGGCGGAGGTGCGCGTGGCCGCGGTGGGCGACGGCAGCTGGACGCTGCGGGCCCCGTCGGTGGCGGCGCTGTGCGACCTGTTGTCGGCGACGCCACGGCCACCGGGCCGGCTCCGCGTCGCGGTCGACCCGCTGCGGGCCTGAGGGTCGACCGCATCCGTACCGGGCGCGCTCGGGGCGGCGCGGCACCCGCGCGCGACAGCGCCGGCGGGGGAGCTCCGAGGTCGCCCGGTACGATGGGCGCATGTCCACCCACGTCATCCGGGTCTACGGCGACCCCGTGCTGCGCCAGCCGACCCGCGAGGTCACCGAGATCGACGGGCGGCTCCGGGCGATCGTGGACGACATGATCGAGACCATGTACGCGGCCCCCGGCGTCGGGCTGGCCGCACCGCAGGTGGGCATACAGAAGCGGCTGTTCGTCTACGACACCGGTGACGGCGCCGGGCCCCGTACGATCGTGAACCCCGTCATCGCGCAGTCCAGGGGGGAGTGGACCTACGAAGAGGGGTGCCTGTCGGTCCCCGGCCTGTCGTGGCCCATCGTGCGGCCCAAGGAGGTCCACCTCACCGGTTGGGATCTCGAAGGCAACGAGGTGTCGATCGACGCCGACGAATTCGACGCCCGGGTCTTCCAGCACGAGGTGGACCACCTCGACGGCGTGCTGCTCGTGGAGCGCCTCGACGAGGACCAGCGCAAGGAGGCGCTGCGCATCCTGCGCACCCGGGCCCTGGACCTCCCCTCGGCCGATCCCGACGGGCTGGCGCGCCTCGTCGCCGGCGCCCGGGGCGCCGAGCACGACGACCGGCACAAGCTCTGACCGGGTGAGCCGGCTCGTCTTCCTCGGCTCGCCCGACGCGGCGGTCCCGTCGCTGCGGGCGCTGGTGGAGGCCGGCCACGAGGTGGCGCTGGTGGTGAGCCAGCCCGACCGCCGCCGGGGCCGTGGCGCGGCGACCGTCCCGAGCCCGGTCAAGCAGGCCGCGCTCGAGCTCGGCCTGGACAGCACCGACCGCCTCGACGATGCGCTCGGCGCCCGCGCCGAGCTGGGGATCGTCGTCGCCTACGGGCGGATCGTCCCCCAACGCGTCCTGGACGAGCTGCCCATGCTCAACGTGCACTTCTCGTTGTTGCCGCGTTGGCGCGGGGCGGCACCCGTCGAGCGGGCCATCCTGGCCGGCGACGTGGAGACCGGGGTGTGCATCATGCGGCTCGAGGCCGGCCTCGACACCGGCCCGGTGCTGGCGTGCCGTCGTGTCGCCGTCGACGACCAACGGCGCGAGTCGGCCGCCACGCTGACAGCGCGTCTGGCCGCGCTCGGGGCGCAGCTGCTCGTCGAGACGCTCGCCGGCGGTGCCGGCGCGCTGGGACCGGGCGAGGCCCAGAAGGGCGAGCCCACCTACGCGGCCAAGCTCGAGCCGGAGGACTTCCGGCTCGACTGGTCGCGCGACGCGGCGTCGCTCGAGCGCGTCGTGCGCCTGGACCGGGCCTGGACGACCTTCCGCGGCCAGCGGCTGCGGATCCTGCGGGCCCACGCCGAGGCGGAGGGCGCGCAGGTCGTGCCGGGCACCTTGGAGGACGAGGCCGTGGTCACCGGCTCGGGACGGCTCGTCCTCGAGGAGGTCCAGCCCGAGGGAAGGCGACCCATGGCGGCGGCGGACTGGCGCCGGGGGGTGCGACCCGAGCCCGGCGAGCGCCTCGGCGCCTCCACCGGTGCCGGCGGAGGGGACCGGTAGGCTCGCCCCGCATGCTGCGCATCGCCCCTTCGCTGCTCTCGGCCGATTTCGGCCGCTTGTCGGAGGCGGTGGGCGAGGTGGCGTCGGAGGCCGACTGGCTCCACGTCGACGTCATGGACGGCCATTTCGTCCCCAACCTGACGATCGGGCCGCCGGTGGTGCAGTCGCTGCGCCGGCACAGCGGCCTCTACTTCGACTGCCACCTCATGATCACCAACCCGGCGCAGCACCTGGAGGCCTTCCGCAAAGCGGGGGCGGACGGCTGCACCGTCCACGTCGAGGTCGGCGACACCGACGCGCTGATCGAACAGGCCCGGTCCCTGGGACTGCGGGTGGGGCTGGCCGCCAACCCCGACACCCCCTTCGAGGCCTACGCCCCCTACCTGCCCGAGGTCGACCTGGTCCTGTGCATGACCGTGTTCCCCGGCTTCGGCGGCCAGGCGTTCATGGCCGAGGTGCTGCCCAAGATCGCCCGGACGCGCGCCGAGATCGACCTGCTGGGCCTGGACGTCGAGCTGGAGGTCGACGGCGGGATCGACGAGGAGACGACGCCGCTCGTGGTCGAGGCCGGCGCCCGGGTGCTCGTGGCGGGATCGGCGATCTTCGGCGACGACCACCCCTGGGAGGCGACCCGGCGGATCCGGGAGTCGGGGGAAAAGGCCCTGTCGGGGCGGCAAGTAGACTGATCCTCCCATGACTTCGGGCTCGTACCCCGTGCCGGCGCCGAGCGAGCGGGGCGACGACCTCGCCGCCATGCGACGGGCGCTGGCCCTGGCCGCGTCGGTCCGGACCCGCACCGCGCCCAACCCCTGGGTCGGCGCGGTGGTGGCCGCGGGGGCGGAGCGGTTCGAGGGCGCCACGGAGCCGCCGGGCGGGCCCCACGCCGAGGTCGTGGCCCTTCGGGCGGCGGGTGCCGCCGCCCGCGGCGCCACCCTGTACACGACGCTGGAGCCCTGCGTGCACCACGGTCGCACCCCGCCGTGCACCGACGCCGTGCTGGAGGCGGGTCTGGCCCGTGTGGTCGTGGGCATGCTCGACCCCGACCCCGACGTCTCTGGGCGCGGGGTGGAGCTGCTGCGCTCGCACGGGGTGCAGGTCGACGTGGGGGTGGCCGGCGACGAGGTCGCCGAGCTGCTGGCCCCGTACCTCAAGCACCGCCGCACCGGCCGGCCCTGGGTCGTGCTCAAGCTGGCTGCCTCCCTCGACGGGCGCATCGCCGCCCCCGACCGCACCTCGCGCTGGCTGACGGGCGCGGCCGCCCGCGAGGACGTCCACCACCTGCGCTCGCGCTCGGACGCGGTGCTGGTGGGCGCGGGCACGGTGCGTACCGACGACCCCGAGCTCACCGTCCGCACCGACCCGCCTCCCGCGCGCCAGCCCCTGCGCGTGGTGCTGGGCCGGGCCCCGAGGGACGCGCGGCTGCACCCCGCGGTGGAGCTGTCGGGGGACCTCGGCGACGTGCTCGACGACCTCGGAGGGCGGGGGGTGCTCCAGCTGCTCGTCGAGGGCGGGGCCACGGTCGCGCACGCGTTCCACTCGGCCCGACTGGTGGACCGCTACGTCGTGTACCTGGCGCCCGCGCTCTTCGGGGGGGACGACGCGGTGCCCATGTTCGCCGGTCCCGGTGCGCCCACCATGGACCAGCTGTGGCGCGGGCAGGTGGTCTCGGTCGAGCGGCTGGGCGAAGACCTGCGCGTCGAGCTCGCCCCCCCGGGCGCGGACGGCGCGGGCCCCGTGGGACGGGCGGCCTGATGCCCTTCGCCGCCGTGGAGGAAGCCATCGCCGCCATCGGGCGGGGCGAGATCGTCGTCGTCGTCGACGACGAGGACCGCGAGAACGAAGGCGACCTGGTGATGGCGGCCCAGGCCGCCACCCAGGAGTCGATCGCATTCTTCCTGGCCCACACCTCGGGGGTCATCTGCGCGCCCCTCACACCCGAGCGCGCCGACCAGCTGGACCTGCCCCTCATGGTGACGGCCAACACCGAGTCGCAGCGCACCGCGTTCACGGTCAGCGTGGACACCCGCCACGGCACGACGACGGGCATCTCGGCCGAGGACCGCGCCGCGACCATCCAGGCCCTCATCGACCCCCACACGCGCCCGGGCGACCTCAACCGGCCCGGCCACATCTTCCCCCTGCGCTACCGCCCCGGCGGCGTGCTCAAGCGCGCAGGGCACACCGAGGCCACCATCGACCTCGTGAAGGCGGCGGGCCTGCACCCTGCCGGCGTGCTGTGCGAGATCGTCTCGGAGGACAAGACCCGCATGGCCCGGCTCCCCGAGCTCGAGGCGTTCGCCGAGCGCCACGGGCTGCCGTTGATCACCATCGCGGACCTGATCCGGTACCGGCGGCGCAAGGACAAGCTGGTGCGCCGCATCGCGGGTCCCGCCCGCATCCCCACCGACGTCGGCGACTTCACCGGCTACGCCTACGAGTCGGTCATCGACGGCGAGCACCACCTGGCCGTCGTGAGCGGCGAGGTCGCGGGCAAGGGGGACGTCCTCGTCCGCGTGCACTCGGAGTGCCTCACCGGCGACGTCTTCGGCTCGCTGCGCTGCGACTGCGGCCCGCAGCTCCACGAGGCCCTGCGGATCATCGCCGAGGAGGGGACCGGTGTCGTGGTCTACCTGCGCGGGCACGAGGGGCGGGGGATCGGTCTGGCCCACAAGCTGCGCGCCTACAACCTCCAGGAGCAAGGGCACGACACCGTCGACGCCAACATCGAGCTCGGCCTGCCGGTGGACAACCGGGAGTACGGGATCGGGGCACAGATCCTGGTCGACCTGGGTGTGACCACCATGCGGCTCATCACCAACAACCCGGTCAAGTACGGCGGCCTGGAGGGCTTCGGGCTCGACATCGTCGAGCGCGTGCCGCTGGACGCGCACGCCAACCCGGAGAACATCGAGTACCTCCGGACGAAGCGCGAGCGCATGGGCCACATCTTCGAGGGACTCGATGACGTCCTCTGACGAGACCGCGCTGTCCGAGGGTGCCGTCGAGCGCGTCGCCGCCGAGGTGGGCACGTCCCTCGTCGGCCGCCCCGCAGGCCCGGTGCGCCTGGCGGTGGCCTGCGCCAAGTTCAACGGCGGCATCACCGAGCGGCTCCTCCAGGGGGTGCTCGACGCGCTCGGCAAGTGCGACGTGGACGCCAAGGGTGTGACCGTGGCGTGGGTGCCGGGTGCCTTCGAGCTGCCACTGGCCGCACAGCGGCTGGTGGGCGCCGGCGCACAGGCGGTCATCGCCCTGGGCGCGGTGATCCGAGGCGACACGCCGCACTTCGACTACGTGGCGGGGCAGTGCGCGGCAGGCCTCCAGCGGGTCGCGCTGGACACCGGCGTGCCGGTGGTCTTCGGCGTGCTCACCACGGACACGATCGCCCAGGCGCTCGAGCGCTGCGCGCCGGGGGAGACGAACAAGGGGTACGAGGCGGCCCTGACCGCGCTCGAGATGGCCGATCTGCTCGGGTCCGTCCCGGTGGACCGTCGATAGGAGGGCGTGTGCTTCGCCTGGTGCTGCCGAAGGGGTCCCTCGAGCGCGCCACGCTCGACCTGTTCGCCGCGGCCGACCTGGCCGTGTCCCGTGCCTCCGACGTGGACTACCGGGGGAGCATCGACGACCCCCGGGTCGACGAGGTCCGGATCCTGCGCCCCCAGGAGATCCCCCGTTACGTGGCCGAGGGCCTCTTCGACCTCGGGATCACGGGGCGGGACTGGATCGAGGAGACGGGTGCGGAGGTGACCTCGCTTGGCACGCTCAACTACTCCAAGGCCTCCGCCAACCCCATCCGGGTCGTGCTGGCGGTGGCCGAGGAGTCACCCGTGCTCGCCGTGGGCGACCTGCCGGCCGGGGCACGCGTCTCGACCGAGTACCCCGAGCTGACCCGCCGCGTCCTCGAGAAGCACGGTGTGCACGCGGACATCCGTCTCTCCTACGGGGCCACGGAGGCGAAGGTCCCCGACATCGCGGACGCCGTCGTCGAGATCACCGAGACCGGTCGGGCGCTCGCCGCGGCGGGCCTGCGCATCGTCGACACCCTGCTCGT